>JACQGX010000168.1 GCA_016199265.1 Chloroflexota bacterium | reverse complement strand
GCCACCAGCGGGGAAATCTCATGGCCGTCAGTGGGGATTCCTTCGTGACCGTTGACAAGGGCGGGCGTCAAGTTGCCCACGAAGGACTGGACGCACGACGACTATGCCGACGCTATGGTTCGGTTGACCAGGACCGAAGGGTCGGACGTCGTCCAGTGGGGTGCAGGTATCCCGATGTGGAGTTGGGACCGGTTTTGGTACCGCGTCGACATGTGGGGTGGACACGTCGTCGATCCGAAGGACAGTACGAAGTGCCTCCTCTATGAAAAGCCGGCGATCGAGGCGATGGACTGGCCGCGCAGGCTGGAATGGGATCGCCGGGTGCTGGCGCAGCCAGGCGAGCTCAAACGGCTGTGGGATAGCGACTCGATCAGCCGCAACTTCTACGCCCAGCGCATCGCCATGATCGAGGATGGCTTCTACCCCTATGAGGTCGCCCGCAACGTCGAGACCAAGTTCCGGTTCATGTGGATGCACGTGCCCAAAGGGCCGGCGCTGCGTCGTGTGCTGGGCACGAGTGACGGCTTCACCATCTGGAAAGGAACGAAGTACCCGGATGCCGCTTGGAAGCTGGTCAAGTGGCTCTCTGGCAAGGAGTTTCAGAGGGTGCAAACGGGAATACGCCGGAAGGCTGCCCGTGCGGTTCTCTGCCCTGGCCGAGTGGAAGAAGACCGTAACGACGAAGCATCCGATGCTGGCCGAGGCGAACGCCGACGTCGCTTTGGAGGCGATGGAGATGGGCTATCCGCAGGACCGCGGGTTCTTCAAGAAGCAACTCGCGGCGCGAGACGTCATCGCGCCTGCGCTCATCAAGCTGTATCGCGATGGCAACACGCCAATCTCGATCCTGAAGGAAGTGGCCGAGCAGGTGACAGCCGCGCAACGATAGACCGGTCCCGGGGTGGCGGCCGGCGGCACATCCGGCCACAGGATCGTGATAGCTAGAGGCATATGGCAGCAGTGGCGAATGGGCTGGTTGGTCTGACAGATCCGGCAGACGTCACAGACACTGCCGGCTCGAGCAGCGCTCGCGTCTTGGCCGGTTCAGACGGCTCGGCGGGAGCGGGGCTTCGGATCTGCCTACTTGGGGGCTTTCGCGTCTGGGCCGGCGGCCGGGAGATCGAGCCGGGGGCTTGGCGGGTGCGCAAGGCCAGAAGCCTGGTGAAGCTGTTGGCGCTGGCGCCGGGCCATCAGCTTCACCGCGAGCAAATAACCGATCTGCTGTGGCCGGAGGCGGAGCCGGCCGCGGCGGCGAGCAACTTCCGCTACACGCTGCACATCGCCCGCCGCGTGCTCGCCGCCGGCGCGCCGGCCGCCGCGCCGCTCCCGTTCGAGGAGAACGTGTTGGCGTTGTGTACCGGCGCGCCGCCGTGGATCGACGTCGCGGCGTTCGAGGCCGGCGCGGCGGCGGCACGCCGGCGGCGCGACCCAGGCGCGTACCAGTCGACCATCGCGCTCTATAGCGGCGAGCTGCTCCCCGAGGACCGCTACGAAGACTGGGTGATCGTGCAGCGCGAGGCGCTCCACGCGCTGCAGCTCGCGCTATCTCTGGAGCTGGCGGCACTGTACGAGTCGCAGGGCGAATACGAGCCGGCGCTCGACGCGCTGCAGCGGGTCGTCGCGTATGAGCCGGCGCACGAAGATGCCCACGTCGCGCTGATGCGGCTGCACGCGCAGTGCGGCCGCCGCGCTCAGGCTCTCCATCAGTACCGGTAACTGAGACAGGCGCTACGTCGCGAGCTCGACGTCGATCCCAGCCCGGCAACCGAGCGGCTGTACCGGGAGATCCTGAACGACGCCCTGGTGAAGGCCGAGCCGCGTCTCACTTCGCGTGCCGTCGGCGAGAACCCGTTGGAGGACGCGGCCGCGCGAAACGGCATAGCGAGCCGTGCGGCGGGCGTAGACGCGAGCAGCGCCCGTGGCGACGAGCCCAGACATAATCTACCGCACGCACCGACCAGCTTCGTCGGCCGCCGGCGTGAGCTGGACGAGGTGCGGCGGCTGCTGATGCTCGCCCGCCTGGTGACACTGACGGGACCGGGCGGGTGCGGCAAGACTCGGCTCGCGCTGGAGGCGGCCGCCGGCCTCTTCCGCTCATTTCCGGACGGCATCTGGCAGGTTGAGCTGGCGGAGCTGGCCGAGCCGGCGCTGGTGCCGGGGGCCGTGGCAGTCGCCGTGGGTGCCTCGCCGGCCCCTGTCCAGCAGGCGCGACAGACGGCCGTCGACGATGTGGTCGACCGCGTAGGTGCCCGGCAGCTCTTGCTGGTACTGGACAACTGCGAGCACGTGATCGAGGCCTGCGCCGGGCTGGCCCAGACGTTGCTGCGCGCCTGCCCGCAGGTCCGCATCGTCGCCACCAGCCGGCAGGCGCTAGGGATCGAGGGCGAAGCCGTGTGCCACGTGCCCTCGCTGGCAGTGCCTGAGCCGGCGCGCGCTGGCTACGTCGTGCATCACCCCAAGTGGAGCAACACATCGATGGCGTCGCGTTCCCGGCAAGTCGGGCTCGACGTGGCCGCCTTGGCCCAGCATGAGGCGATCCAACTGTTTGTCGAGCGGGCCCGTCTCGTGCGACCCGCCTTCGCGCTGACGGCGGAGAATGCGCCGGCGGTGCTCGAGATCTGCCGCCGGCTCGACGGCTTGCCGCTGGCGCTCGAGCTCGCCGCCGCACGTGCCGGCGAGCTGGGCATTGCCGAGATTGCAGTGCGGCTGAACGGCCACTTTGCTCTGCTGCGGGCCGGGAGCGACGGCGCCCAGCGCCGGCCGCGCTGCCACCACACATTGAGCGCGGCAATGGGCTGGAGCTACGCCTCGCTCGACCCGCAAGAGCGCGCGGTCTTCCAGCGGCTCGCCGTCTTCGCCGGCGGCTGGACACTCGAGGCAGCGGAAGCGGTATGCGGGGAGGACCAACGACGAATAGCGAGAAGAACAAACCGGGGCGGGACGGGCATTCGTCGTTCGTCGTTCGTCGTTCGTCGAGACGAAGTGCTCGAGGTGCTTTCCGGGCTGGTCCGCAAGTCACTCGTAGTGGCCGAGGCCGGGCCAGACGGAACGATGCGGTACCGGCTGCTGGAGACGCTGCGAGAGTACGGGCGCGGCCTGCTGGCCTGGTGCTACGAATGCGGCGAGCCGCAGCTCGCGCTGCGCCTGGCCAACGCGCTGGCGCGCTTCTGGGACCGGCACACCATGACTCACTCGGAGGAGACCGAGCGCTGGACCTCGCTCTGCCTGTGGTGGCAGGATGCGTCGTCGGCCGGCGTCCAAGCGGCGACGCTCGCCAGCGCTGCCCACGACGCGGCGGGCCGCGGTGACTACACGCGCGCCGTTGCGCTGTACGAGGAGGCAGTGCCCCTCCGCCGCCAACTCGGCGACGTGATGGGATACGGCCAGCTACTCAACCGGCTGGCGTCGATCGCCTGCCTGCGCGGCGAATACGTGCGGGCGCGCCTCGCGTATGAGGAGGTGCTGGCGCAGTCGTATGCGCTGTGCAACAATCGAGGTATCGGCTTTGCGCTGGGCAACCTAGGGCACGTGGCGCACTGCGAAGGGGATTTCGAGCGGGCGGCGGCGCTGCACGCGGAAAGTCTGGCGATGCTCCGCGCCGGGAACGACACCGACGGTCGCATCGCCTGGTCGCTGGCGAACCAGGGCCGCGCGGCGCGACACCTGGGGGACCATGCCCGCGCGGCGGCGCTCTTCGCCGAGAGCCTGGCGCTCTACGAGGGTGAAGGCGGCGTCCGAGGCGCCGCGAAAGTGCGCTACGACCAGGCACGGCTGGCGCTGTGCTGGGGAGACGTCGCGCAGGCGTTGGCGCTGGCGACCAAGAGCCTGCTGACGTTTGCCAGGCTGAGTCTCAATCCCGAGATCGCCGCCTGCCTGGAGGTCATCGCTGAGGCTGCTACTCGCGGCGGGGACGCCGCGCGCGCCGCGCGGCTGCTGGGCGCAGCGGCGGCGCTCCGGCAGCAGCTCGGCACGCCACTGCACCCATGCGACCGCGCTGACCACGAGGTGGTCGTGACGCACGCGCGGGCCGTAGTAGGCCAGGCCGCGTTCGCCACCACGTGGGCGCGTGGCCGGGACATGGTCCTCGACGATGCCGTCGACTACGCACTGGCGATGCCCGAACCGGTAGGCATGCCGGCCATGGCAGTCTAGCCCGGGCGATTCACGGCCGACAGCGGGTCCCCTCCGCCTCTGCGAGAGGGCTAAACAGAGGAGGTCAAGTTCCTCGTAGTCGCCCCCAGGCTAACGGCAAACGAGGAACGAGGAACTGCTTCGACCAAAGCCAGAGTAGAACCCGCGGCAGCGTCACTCCGCACGTTGCCCGTGGTTTTGCGTGGCAGAATGTGTCATGCGTCCCGACGCGATGCCCGCCGCCGCAGTGCGGCGCCGGACAGCAGCAGGCCGGCGAGCGCTACCATCGGCAAAGCCTGCGGCCATAGCGGCGATCCGGCCCGCTCCGCACCGCCCGTGCGTGGTAGTGCCGCCGGGACGGCTGCGCCTCCGGTGAGGAGTGGCCGCAGGACGGCCGGAAGCACGTCGGGCGGTGGGCACTGCAGCGTGGGATCGAACGTGGCGAACAGCACTTGCCCGTTGGGCTTGAAGTACGCGTGAAGCATGTAGTGGGGTTCCTCAAATCCGGGATGCCCCGGCAGCAACTCGATCCGCTGGCCGAACAGCGCCGGCGCCGGTTGCCCCGTATTGTGGACCTCCCACTCGAGCCCGACGACACGTCCGTTGCCGTCAAACAGCAGGATCGGTGGGTTCTGAGGATCGAGCCGCCCTTCGACTTGCTGCGCCATCAGGCGTGGGTTGACCGCATGGAAACCCATACCGCCGGGCGGTGCGCTGACGCACGCCGGTTCGGCCTCAAAGCCGAGGGCGCGCGCCTGCGCCGGCGTGAGTGACTCGAAGCGCGCGCGCACGCGAGCGAACTCGGCCGGCTGCGACATGGGCACCGGGGGCTGCTGCGCCGTCGCCAGTGCGGGCACCAACGCCAGCGCCAGACCGGCCAAAACGGCGGATCGCCGACCATGGCGGCGCACGTAACGCGAGACCTGCGCAACAATCCGAGATACATTACGAACACAAATCATCATCACATCCTCCTCCGTGTGGTTGCGGAATACTGCCGCACGCAGCGTGGTTGCCGTCGACGGCAGTAGCATAGTCGGTCAGCGTGGTTGCCGTCAACGTCAGCAGCATAGACGGTCAGCGTTTGTATGGCGTTTGCTCGTCGCCGCGTCGCTCGGGTCGCTCGTCGTCGCGCTTCTCAGACGTGCCCAGTTGCTCTGCCCCATCGGCGCAGGACGCAGGACGGAGGACGAAAACCGCACGCCGGCAAGCGCCCACTCATCCTGAGCTTGTCGATGAGCCTGCCCTGAGCGCTGCCGCTGGAGGGCGGGCAAGATGGCGTCATGACCCTAGCCCTACGCCTCCGCCAGCGCGGCGGCTGATGGTCGCCGGCGGCCGTGCGGTTGGTCGCCGGTCGACCCGGAAATCGCCGCGCTGGCTTGGCCGGGCGCGCTGGCGCGTGGCGGTTCCCCAAAATGCGTGGGCGTATGTCGCTCCGGCTTCTGCAATGCCGCCAATATCTGCGGCTAGCAGCCGACCGCCATCAGATTTTTCCCTGATGTTCGCGCGATGGCGCCGAGACGGTGCCGGCCGCCGGCGGTTTTCCGTTGCCGGCAACCGGGCAATCTATCAGGGCTCGGGGACCGGCTCGTAGGCCACGATGCAACTGCCGGTGCGGCGCTCGATGTCTTCCAGGCGGTCGACCGTGGCCACGTCGAGTTGCGCGGGCCGGAGGCCGGCCACGTAGGGTGGGGGCGTGGTTTCGGCAGTGGCATCAGGCGTGTAGGCCAGCGCCCACACGCCAGCGTCGCGCTCCAGCGATTGCACGAGCTCCTCGCTCGTTCTGTCCAGCGTTGCCAACGTCGCCATGCGTTCCCTCCATGCAGCGCAAACCAGGCCGGAACGATTCTCGACCTACGGCAAGCATAACCCGCCGTGCCGCGCGGCGCAAGGCCGCGCCATCAGGGGGGTGCAGGCAAGACTTCCGGATGCGGGAGGACGTGGAGGGGCGTATCGACATACGCCCGGCCGCCGCCCCTGGGCGTCTGTGCCCGGCCGCCGCCCCTGGGCGTATATCTATACG
>JACQGX010000167.1 GCA_016199265.1 Chloroflexota bacterium | reverse complement strand
TGCCGATGAGCAGTGGAACGAAGAAGGCGAGCGCGACGGTAGTTTCGAGATCGTCTTCGAACAGCCGCAGGACGGTGCCGGTGTAGGCCGCGCCGAAGAAGAGCAGGAGCAGCCAGACGACGCGCTTCCTGGCCAGCGCAACGGCGCCGACGCGCAGGTACGGCTGATCGAGCGGCGCGGACGTCGCCGGCTTCCTCCGGTTCCATCTCGACCAGGATGGCGTGAGCCAGGTCCTCGGACGTCGCTTCGAGCGCGCCGACGACGTCGGCGGCGTCGTCGGGCGCGAGCGCTTCGAGCACGTCGGCCGCTTCGGCGCCAGGCAACCGTCCGAGCACGTCGGCCGCGTCGCCGGGATCGAGCGTCTCCAGCAGCGCGGCGAGGCGCTCGTCGCCGATCGTCCGGAAGAGCGCCTCGACCTGATCCGACGAAAGCGCCCGCAGGGCGTCGCGCAGTTCGCCCGCGGGAAGCGTGGCCGCCACCCTACCGGCCTCTTCGATGTCGCCGGCGGCAACGGCGGCGCGGAAGCCGGCCAGCACACCGCCCGCGTTATCTCGGCGGTCGCGCTGGTCGTGGCCGTTCTGGGGTACACGGTCCTGGGGTTCGCTCATCGCCGTACTCGGGCGACCTCGCCGGCCGCGCTGTGATGGTCCACAATTATCGTGCCTCGGCGGACCAGGGCGGCGAGGGGAGACAGTCCCGAAGTGAGTAACGACCGGTGACGGAGCGACCTCGCCGGGGGCTGAAGCCGCCCGGCTACGTCTGCGAAGGACGCTCAAGCGCCCTGGACCGAGCCTGCTTGAGCTGGCTTGGTTCACGGAGCCGGGCGGCGCCCCCTCGCTGCGCTCTCAGGCCCCCGGCGGCGGTGGCGGCCGCACCAACCGGCTCCGTTCACCGCTTTTGGGACACTCTCGCGCCTGCCCCGGGCACCCGGGTGACCTGGGCCAGTAGCCGCTTGGCGGCGTTGATGGGCACGGCGAAGCTCACGCCGACACTGCCGGGCACGGGACTCACGCCCAACGTGTTGACGCCAATCACCTCGCCGGCCGCGTTGAGCAGCGGTCCGCCCGAGTTCCCTGGGTTTACGGCTGTGTCGGTCTGGATCAGGCCGGGAATCGGGCGCCGGCTGCGCGAGCCGCCGAATTGCCGATCCACCGCACTGACGATGCCGGCGGTGATGCTGTGCTCGAATCCAAAGGGGTTGCCGATGGCGACCGCCGGCTCGCCGGGTTGAACGGCATCCGAATCGCCGAGTCGCGCCGCCACCGATTTATCCGGGGGGATAGCGGCCTTGAGCACCGCCAGATCGTTGGCGGGGTCGGTAACCACCACCTGGGCGGGCACGGACGTACCATCGAGCAGGTGCAGCGTCACGCGCGACGCCCCGGCGACCACGTGGTTGTTGGTGATGACGTGGCCCTGCGCGTCCACGATAAAGCCGCTGCCTTCGCCACCGCCGCCGCGCGCCCCGGCCGTCTGGACACCCACCACCGCCGGCGCGACCTGGCGGTAAAGCGCCGCCGGGCCAGTTCCAGCCGTGGTCGTCAGCGCGTGGGTGCCGGCTGCCGGCGCTGCCGATGCTGCCGGCGCTCCGGGGACCGGACGCGCCAGTTTTATCGCGGCCGCCGCCCCGCCCGCAGCGCCGCCGGCGCCGGTGACCAGCGCCACCGCCACCAGCGCCCCGGCGAAGGTGCGGCGGCTGATGCCTCGCTCCAGACCGATTGCCTCCGCGTTCGCGCGCCCGGCCGGGCCAGGGTTGGTGAACGGCGGCGCTGATGCCGTAGCGCCCGGCGCCTCCCGCGCGCCCGGCGTCACCCAGTCCACCTGGGCCGCGCTGGGCGGCCACTCGCCGTCGACCATCCGCCAGCGGCTTGTGGCACTCGTGCGCTCGTGCTGCTGAGCAATCGGTGGTGTTGCTGCGGTCATGTCTCCACTGTACGGCCCGATGCTCAGGCGCAGTTCAGGCGACAGTAAGTCCCGAGTAAGACGACGTCACCCGCCGTCGGGTATCCCTCTCCGGCGGCGCTCGCCATCAGGCAGCCGGAAGGGTGGCGACGAAGCGGGTGCCGCCGGTTTCGGGGCAGTCGACTTCGATGCGGCCGCCGTGGAGCTCGACGATTTCTCGGCAGATGGCGAGGCCGAGGCCCATGCCGGAGCGGTACGCTGCGCCGTGCGCCTGGTAGAAGCGGTCGAAGATGTGTGGTCGGTGCTCCGGGGGGATGCCCAGGCCGTGGTCGGCGACGGTGAGCTGCACCGAGGTGGGCCGGGAGGCGGCGATCGCGGCGCCATCGTTCGATTCTGGCGAAGACGCGATGTCGTGCTGTGCCGAGTTGGGCACGGAGGCGGCGAGCGTGATCTCGATCGGCCCGCCTTCGGGGCTGTACTTGATCGCGTTGTCGAGCAGATTGGCGAGCACCTGTTCGAGGCGCAGCGCGTCGACCTCGGCGATAAGCTCGGTGGGCGCTTCGATGGCGATTGTGTGGTCGGTGGTCGTCGCCTGCGCCGTCGCGGCGGCGTCGCGAACGAGCGCGGCGACATCGGTGGGGCTGCGATCGATCGCGAGCTTGCCCGCCTGGATGCGGGAGAGGTCGAGCAATTGGTTGACCAGCCGCGCCAGCTTGCGCGACTGCTCGTCGATCGTCTCGACGGTACGAACGAGTCGTTCGGGCTCGAGCCTGCCCGTCTGCTCGAGGCGCCGGCGGGCCAACTGTGCGCTCCCGAGGAGGCTCGTAAGCGGCGTCTTGAGCTCGTGTGCCGCGACGCTGAGAAACTCGTCGCGCGCCCTCACGGCCGCTTCGGCCTGTCGCCGCGCCTGTTGCTCGGCCTCGTAGAGGTGGACGATGCGTTCGTGCGTGCGCGTGCGCTCGATGGCGAACGCGACGTGGCGCGTAATGGTCTGCGCGAGGTCGACCTCGTCGGCGGGAAACGGACGCGGCGCGTCGTAGTAGAGCATGACCTTGCCGAGCAGCCGCCCCTCCACCACGAGGGGGATAAACGCGAGCGCGCCGATGCCCTCCTGCGCAAAGAGGTCCTGAAACGCGGCCAGCGACGGCTCGGTGCGTACGTCCGGCACGAGCACCGGCGGCGGATCGTGCGCGTCGGGTCCCCACGGCGAGCGGCCTTCCATGGCCGCGCGGTAGGTCTCCGAGAGCCCGCGCCAGGCTTTGAAGCGCATCACGCCGTCTGGATCAAGGAGCAGCACCGAAGCGCGGCGGGCGCCGAGCGTGTCGTGCAGACTGCCCATCGCCGCCTCGAAGATCGCCTCCAAGCGTTCGGCTCGGGCCACGACATTGCTCAGCTCGTACACCACGCGCTGCTGCCGCAGGCGGCGCTGCAACTGCGCCTCAAACTGCCTGTTCGCCGTCACATCGCGGAAGAACCACACGCGGCCGTAATAGGTCCCGTCGTCGCCCTTGACGGGTGCGCTGTACCGATCGAACGTGCGTCCGTCGACGAGCGCGATCTCGTCGCGACTCGCTTCGCCGGGGTGCGCGTACAAGTAGACGACGCGGGCGAGGAACTCCTTTGGATCGGCGAGCAGGTTGCTCACGGCCTCGAGCGCAGCCGTATCGGAACCGGTACGAATGACGTCGTTCGGGATGCGCCACATTTCGACGAACCGCTGGTTGTACGACAAGATGCGCCCGTCGGCGGCGACGGTGAGCATGCCGTCGATCGACGCTTGGGACTGGGCCTCCAACAGGCTCTTCTGGTAGCGCAGCTCGTCTTCGGCGCGCTGGCGTTCGGTGATGTCGCGGTAGCGGCCGACGCGCCCGTGGTAGACGCCATCGGGGGAGCGCACCGGGGCGCTAAAGTGCTCGAAAATCCGGCCATCGCGCAGCGTGATCTCGCCCAGCACCGTCTCGTCCGGGTGCCGGTAGAGATACTCGCTTCGGTCGCGATACTGCTGGGGATCGGCGACGCGCTCGAGGATGTGTGCCGTCACGACGTCGCGCCGGTGCGTCTCGAGGATCTCGCGCGGCAGGCCCCACATCTCGACGAAGCGGCGGTTGAGCGTGGCGATCCGGCCATCGGTGGTGATGACGATGATGCCGTCGAGGGAGGCCTCGGCGAGCGCCTCGAAGAGCGCCTTCTGAAAGCGCACCGATTCGGTACCGGCGCCGGTGGGTGTGCTGTCGGTGCCGGCAGGATAGGGGGCGGCGGGCAGTTCAGCCGGCACTGCTGCGTCGACTGAAGAGTGATTTCCGGGACAACG
This sequence comes from Chloroflexota bacterium, assembly GCA_016199265.1. GTDB lineage: Bacteria > Chloroflexota > UBA11872 > UBA12225 > UBA12225 > JACQGX01. The sequence continues at coordinate 5,193 of JACQGX010000167.1, read as the reverse complement.
CGGACGCGTCATCTCATCCCACTGTACGCCGTCTCACCGGGTTGGGTCAAGTCGTGGGGGGCCGGGGGGTGAGGGGGAACCGGCTCGCTCAGCGGGAAACTAGCCGCGGCACCATCTCGGCCGCCTCAGCGGTGGTGCCGGTGACGAGGGGGCGGGGTGCGACGAGGGCGGCGAGGTCGGGCACGTCGGCCAGGGCCAGCAGGTTGGGCACGACGACCCACGGTTCGAGATTGACGCTGCCGCCGGCGCGCGCCCGGTACGACGCGGGCAGCCCCAGGCAAGCGGCGCCGGCGACGCGCTCGTCGAGCGCCGCGGCGTGGAGCGCGAGCAGCGCGGCGCCGCCCTCACCCCAGACGGAGACGGCGGCGGGATCGACGTCGGGTCGCGTGGCGAGGTAGTCGACGCCGCGCAGCACGTCCCAGACGCGCCCGCCGAAGAGCGGCCGGTGGAGCATGATCCCCCGTTCGACCGCCGGCAGCTCGCCTTCGGTGCCGCCGCTGCCGGCGGTCTCGCCTTGGCCGCGATAGTCGATGGCGAGGACGATGGCGCCGGCGCGCACGACCTCGTGGATCGAGCGCAGCTCCGGCGTGCGCCCCTTCCCGGCCGGGCTGGTGTACACCACCGCCGGCAGCCGTTTAGCCGGCGAAGACCGCGGCCGGAACAGGAGCGCCGGCACCGGCACGCCGTCTTCGCTCCAATACGCGAGAAGCTCGATCGCGCAGTCGGACCGCTCGATCGTCTCGACGGGTTCAGCGCGCACCGGCGTCCTCTCCGGCCAGCCGCCGAAGGCTTCGTCGACGATTCTGCGCCGCAGCGTGGGGCCCAGGGATCGGGGGCCGGCGGACCCGGCCGCCGGCCGCCATATGTCCGTGATTCCCAACTCCTGTACCTTCGCTCCTGCGCCCTCTCGCCCACTCGCCCACTCGCCCTCGCCTCTCGCCTCACCCTCCCCGGCCCCCATGCCGGCCCCCGCCAGCGCGGCGTAGTACCTACCGAGCGTGTGCGCGTCTTCGGGCACGCTGCCGGCGCCGTAGGGCCCCCACACGCGCAGCGTGTCGTCTTCTTCGGCTTCGACCCAGGTGTCGGCCTCGCGCGAGCGCGCGGCGGCCTCGTCGGGGTCGAGCCTCTTGAGCCAGCGATCGAGCCAGGCGTATGCCCGCTCGCGCATCGCGCGGTCATAGCTGTGCTCGACGTTGGTCTCGTAGCGTGCCAGCCGCTCGGCGCCGCCGTCGTAGAGCTGGTAGATACGGTGGGTGTGATCGAACGCACGGCGCGCGGAGAGCGTGTTGAAGCCGGGGTCGCGCATGCCGTTCATGATCAGGAGCGGGCGCGGCGCAATAAGTCCCAGCAGGTGCGGCTTATCGGCGAAGGTGAGCAGATCCGGCACCGTCTCGCACACGCACTGGCTCTTGCGGAAGTACACTTCAAGCATCTCGACCGAGCAGACGGGGATGGCGGCGGCGACGCGCGCGTCGATCGCCGCCAGGTACATTGTGTGGTTGCCGCCGCCGGAGGCGCCGGTCACGCCGATGCGCGCCGAATCGACTTCGGGTCGCGAAGCGAGATAATCGAGGGCGCGGACGTTGTCCCATACTTGCAGACCCGGGAGCGAGGCGCCGGTGTAGAACAGCGCGTGGGCGGCGGGCTCGCGATGGCCCATGAACGTGCGCTCGGCGTGGCCAATGGTGTCGACGACGAGCACCGCATAGCCGCGGCGGGCGAGGTTGACGCTGCGGATCTGGATGTGGCGCGTGTGCTTGCCCGTGCGCCAGTGGCCATGCGGGCTGAACACCGCCGGCAGGCGCGTCCCTGCCGGAACGTCCGCCGGCAAATACATCGCGGCGCTGACGTGGAAGCGCGGCTGCGACTGGAATTCGATCAGTTCGACGCGGTAGCCGTCGCGCGAGCGGTCGATCGTGCCGGTCGTCCGCGCGTGCAGGTCGCCGCGCGCGTCCGCCGGCGCGTCGACGAGCTCCTGCTCGAGGCCGAGCGCCGCGATCAGGCGGCGTCGCAGCACTTCACGCTGGTGCGTCCACTCTTCTAGCGTCTGGGGGTACGGCAGCGCGCGAAGTGTATTCGGCCCGGTGCGGCCATAGTATTCTTCGAGCAGGGCAGAATACGGCGCGTGCAGAACGCGGAAGTCCTCAGGACGGTGCAGAAAGCGAGCCATCTCCTTCTCCCTCTTATGTCACGCTTGTGAGTCATATGGGTCATACAGCGGCGAACCCCCTCAGTGGGCGATTGTACGCAGCCGTACGTCGTATCGAGGCAGTATAGCCTGGGACCGGGCAGGAGATGGCACTTCATGGAGACCGTAGCTGGCGGACCCGCCGTTCACCGTGGCGAGGTCGACCATCGCGTCGATTTCGACCGACCGGTCACCGTCATCTAGCGGTACCGCTCCGCCTGCATTTCATACAGTTCGGCGTAGCGACCGCCGCGGGCGACCAGTTCCTGGTGGCTTCCTTGCTCCGTGACGCAGCCGTGTTCGATGACCACGATGTGGTCGGCCATCTTCACCGTCGAGAAGCGGTGGCTGATCAAAAGCGCGGCCCGCCCCTGGGTCAGCTCGCGGAAGCGCTTGTACACGTTGTACTCTGCTTGTGCGTCTAGCGCCGCCGTGGGCTCGTCCAGTACGAGCAACTGAGCACCGGCACTGCCGGAGCGGAAGGCGCTAGGGGGTGGCGGGTCGGGCAGTTGCGTGCCGATCCGCAACGCGTGCCTGGCATCGGGTGGCCCATCTGTTGTGTTCGTCGCTGCGCCGTTGGTGCTGGTGCGCATGAAGGCGCGGGCCAGCGCGATCTTCTGCCACTCGCCGCCGGAAAGCTCCACCCCTTCTTCCACGCGGATCGACCGGGCCGACGAGCTCATCGAGAAGAACTGCCGGCCGAGGATCGTTTCGTACCCGTCCGCCAGCTTCGCCACGACGGCGTCCGCGCCGCCAAAGCCCGCCGCCGTTTCGATCGCGGCCAGGTCGTCGATGCGCTCGATCCAGCCGACGCCGATGTTCTGGCGCGCTCGCAGGTGATAGCGCGCGAAGTCCTGGAAGATGATGCCCATCTGGCGGCGCCACGCCTCCAGGTCGTAGTCGCGCAGGTCCACGCCGTCGACGAGGATCTGGCCGGCGGTAGGATCGTAGAGCCGGGCCAGCAGCTTGACCAGCGTCGTCTTGCCGGCGCCGTTTTCGCCCACCAGCGCCACCGTCTGGCCTAACCGGATGGTGAAGCTCACGTCCTCGAGCACCATCCGCTCGCTCCCCGGGTACCGAAACGCCACGTGGTCAAACGTGATGCCCTCGCGGAGCGGACGGGGCACCCGCTGCGCGAGCGGCGGCGGCTGGACTTCCATCGCCGGCTTCATCTCCAGGAACTCGAACACGTGGTTGACGAAGAGGTTGCCCTGGTAGAGCGATGCGGTCTGCCAGACGAGACTGGAGAGTCCGCCCCGCACCTGGTTGACGATGCCGGTATAGAACGTCAGCCCGCCGAGCGTGATCCGTCCGGCCAGCGCCTGGAGCACGACGTAGGCGTACGCCCCCGCCGATCCTGCCGCCGACAGCACGGCCAATCCGCTGTTGTCGCGCCACTGCCGGAGGCGCATGTGCGCATAGCGGTGGCGGAACTCCTCAAAGGTGGCCAGGTACTGGCCGAGGAAGTAGTTGCCGAGCCCGAACAGCCGCACCTCGCGCGCCGAGTCGCGCCCCGTCAGCACGCCGCGCAGGTAGTTCATCAACCGGACTTCTGGGATCGTGAACGTGGTCACCGACCACGTCTGCCACTGCTGCTGGAACTGCACCACCACCTGCGGCAGCGCCAGGATCACCACGGCCAACGCGAGGAGCGGCGCGAACGCCACCAGCACGGCGAACGCCGAGACCAGCGCAATCAGGCCGCGCAGCAGCGAAGCCAGCTCACGCAGGACGCTCACCGGCCGAAAGCTTGCCTCCTGTTGCGCCCGCTGCAGCGCGTCGTAGAACTGCGGGCTCTCGAAGAACGAGATGTCAGGCAGGCTGTTTGTCTTGCGCAGGATGCGCACGTTGATGTCGCGCGTCAGGAGGTCGCCGAGCTGCTGCTCTATCAGCCGCGCCGCCGGGTCGAGCGCCTGCGTCATCAGCGTGATCAACCCTTGCAGCGTGATCAGGCCGAGCACGTGCGGCGCGGCCTCCGCGGCCACGTCGGCGGCCGAGATGCTCCCGGCGGGCGTTGCCACCGTCTGCACGGCGGCGGCCACCATGTCGATGACGAGCTTGGTGATCCAGACCTGCGCCACCGGTACCACGCCCTGCAGGGCGTTTATGCCCACCAGACCGACAGCCAGGCCAGGGTGCGTCTCCCACACGAGGCGCAGCACCCGCGGGGTACCGGCCAGCACGCGCAGCGCGTCGCGCACCTGGTGCACCCACCGTCTGGCCCACCCGCGCCGCTCCCCAGGGACAGCGCCTCCCGGCGCAGGTGCCGGTGGCAAGCCGGCATCTGCAGAGCCTCCACCGACCGCAAAGCCCATTCGCATCGACGTTCACCCGCCTTCTGTGGTCCAAGCGCCGGACGCGCCCGAGCGCCGGACGCGCCCGAGCGCCGGCCGCCGGTCAATCACCGCAGGACAATGCCGGCCTTCTCGAGCGCGCGGCGGAAGCGCGCTTGCTTTGCCTCTTCGCCGTCTGCCTCGTTCTGCCCCTGGGGTGTGGTTTACCATTCTACATCCGGCATCTGAAGGTGTGGTCGGTGAACGAGGCAGAGGCTTTCGTGGGAAGAAGACCGCGGCTGCGCGACCTGGGCATCACCATCGGCACGCTGCCGCTCGGGCCTTACAACGCGATCACCGATGTGCCGGGGGTGCGCGTCGGGCATGCGACGATCATTCGTGGCGAGGGACCGTTGCGGGTGGGCGAAGGGCCGGTGCGTACCGGCGTAACGGCCATTCACCCGCACGAGGGCTCGGCGTTCTCGCAGTCGATGCCGGCGGCGATCGAGGTGCTCAACGGCACCGGTGAGATCACCGGTCGCTCGCACGTCGACGAGTTAGGCCTGCTCGAGACGCCAATCCTGCTGACCCATACGCTGTCGGTCGGCGAGGTGCACCGGGGGTGCGTGGAGTGGCTGTGCCGCCTCGAGCCGACGATTGGCACGCGCCACTTCGTCGTGCCGGTGGTGGCCGAGACGTTCGACGGTTACCTCAACGACGCCGCCGGCCAGC
>JACQGX010000163.1 GCA_016199265.1 Chloroflexota bacterium | reverse complement strand
CGTCACGTACGCTCGCTCGAACCGCACGCCATCAGCCGCCAGCCGGTCGAGGTTGTGCGTATGGACGAACGGGTTGCCGTAGGCGCCAATGGAGTCCTTGCGTTGCTGGTCGGTCAAGAGGACCAAGACGTTCTTGGGTCTCGAACCGGCTGTGGACGCTGCGGACACGGTGGATTCGGTGGATTCGGTGGATTCGGTCAACACGGCACTCGTTCCTCAATGGTCGCGGCGCGAAGTATACCGAGCCAGACCGTCTATTGCCTATGGTATACTAATCGGCGAGCTTGTCACGGTCGCCTTTGTTGTGTGCGGCCATTGCGCCGCCCTTGACTTACGAGGAGGTCTGCGGTGTTCGATCAAGTGGCCATGACCCGCACGCGGCGCGCGGTGTTCGGGATTGGTGCCGGTGTGTTCGGGACGACCGCGCTGGCCGCGTGCGGCGGCTCGGAGGCGCAGTCGCAGCCGGCGCAGCAGCCCACAGCGGCGGTGAAAGCGACGGGCAAAGTGGTGCATGCCATGCCGGCCGGCTCGCCCGACGAGTTGCTCCCGCGCCAGTCCCAGATGGAGGCATTCCAGAAGAAGTTCGGGCCCGCGCTGACCGTGGAGCTCCTGACCCTGGACACCTACGACCAGAAGGTCCAGGTCATGCTCGCCTCGGACACGCCGCCCGACACGTTCTCCTCAGGCGCGGTGAACGTCGCCACCCAGGCGACCAACGGCACGGCCAAGGATCTCACGCCATTCATCAAGCGCGACAAGGTGGATCTCAGCGACTTTTACCCGGCGCTGATCAAAGCCTGGACCTGGCAGGGCAAGCACATCGCCTTCAACGACACCTGGGACACAACGGTGATGTTCTACAACCGGGACCTATTCAACCGCGCCGGATTGAAGGTGCCGGATGCCAGCTTCACCTACGACCAGTGGGTGGAAACGGCGCGGAAGATGACGAACCCCAACAACGCCAATGAGGAGCGGCCGACCTGGGGCGGCGCGATCCTCACCCACACGCCGGTCGTCTTCAACCTCATCTGGTCGTGGGGCGGCGAGGTGTTCAGCCCCGACGGCAAGCGGTGTCTCCTGAACACGCCGGAGGCGGCCGCCGCCGTCCAGTGGTTGGCCGACATCTGGAACAAGCACCAGGTCGCGCCGCCGCCATCGTACACCTCGCAGCCGGGGCAGAACTGGCCGCAACTGATGGTCGCCGGCCGCGTGGGCATGGGCATGGACGCCAACGGCCTGTCCACCGCCCGCACGCTGATGCAGGCGACGGACCTGAACTGGTCGGTGGTCGCCATCCCCAAGGGTCCCAAGGGGCGCCAGAACTGGATGTTCGCCAGTACCACCGTCATGGCCGGTCAGGCCAAGAACCCGGAGGGCGCCTGGGCCTGGCTGAGATACTTCACCAGCCCGGAGGGTTACGACGTGCGCGGCGGCACGGAAACGGCGCGCTCGACGCACAGTTCGCGCGCCAACAGCCCGCGCCTGGCCACGCAGCCGTGGCTCACCGAGCGTGGCGTCATCCAGGCGTGGAAGGACTCCGAGGCGACGCTGCACGGGCCGCCGCAGGTGGTGAACTACCAGGCGATGAACGCCGAGTTCGGCAAGGCCTGGAGCCAGGTCTGGAGCGGACAGAAGACGGCGAAACAGGCGTTGGAGGAGGTCGTACCCGTCGTCAACAACCTGTTGGCGAAGACGTGAGGCGGCGGTTCACGACCGAGACACGGCCCATTTGACCTCACATGCGATTGGGCGATAGTCGACGGACCATTGAGCCGATGTCGACAAATCTGCTGATCTTCACGCTCGTCCTGTTACAATGGAGCCACCTCGCTTGGCGGATGGTATACCATCGACCGCATGTGCCGCGACGACAAGCGATTCGATGGCAGGAGAAGGAGACTGATGAACGAGCAAGAGCGCTACGTCTTTGACCTGAAGGGCTACCTGGTAATCCGCAATGCGCTATCACCAGAGCACGTGGCGGCGCTGAACGCGATCATCGACCGGACCGAGCGGCTGCCCGACGACGACGTGCCTCCCCCGGTGCGGCTCCAACGTGAAGTTCCCGGCGGGAACGACATGCGCATCCACAACGTCAAGGAGTTGGGCGAACCGTTCGAGCGGCTGATCGACTTGGAGCCGGTCATCTCATCCGTCAAGGAGATGATCGGCACTCGGCCGCGGCTAAACCACGACTACGCCATTCTGCGCTACCACCAGGGCGACCGCACGCGCTTCCACCTGGGCAACACGCCGGTGGCACCTTCATGCCAGTTTCGGGCCCACAACGGCTGGTTCTTCTCCACGTTGGTGAAGGTGGTGTACCCGCTGACCGACCAGGGCATCGACGACGGCTGCTTCTCAGTCGTACCCGGCAGCCACAAGAGCAACTTCCCCAACCCCTACGGGAACGAGCCCGACGACATCCCCGTCCGCGAGCCGGTCCCGTGCCGGGCCGGTGACGCGATCATGTTCACCGAGGCGCTGACGCACGGCTCGGAGGTGAACCGCAGCGGCCAGCCGCGCCGCACGCTCTACTACGCGTACAGCCCCTGCTGGGTGGCCGGCTGGACGGCGAAAGACGCCGCCTCCGATGCGCTCACGGAGCGGGCGACCGAGTCGCAGCGCGACTTGCTGCGCCTGATGCCCATGAGCACGCGCGCGGGATAGGGTCAAGCCGGCGCGCTGACCGGCGCCGCGTGCCTCACGGCCGGCCGGATCGATTGAACCCGGATCAGCGAGCCGCGTCGTTCCGATGCTCGCTGGGGAAGTGGCTGAGTAACACACCGCGGCCGTACTCGACGTGCTCGCGCGCCGCTGCTTCGGCCCGGTCCGGATCGCCGCTGCGCAGTGCCTCCAGAATCGGCCGGTGGACGCCGGGAACGACGTCGAGCGGCGCCTGGCGCCGGGTGACGCTGATGAGCAAGCCCGCCCGGCCGCTGGTGACTTCCATCGCCTCGATGAGCACGGGGCGACCGGAAGCCTGGAGAATCACGCGATGGAAGTCGAGGTCCTGCTCGACTTGCGGCCCTGGTTCGCGCGAGCGCGCCGACTCTTCCATCGCCGCGATCAGCACCTCGGCACGCTCCAGTTCGGCCGGCGTGATCCGCGTCGCCGCCAGGCGCGCCGCCAGCCCCTCCAGGCGTGAGCGCACGTCGAAGACGTCCTGGATCATCTCGAGCGAGACCGGCGTCACGACCGCGCCGCGATGCGGAAAGACGGTGACCAGCCCCTCCTGCACGAGTTGCCGGAAGGCGTCGCGTACAGGAGCGCGGCTGACGTTGAGCGCCGTCGCGACGTCGTGCTCGACCAGGCGGTCGCCGGGCCGGTAGCGGCCGTGCAGAATGGCCCGCCGCAACGCGAAGGCGACCTGTTGTGAAAGGAGGCGAAAACGTGGGGCCTCCAGAAGAATCGATGAATCGGATGGTGCGACCAAATATGGGCTCCTTGGGCCAGCACTGCCGGCCGTATTGTCTCTAGTATACCGGCGGCCATCGGCAACAGGGTGAAACGGCGCACTTGCTTGAACATCGCAGGTCGTATACTATCGACCGCAACGGACACGCGTCAGGCACTCAAGAGGCACTAAAAGGAGGTAAAGCGTGAGTACCGACACAAAGGGGGCCAACGTGGTTGCGATGACAAGTGGAGGAGACGACAACACGTGGACGGCAACGCGTCGTACGCGGCGGGCCGGGCTGCGTCTGGGCATCGGCGGCGTGGGCGGGCTGATCGCCGCTGCCGTTGCAGGCGCGTGCGCCCCCGGAGGCCCGCCGTCACCCAGCCAGGCGAGCGGCACGCTAACCACCTGGGTGAATGATCCCCACCGGGAAGTGTGGAAGGCCACCGAATCCGAGTACAAAGCGAGCTTTCCCAACATCACCGTCAAGCTGGAAACCCTGGCCGTACCACAAGGCGGCAACCGCGACGACGTGATCCTCGCGGCCGCCGCCGCCGATACGGCTGCGGACGTCTGGGTCCACGACGTCACGCCATCCTGGTCACAGGGCTTTGTCGAAAAGAAGATCGTGCTGGCGCTCGATGAGTACTATTCCAAACTGCCGCAAATGAAGAAGGTGTTGCCCTGGGCCTCGAAGATGACTCAGATCAGCGGTAAGAAGTGGGGCATTCCGCACGAGGTGGAGTACATTGCCGTCTTCTACAACAGGGGCGCGCTGGAGAAGATCAACGTCAAGCAGGAGCCGGAAACGCTGAGCCAGTTCCTCACCGTCGGCAACACGCTCAAGGCGGGGGGTGTGCAGCCGGCGGCGCAGAACGGGCTGCCCAACTACGGGCACATGTTCAGCCTGTTCATGGCGGCGCAACTGGGCCGGGCGGGACAGGAGGAAATCCTGTTCAAGGAGGGTAGGTGGGACGGCGAGGGGCCGCTGGCCGTGGCCAAGACGGTGAAGGACCTGCAGGCCAGCAGCTTCCTGCCATCTGACCCGCTCGGGCCCGATGCGCCGAAAATGCCGGGCGACTTCCACACCGGCAAGGTAGCCTTTTGGTTCACCGGCACGTGGGGCATCGCCGGCTTTGAGCGCGACAAGCGGAACATCGTCGGCTACGACTACGGCCACTTCCCCATGCCGCCGCTGCGCAATGGCCTTAAGCCGCAACTGGCCATGGGGCTCGGCGGCGGCCTGCACGTGTGGGCGAATACGAAGCTGCGCGAGCCTGCCGTTGCCTTTGGCGAGAACGTCATCCTTTCGCCGGCGGCGCAGCGCATCTGGATTGAAGGCTACACGGAGATCCCGCCACTGCCGTTCAAGCTGGAGGACTTCAACGTCACACCAAACATCCGCCAGGTGCTCAGGCTGCTCTCCCAGCCCGGCGACCTCGCCCTGAACATGATGCCGCTCGTCTCCGGCACCTTCCGTCCCTTCTTCTGGGACACCTCGAGGGAGCTCCTAGAGTCGAAGATCGGTGGCAGCGAGTGGGGCGCCCGCCTGCAGCGCCAGTGGGAGCAGGAGAAGCGCGAGGGCAAGGTGCCGCGACCGTAGGGACAGACCGCACGCTTAGGATGAGTTCACCGCAAAGGTTCGATTCACCGAATCCGTACGAGGCAGAGTCGCCATGGTGGAACGCGCAAGCGTAGACGAACTAACGGTAGACGGCCGCCAGGCGCTGGCCGTCGAGGGCGAGGCGGTGCGGCTCGTCGTCGTGCCGGGCGTCGGCGCCAAGATCATCTCGTGTCTCGACCGGCACACCGGGCACGAGTACGTCTGGCGCAACCCCGATCCGGCCGTGCGGCTGGTGCGGCCGGAGTACGCCGGCTCGTTCGAGCAGTATGACATCAGCGGGTGGGATGAGTGCTTCCCCGGCATCGGGCAGTGCGTCTATCCGGCGCCACCGTGGCAGGGCATCGTCGTCCCCGATCACGGCGAGCTGTGGACGCTTCCCTGGCACGTCGAGTCGCAGGCCGATGGCGTGCGTATCTGGACGCACGGCGTGCGTTTCCCCTATACCTTCGAGAAACGCATTGCGCTGACCGACGACGGCTTCGCGACGTTCTATCGCGTTCACAACGCCGCACCGTTCCCCTTCAAGTGCTTCTGGTCGACGCACCCTCTGTTCGCGGCGACGCCGGAGACGCGCATTCTCCTCCCGGACGGCGTGCGCGTCCGGATCGAGATCTCGTTCTCCGGCCGGTTAGGCCCGCTGCTCTCCGAGCACCCCTGGCCGCGCACCGTCGACCGGCAGGGACGCGAGGTCGATCTCAGCGTGATGGGCCCCGTCGGACAGGCGGAAGCCGACAAGCTGTACACCACGGCAGTGCCCGAAGGGTGGGCCGCGCTGCACGACGGCGCGTCTGACCAGTGGCTCGCCTTCACCTTCGATCCGGTCCAGGTACCGCTGGTTGGGTTCTGGGGCAACCGCAGCGGTTGGCCGGCCGGCCGGCCGTGCTTCAACCTGGCTCTCGAGCCGTGCAGTGGCTGTCCCGACCGGCTCGACATCGCTGTCCCGCGTGGCGAGTACCAGACTATCCCGCCGGAGGGCGACCTCACGTGGCAGCTCGATGTGCACGTCGGCCGGGGACGTGATGGACTTGAGCGAATCGTTGGGAAGGGTAAGTGGTGATCGCCACCTGATCACCACCTGATCACGCGAACGTCAGCGAGCAGAGGAGCAGTAGCCATGGGGCAACTGGATGGCAAGATCGCGTTGATTACCGGCGCAGCGTCCGGCATCGGGCGGGCAACGGCCGCGCTGTTCGCCGCCGAGGGCGCGCAGGTCGCTCTCGGCGACTGGCACGAGGACCAGCTTGAGGCAATCACCCGCCAGATTCGCGACCGCGGCGGCCAGGTCGCTGCCCGACGCACCGACGTGTCCAAGCGCGCCGATGCGCAGGCGCTCGTCACCGCCGCCATCGAAGCCTTTGGCGGCCTCGACGTGGTCGTGAACAATGCCGGCATCGGTCTGTACAACACTACCCTCGAACAGACAGCGGAAGACGATTGGGACCGCGTAATGGCCGTCAATCTCAAGGGCGTCTATTTGGTCTCGCAGGCCGCCATTCCGCATATCCGGGCGCGCGGCGGCGGCTCGATTATCAACATCGCCTCGGTGCACGCCATGGCCACCCAGGAGCGTATCGCTGCCTACGCCGCGAGCAAAGGCGGCGTGCTCGCCCTGACTCGTGCCATGGCCATGGATCTGGCGACCGATGCCATCCGCGTCAACGCCGTCCTGCCCGGGGCGGTCGATACGCCGCTCTTCCGGTCGGCGCTGGCCGAGGAAGGCAAATCGGCCGAGGAGCTCGGCTTCCGGTTCGACCCGCACGCCATCGGCCGCGTCGGCCAACCGGAAGAGCTCGCTCGCGCGATCCTCTTCCTGGCCGGCGATGCCTCGTCGTTCATGACCGGCTCACCGATGATCGTCGACGGCGGCCTGCTGGCCCGCCTCTAGCACGACCCTACTACAGTAAGTCCAAAGTCTCAAGTCCAAAGTCCAATGTCCGGTCCTCCAGGAATCGCCTCTGGACATTTGACTTGAGACTTTGGACTTTGGACTTGAGATAGTCGAAAGGACAGCACCATGACGTTTGAGCTGACCGCGTTGGGTATGGGCGGCGTCGCCTACCGCGAACCGGACGAGGAACGGCTGGCGCGGCTGCGGGCGCAAACGGCGGCGTCGGGATTGGATGCGCTCGTCCTGCGCTTGCCCGAGAACATCCTCTACACCACCGGCTTCTGGCCAATCAACGGGCTGTGCGCCGCGCTCTTCCCGGCGTCCGGAAAGGCGGCGCTCGTCATCGCGCGTGGCGAGGAGCCGTTTGCCGATGGTGCGTGGACCGACGACATCCGCACCTACATCGCCCTCTCGCTCGACCGGCTCGTCGGCCCCGACGACAACCTGGCGACCGAGCTGGCGGCCATCTGCCGCGAGCGCGGGCTCGAACGCGCGGTGCTCGGCTACGAAGGGTCGTTCGACCTGCTCGGCGCGCCGCACTGGGAAGGGGAGATGCGGGTGCCATCCGGCGCGTCGCTGGCGGCGCTGGAGCGCGCGCTGCCGCAGGCCGATTTCCGCGACGGCACCGGCGCCCTGCGAACGGCTCGTATCGTCAAGAGCGTGCAGGAGATCGCCGCGCTGCGTATCGCCAACCAAGTGGCGGCCCGCGGCCTTGCCGCCGGGCGGGACGCCATCCGGCCGGGCGCCACCGAGATGGACGTCGCGCAGGCGGTCGAGTGGGGCATCTATCGCTGCAGCGGCGAGCGCATCGACGGCCGCCGCGTCGAGCGGGCGCGCGGCTTCGCCAGCGTCATGTCCGGTCCGAATACCGCCAAGGCATGCCTGCATTTCAACCTCTCCACGCCGCGGCGGCTCCAGCCCGGTGATCTAGTCACGATCGAGCTGGGCGCCTACGCCGACGGCTATTGGACCGACCTGACGCGCGTACACACCGTCGGCGCGCCCGACGGACGCCAGCGCGAGATCTACCAACTCGTGCGCGAGGCCCAGTTGGCCGCCATTAACGTTGCCCATCCGGGGGCAACGTGCGCTCAGGTGGACAAAGCCGCCCGCGACCTTATTGCGCGCGCTGGACATGGCGCCGCCTTCCCGCACGTGCTTGGCCACGGTACCGGCCTGCAGTACCACGAGCCGCCCGTGCTCCATCCGGCCAACAACCACGTGCTCGAGCCCGGCGAGGTCTACACTATCGAACCCGGCATCTACTGCGACGGCTGGGGCGGCATCCGCCTGGAGGACCTGATCGTCATCTGCGGCGGCGGCCAGCCGCCCGAGGTGCTCTCCGAGTGCGCGCCGCGCGACCTCGGGGCCGGGTAGGTGGTCACCAGGACCCAGCTAGCCGCCGACCTGCGCGCCCTGGGTATCGGCGCGGGCGATACGGTCCTCTTCCACAGCTCGCTGAAGAGCGTTGGCTGGGTCGAGCCCGGGCCGGAAGCTGTGGTCGAGGCCTTCCTCGACGTCGTCGGACCGGAGGGCACGATCGTCGTCCCGACGCTGGTGCCGGCACTGCGCGGAATCCGGCCGCCCTTCGATGTGATTACCTCGCCCTCGGAGATGGGGCGGCTCACTGAGGAGGTGCGCCGATGGCTCGGTGCCCGGCGGAGCAACCATCCAACGCACTCCGTGGCCGCACTCGGACGGCTGGCCGACGAACTGACCGTCGCCCACGGCCGCGGCGGCGGGCCGAACACGCCCTGGGGCACCCGGGCGCTCGGCTTCGATTCGCCGTGGGATCGGCTGCGCGCGCTCGACGCCTGGGTGCTGCTGATCGGCGTCGACTTCTCCCGGTGCACGCTGCTGCACCACGCCCAGGTGCGTTACGTCGCCCGGCACGAAGGCGTGACTGCGAAGACGGCTTGGCCGGCCTTCGACTTCCGCCTGATGGGTGAGGCCCTGGAGGCGGAGGGGATCGTGCGGCGCGGCACATTGGGCAACGCCGGCTGCCGTCTCGCCCGCGCTGGCGCGATCGTCGAAAAGGCGCTGGCGCTGCTCGAATCGGACCCCGACCGTTGGTTCGCCACCGGCCGCGGCGCGGCGCTGGACTGGCTGCATACCCGCCGCGCGATCGAGGCACGCGGCCGGCCGCGCGCCGCCGGCTTCAAGATGGACGTCACGCCGTCGCACGTTAGCCGCCCAGTGGCGCGGCCGCTGCACCTGCGCGGGCTGCTACTGGACCACCCACAGGCTGGCCGCGCGGTGCTGGCCGTGTGCGACGACGGCGGCTTCTATGACGACGAAGCGCGCCTCATTCGCCGCGCCATGGCCGAGGCGTCGGGAATACCACTCGAGGCGATCCTGCTCGTCGGGACACACACGCACTCGGGCATCAGCCACCACTGGACGCCGGATGCCGGCTTTGTTGCGCTGGTGGCGGAGCGAGCCGGCCGCGCGGCGCGGGAGGCGGCACACCGATTGGAGCCGGTGCGCGCCGGCTGGACCACCATCCAGGCACCCGGCATCCGGCGCAACCGTACCGTCTACCGCCGTGACGGGCGCGCCTATACCGAGCGCTGGATCATCCCGTCGTCGTGGCACGTTCCCGAGACGGACGTACTCCGGCACGGCCCAGATGACGACGCGGTACGCGTGCTGGTCGTCGAGCGGCTGGACGGCACGCGGCTGGCGGTCATCTCCGACTTCTCCTGCCACAACTCCGCCGGCATGGACGACCCCGCGATTCACGACGACTTCATGGGGGTCGCGGCCGAGCTGGTAGAGCGCGCCGAAGGGCACGGCTGCGTCGTCCTTTGTACTCCCGGCAGCGAAGGCGACCAAGACCCCACCGGCATGATCGAGTTGGGCGGCTTGCGCGACCTGGCCTATGCCGAGCGTCTCGGCCGGCGCTACGCCGGCCACATCCTGGCCGCTATCCAGAACGTACCGGTGCACGACCTATTCCCAATCGGCACCGGCAACGAGCGTGTCGAGGTCGTCGTGCGTGAGGACTGGCGGTCGCGCGTGGCCGGTGTGAAGCACCCGGAGCTACGCACCTACGCCGATTCCGGCCGCGCCCCGGCCGAGGTCAACGCGCTAGCAGTGGGCGACTTCGCTCTGGTGGGCATCCCGGCCGAATTCTTCACCACGCCCGCGCGACGCATCCGCGAGCACGCGCCGTTCGACCTTGTGGCGGTGTCCGCGCTCGCCAACGGCAAGCTCATGTACGTGGCCGAGAGCGACGCCTTTTTCGACGGCTCGATGATCTACGGCGTCTATCCGCAGCAACCCGCCATGTGTGAGCGAGGGACCGATCGCGCGCTGAGCGAAGCGGCGCTGCGCACGCTGCGCCAGGCGAAGGCGGCTCAGGTGGTGGCTGCAGCGACGGAATGAGCGCCACAGGCTCAGGCAGGCTATGATTCGCCCACCGGAGGGAGAAGAGCGATGACCCGATCGCCGACCGATCAACTCTTTGCCACGATGGTGGTGGGCAGCCTACCACGGCCGGAGTGGATCCGCGAGCTGATCGAGGACCGCAAGGCCGGACGGATCAGCGAGGAGGAAGCGGACCAACTGCTGGATAGGGCCGTCCCCTCAGCCATTACGCTCCAAGAGCGGGCGGGGTTGGACTTCCTTTCCGACGGCGAGTGGCGGCGCGAGAGCTACGTCAAGATTTTCTCTGACGCCGTCGACGGCTTCCAGCCGGACCTCATCCAGGGCGCTGGGGTGCCCGGTAGGGCCGGCTTGCCCTACCCGGCCGTCGTGCGACGCATCGAGCAGCGGCGGCTGATCACGGCCGGAGCGGCGGGGTTCCTACGCGACCATACCAACCGCAAGCTGAACGTCGCCGTTCCGTCGCCGTACACGATTGCGAAGCGGATGTGGAGCTCGGAGCACTCCCGGCAGGCGTATCCAACCTGGGAGGAGTTCATGATGGCCTGCGTGCCGGTCGTCCGCAAGGAAATCCGCGAGCTGGCGCGGCTGGGTATCGACGCGGTGCAGCTCGACGATCCGTGGCTAGCGCTGCTGGTCGATCCACGGTATCGCGAACGCTCCGGGATCACGGACGTCGACCACGAGATCGACATGGCGATCCAGGGGGTGAACGGCGCGACCGAGGGCATCTGGGAATCGGGGGAGGTCTTCCTTAGCGTGCACCTCTGCCACGCGCACCTCAACCGGCAGCACGCCACTCGCGGCCCATACGACCTGATCATCGGCGCGCTGGGCCGGATGAACGTCCACCGGTTCGCGATGGAGTTCGCCACGCCGGATGCCGAGGGAATCGGGGTGCTGAAGGATTTTCCGAAGCACAAGATCCTGGGCTTGGGAGTGATCGACCACACCGACCGCCACGTGGAGACGCCGGAGGAGGTCGTGCAGCGCGCCGAGGCGGCAATGGAGTACGTGCCCAAGGAGCGCCTGACGCTGAACTCCGACTGCGGCTTCGCACCATCCAGCGTCAACCCGATGGACCTGGACGAGGCCTACCTCAAGCTGAAGGCGCTGTGTCAGGGAGCACGGCTCCTGCGTGAGAAGTACGCGTGATGCGCGCTGCTGCTGGCGCTGCTCTCTTCCCTGGTCGACCTGGGCCAGCTCGCCGCTGACCGCGCGGTCTGGCCGCAGGGCGTAGGAGGCAAAGACCCGCGCGACTCGAGCGCCGCGCACGGCGAGGCGTGCATCGTGACCTGCCTGCGCGCGATCGGCGAGGCGCTGGAGGCGGGCTGGCCGACTAGGCCCAAGGCTGTTGGGTTGAGCGGAACGGCACATCTGGCCGGTTGCGTTTTCTGGCCCCCCGGCTCGTCTCCACTCGGCTCCATCAGCGACCGACCGGGGCGAGGCTCGGCGAATTGACGGTGAGGTCGGCCGGGGAGACCTGGGGGCGATTTGGGTGCGCGCAAAAGTTCCGGAAGTTAGCAGGCGGGACGGTCCCAGGCGTGGGGGCAAGCGGCCACCGAGTCGCTACAGAGGACGGCACGGGCGCGCACGAGGTGTTCAGCAGACTCGACGCGCCGACAGGCGCCCGGACGCGTGATGCGGGTGTGGAGCACGCTCTGGCAGCCGCCCTCGACCACACCATTGGCCACCGGCAGGTCCTGCCTGCGGAAGGCGCCGGAGCGCATCCGGCTGGCGTTGTCCGTGAAGGAGGCGACCGCCTTGGCCACCTCCCGCTGGCGTGCTTGGGTCCGCCGGGGCGTGCCGTCGGGCAGGTCCTGACGGGCGGTGGCCCACGCTTCGTCGGCCGCGCTCCCGAAGTGCTCTCCGAGTGCGCGCCGCGCGGTCTGGCGGCCGGCGTGTAACCGCAGCCGCGTGACCGTGGACGGCCACGCGGCGCTAAGCCGTCGCTGCCATCCCGCCGTCGATAGTACCCAGTTACGCGCGCATCACCCGCCTCGCGCCTTCGCAAGGGCGGCATCGGCGATGCGTGCGGCCTCGTCCAGCGCCGCTCTCGGTGTCGCCTTGCCCTGCAGGGCGTCGCCGATGGCGGCAGCCACTGCCGCCCGTGCATCGCCCCACCCGCCGATCGCCGGGTACGTCACTGCCCCCTTCGCCGCTTCGCGGAAGACGGCCATGGCCGGCTTGCGTTTCTCGAAGGCTTGCCAGTCGGGATGCGCTGCGGCCGCTTCGTGTGGCGGAATACGCTCCTGCTCGAGCGCCCAGCGCGCCAGCTCCTCGGGGAGCATAGCGAATCGAATGAACTCAACCGCGGCCGCGCGGTGGGGTGCCCCTTTGACGATGAACCACGATCCGGCGGAGGCGTGATTCGCCATCTTCGCCTTGCGCGGGGGCACCACCACCTGCCAGCGGAACGACGCCGCCTGCTCCACTGGCTTGAGCCCGCCAGTTTCCAACGGAATCATCGCCACACCGCCGTTCGGCCCGTTGACGAACCCCCGACCCCGACCGGCCAGTTGCCCGCCTGGGGCGAGCCAGTCGTCGGGCCAGGGCAGCGGCGAAGCCTGTTTGTTGCGCACCAACGTGACCAGCCACTCCAGCGCCGCTTGCCCCTCTGGTCTGGCAAAGTTTGACTTCTGGTTGGCCGCGTCGACGTACGACCCGCCAAAGCTGTTCAAGATGCCGTTGAAGTCGTTGCTCGCCGTAAAGTCGTTGGTGTGCGGTGCGGCGTAACCCCAGTACTGCCCGGTCGCAGTGCGGCTCGTCATGCGCGTCGCGTAATCGGCCAGGTTGTCATAGGTCCAGTTGGATGCCGGTAGCTTGAGGTTCGCCCGCTCCATGAGCTCGAGGTTGATCGCGATCGGCGTAGTGTTGGTGATGTATGGCGCCGCGAACAGTTCACCTCTCTGGCTGTGCACTGCTTTCAGCCCCGGCAGAAAGCCATCCGGCTGCCAGCCTCTTTGGCTCTTGAGCAGTTGGGTCAGCGACTCGGCCATGCCTTTGGACGCGATGTCACCCAAGTTGGCGATGATCGCTCCCGCGATGTCCGGCGGGGTACCGGCGGCGAGCGCGGTTTGCACCTTGGTCAGGTTGGCGCCATCTTCACGGTTGACGGTGATCTGCGGTGCGTTCTGTTTGAACCGCTCGAGCAAGATGTCGACCGCCTTGCCCTCATTGAGCGGCCAGACGTCCAACCGGCTTGCGGGCACGTTACTGGCCCTGGGTGCCTCGCTGCGTCCAGGAATACCGCAGCTCATGACCAGTGTCGCGCCGGCCGCGCCGAATACCACGCGGCGCTTGGTGACACCCAGCCATATCACCCGCCGCGCTGGTCGGTGACCAAGGCAGCTCGCCGTTGCCGTGGTGTTGCCTTTTTCTGCGTCCCGCCGCTTGACCATGTCCTGATCTCCTTTCCAGCAGTGTGTAGCGCAGTGATTGTATATCACCGACAATAGACGCCGTTGCGGACAACGACAGTCTCTCCTCTACCGCTACCGCTCACATCCGGATTGGCCCCAAGCCGCAACGGACCGCTCTCGAATATCGCGCCGGAGGCGGCGAATGACCGAGCAAGAACGCTACGTGTTAACCCCCAAGGGTCACCTCGTGCTGCGCGGCGTGCCGGCCGCAGATCAAATCGCGACCCTCAACGCGGCAAGAGACCCGCGCAGAGCGGCTGCCTGATGAGGAACTACGGCCGCCGATACGCCCGTTGTCGGAGACGCGCGACGGGCGCGACATGCACATCGACGAACGGCAGCGGTCTCTGCTCGAGTTACTGCCGATGGGCAGCCGAAACGGG
>JACQGX010000162.1 GCA_016199265.1 Chloroflexota bacterium | reverse complement strand
CTGGCTCTTCGAGGGCACTGGAGCGGCCGGCGGAGTAGCGAGGGGGAGCACGGAGGTGCCGTCGGCGTTCGCGCACGCGCGCCTGCTCTTCGACTCGTCGTACGGGCCGCTCGGCAACGTGCTCGACGCGCTGCTGCTGTACCGGTGGACGTACCCGGCGCAGCGCCACGTGCGCTACCCCCGCGATCAGGTGGCGCAACTCGCCGCCGATCCGCTGCGCACCGGCCGCGCGCTTGCCGTGGTGCAAACCCAAGCCGAAGCGTTGCGCGCGGCCTGTCGGGAAGCAGCGCCACGCGCCGCCGCCGACCGCCGCCGGCGTCTGCTCGAAGAGTACGCCTGTGAGGCGGGCAAGATCGGCGGTATCGTCGGCGCCTTCCGTTCCGCCGCGGCCGGCTGGAATCACTACCGGCGCGCGCAGCACAGCGTGATGCGCGCCGAAACCGTCGAAATGCTCACCCGCGCGCAGGCCGCGTTCTCTGCCGCCCGCCAAGCGGTCGTCGACGTCATGGCCGAGCTCGAGCGCGTAAAGGCGCCGTACCTGCGCCCCCACACCCTGCGTGACCTGACGCCGTTCTATCGCTGGTGCGCCGACACCTACCATCGTGTGCAGGCGCTGCGCGACCAGGTGGAGGCCGGCGGCCTCGACGACCTGCCGGCGCTGTGATGACGCTCGACGGAGATCCGTCGCTGCGCTCAGGATGACAGCGGGCTGCGCTTCAGGATGGCATCGGGCCAGCTTGCGGGGCGCGCAACGGCTTCATAGGCCGGCCGCGCTACAACTCGTCCGTCCGGTCCCTTCGTCGGCTCTTCGTCAACTCTTCGTGAGCTGGGTGTAACCAGTTGTTCCGGATGGCTCCGCCGCTCACCCTGAGCGTGTCGAACGGCGCTTTCCTCTGCGTATCCGGCACTTCTGGTTACAGCCTCGTCAGCTCGTGGAAGAACGATGGCGCCTGACGGTTGTCGTCGACCACCACGCGCTCGCCTTGGTCGCAGAAGGTGTAGAGCAACTTGGTTAGCGGGAGCGGGAAGCCCCGTTCGCCAGCCTCACGAATGAACTATGGCAGTTCACGAAATTTCACGCCGATCTCGTTCCCCTTGCCGGCGGCGACGCGTGTGGCGGTGTTCGTGAGAAGGCCGCGCCAGCCACTCTCGCCGCCTACCGCCTCGCCGATTATCGCCGGATCGATCCCGGCGTTCACGCCGAAGGCCACCGCCTCCAGGTACGCCGCGGCGCCGAGCCCCATCGCGAGCTGGTTCACGCCCTTTACCACCTGCCCACAACCCGCCGGGCCGCAGTACGTGATTCGGCCGCCGTTGCCGCCGAGCACCTGAAAAATCGGCCGGCAGCGCTCGATCGCCGCCTCGTCGCCGCCGGCAAAGACGAGCAGCGAGCCAGTTTCTGCGCCGCGCGGCCCGCCGCTCACCGGCGCATCGATCAGCGTTGCCTCTTTCGCCGCGAAAGCGCGCGCCAGCCGGCGCGTCTCCGGCGGCGTCACCGTTCCGACGTCGATAAAGATCTGCCCGGCACGCGCGTTGGGCACAAGATCGTCTTCCGCCACGCGCACGAACGCCTCCGACGACGGCAGACTGGTGAGTACCACGTTCGCTCGCTGGGCCACGTCGCCGGCCGATCGTCCGGCCAGGGCGCCGGCGGCGACGCACGCCTCCAGCCGCTCGGACCGCAGGTCGTACGCCACCACCCGGTACCCGGCCTTGACCAGGTTGCGGGTCATGTGGCCACCCATCGCTCCCAACCCGATGAAGCCAAGGATGAGGTCAGGTGATGGGGTAAATGCTCCGCTCACGGTCAAGTCAATCTCCATCGGTGTGCATCGGTGTGCATCTGTGGTTTCAAGAGGCGTTCTAGCGGCGCATGAACTCGTCGAAGATTCGCTGCATGCCGCGGGCGAGCTCGTCGACGCCCTCGCGCTGCGCATGATCGTCGACCTCTGCGACGACCCCGTCCAGGAGCAGCAGCACATCGTCGTCGCCCCCGAGCTCCACGTCCGCCGCTCCACCGCCGGTCCTACGTCCGCCGCAGGCACACTACGGCGAGGTGCCCCGCACGATGGTCTCACGGTGGGGTGAGGGTAGCCAGCGTCTCACGCAGTTTGGCCAGCGTGACCGGCTTGCCGAGCACGGCCTCGACGTGCGCCGGCCGTTCGCCGACCGCCGCCATGAGATCGCCGAAACCCGTGAGCATGACCACGGGAACGTCCGGATCGAGCTGCTTGAGCGCGGCCGCGAGCTGCTCACCACTCATTTCCGGCATCGCCCGGTCGGTCACCACCAGGTCGTAGAGCGATTCGCGGAAGAGATGGAGCGCCTGCAGCCCGTTGCTGGCCACCTGCACGTTGTGCCCGTCGGCCACCAGGTAGGCGCTGGTCACGGCCGCGACGGCGGGCTCGTCGTCGACCACCAGCACGCGCCGCGGCCGTGCCCCAAACGCGGACGCCTGCGCCTCGCCCGACGCACCGCTGGGACCGGCCGCAGTGCCGGCCTGCGCGAGCGGCAGGCGGATGCGGAAGGTGGTGCCCCGCCCGCTGGCGCTCTCGATCTCGATACTGCCGCGGTGCCGCTGCACGGTGCCGTGCACCATCGAGAGCCCCAGACCGGTGCCGCGCGGCCCTTTCGTCGAAAAGAACGGCTCCAGGCAGCGCCGGCGCACGTCCTCGGTCATGCCGACGCCGGTGTCCGCCACTTCGACGATGGCTTCGGCGCCATCGCGCAGCGTCCGCAGCGTGATCGTGCCTCCCTCGGGCATGGCGTCGATGGCATTGAAGACGAGATTGATCAGCGCCTCGCGTAGCTCTGGCTCGTTCCCGGCGATCGGCGGCATCGGTTGGAGATCCGTGGCGATCATGACCGTGCGTCCCTCCGCCTGCGCTTGGTCCTTCCAGCTCGGCTGAGTCAGCGCAATGACCTGCTCGACCACCTGTGATAGGGCAACGTGAGCGAGGAGGTCTTTCGCCTCTCGCTGGCGGTAGAACTCGCGCAGGCGCCGCACAACGCCCGCGGCGTCCTCTGCTCCGCGGAAGATCAGGTCGAGGTACTGGCGCGCTTTGGCGTGATCCTCGAGCGCCCCCGGCATCTTGAGCAGGAGTTCGGCAAAGCCCACCACCGGAGCGAGCGCGTTGTTCAGGTCGTGCGCGATCCCGCTCGCCATCTCGCCTAAGGCCCGCAAGCGTTCCTGCTGCACGATCTGCTGCTGCGTCGCCTGGAGTTGCTCGTGCGCGGCACGCAGGTCGGAGTAGAGTTGCGCGTTGCGCAGCGCAATGGTCAAGTGCGCTGCAATCGCGTTCAGGAGCGCGACGCGTTCCGGCGTGCCCTGCCCCGGCTTCGAGAAGCCGACGTTGAGTGTCCCCCATCCATCATCTCCGACGTGGATGGGAACAATGACCATCGAGAGTACGCCATTGCGGATGCGCTGGTGAATGAGCTCGTTGGCGGACTCGCGCGTATCTTGGATGACGAGTGGCTCGCGCGTGCGCAGCACCTGGAGGGAGAGGCTACTGGCTGCGGCAAAGCTCTGCTCGCCGGCCGCCGGCAGGACCTGCCCGCGCTGCCAAAGCGCGGCGTACCGGAAGCGGCCGGCCGCCGCCTCGTACTGAAGAACGGCGCAGCGAGCCGCACCCATGACCACCGCGACCTGCTGCACGATCAGCATGCACAGGCTGTGCACGTCTAGCGTCGCCCCAACGGCGCAGGCGAGCTCATTGAGCAAGCGCAGTTGCTCGGCCTGGCGCGCGATCGTCCGCTCCCGTTCGGTGACCTCGTCCAGCGCGGCACGCAGGCCGTGGTTCGCCTCGAGTAAGGCATCTCTGGCCTGCCGGCGCTCGGTCACGTCCACCAGCACGCCGCGCAGCAGTCGGGGGTACCCCTGTTCGTCGGTGACCAGGCGCACCCGATCCTGCACCCACACCACCCGGCCGCCGGTGGCGACCATGCGGTATTCCAGTTCGTGGTCCTGCCCGGTTGCTATCGAGGTGGTGCACGCGTCCATGACTCGCGGGCAGTCGTCGGGATGGATGAGCTTGTTCCAGCACTCTGGCTCGGTGAGCCACCATTCCGCAGGGTAGCCGAGCAGCCGCTCGGCGTGCTCGTTGACGAACGTCGGACGCAGCGTGACGGCGTCGGCTTCCCACACGACCACGTCGACGCCGTCGATCATGTCGAGGAACCGCCGTTCGGCCGTGCGTCGCTCGGACTCGCGCCGCATACGCTCATCATCAAAGATGGCCAGCGCGCCACGCGCGAGGCTTTCCAGCGCGGCCTCGACCGATTCGGCGGCGCCGATCTCGGCCACGAGACGGGTGCGTCGCTCGGCATGCGCGACTCGCTGCCGCGGGTTCGTATCACCGGGGGCGTTGCTGCTCTCGCTGCTCATGGGCAACCCGGAGTGTACGGCGGCCTCTCTGCACACGTCTTGCTGTTAGGACACTTCCACGTCCTCGTGCCGCTCGCCGGTTGCTCGCCGGCGAAAACCACTACACCAAGTGCAAAGTGCAAAGTGCAACATGCAAAGTGAGGCGGCCGGCGGATTCCACCTCGGCTCTGGTTTAGGGACGTCGACGGCACCGAGCATCGCGCGTGTTCTGCCAACCGTACGGTGCCTGGGACAAAAACCGGTAAAAAACCGGTCAACGTATGGTCCAACGCAGTGCTGTAGGCGTCATGCGCCGTTCACACGGCCAGAAATCGCTCGAACCACTGCTCCGCCGCCGGCGGCCTGAAGACGTGCTCGCCGTCGAAGAGCCACAGCCCGTGCAGCCGGTTGAGATGGAGCACACCGGCCAAGCTTACCTGCTCCACGAGTTCCACGAGGCGATTACAAAGGGCATCACCCCCGCCACCACCTGCCAGGACAACCTCAATTCCCTCCGCATGGTCTTCGGCGCCATCGCCTCCTTCGAGCAGCAGGCGCCTGTTGCCATCACTCGGCGTCGTCTGGGGTGAGGCCCAGCGCCCGCAACTGCGCCGCAAGTCGTTCCGCGCGCCGGCGCTCCTGCTCGGCACGTGCGTGCTCCTCTTCGGCACGCCGGTGTGCCTGCTCGCGCTGGGCGATCAGTTCGACGTAGCTGGCGAACCGCTCACCGTCTGGACGGTACAGCGCCAAGTCGCCGTTGGGCCCCAGTTCGAACCGTACGCCCAGCCGCGGGCTCACCCAGCCTTGCATGGAATCGATCTCTTCCAGCGCGCCGCCGCGCCGCTGCCAGCCACTCAGCTCTCCTCGGTCGGGATCGTAGACGTAATACTCCTCGACGCCGTAGCGTTCGTTGAACTGAAACTTCCGCACCATTTCGGCGTACGTGTTGCCGGGAGAGAGTACCTCGAACACGACCTGTGGTGGGATACCATCTTCTTGCCACTGCAAATAGGAGCGGCGGTCGCCCTTGGGCCGGCCGAACACCACCATCGCGTCCGGCGCGGTGCAGACATCGGGCCGGCCTTCGACGGGATACCACAACAGGTCGCCCGCGACGAACACGTTCGGGTCGTCGCGAAAGAGCGCCTCTAGCCCGCCTTCGATGGTCACGATCCAGCGGAACTGCTTCGTGTTTTCGGCGATGGGCTTGCCGTCACTTTCTGGATAGACAATCGCGGTTTCTGCGACTGGTGCCTGGACGCTCATTACCGATCACCCTTTCGTGCCTCCACCAGCGTGCTCCCACCGCTCAATCGTAGCATGGCCGCACCGTCGGATCGCCGAGCAACTGAAACACGCCGTAGTCGGCCAGTTGCGCGAACAGCGGCCGCTCGTCTTCGGGTAAGAGACGCGCCACCGCACTCGGCCGGGAGTCGGACGCGCCCGTCATGCTCGCGGGCGCCGGCGGCAGCAGACTTGGGCCGGGCGGCAGCGCGATCGCCGTCGTCGCCGGCGTGGTTGCACCGGCGAGCGCCGGCGATGCGGCGCTCGGCGTGACCAGGAACGCCGGCGCGCGGTTGATCCCCGTGCGCGTTCTGCCTATCTCGACGACCGTTGCCGTCTCTTCGACCGTGGCTGCAGCGTCGACGTTTGCGGCCGGCATCGTCGCACCCCGCCTGCCCGTGCCGGTCAGTGCCACCGCTCGCTGGTGTTCCGCCCTGGTCACGCTCCCCACCCGGCCCACGGCGTGGGCGAACGCCTCGCCGATCGTGCAGCCGGTGGCGGTCCAGTGCGCGTGCAGCGCGCGCGCAAACCAGGCGCACGCGGCGTCGCTCGCGGCCCACAGACAGACCACCATCGCCTGGGCGCGGGTGGCGAGCAAGAGCGCGCGGGCCAATCCCAGCCATTCGCTCTGCTCGCTGCCGTGCGCCACGCCCGAAAGCACGCCGTCAGCACCACCAGCGACGCTCGCACCCGCAGCTGGCGGAGGATGTCTCGGGCGAGCACCGGCGACGGCTTGCCCTCGGCCCCGGCGAGGATCAGCGTCGTCTTCTCCGGATGCGCGGGGCCTTGCGCCATAGGAGTGGGCAGGTTACTTGTTCGAGAGGCGGCAAGGTGGTGAGGACGACAGCCGAGGCGGCACCATGAACGGGATCGCACGCCGGTGCACGAGGAGGTCCCGGCATGCCGTCCCCCGCTCGACTGTACCCGTTGGTGGTGTCGTGGCTCCAGGCCATGGCGGTCACGGCCCAGCCGATCGCCCTGGTGGCCCTAGCGCACCTGGTCACCGCGCGGCTCACGAACCAGTCGTTGCGGCCGAGTGCCTTGCTGCGGGCGCGGCTGAGCCCAGTGGACGTCCCCGCGCGCCAACGCGACACGCACGTGGCGCGCGCCTGGGACCGGCGGTGGCTCACGTCCGCCGGGCTGACGCCGCACCTGGTCCGGGCGGCGCTGGCGCTGGTGACGGTCGGGCCGGTGGCCCTCGCGGTGGCGGGTGCCGTGGCCGGCAGTCCGGTGCCGCCCGCGCTGGTGGGGGCGCTGCCCGGCGTGACCCGCCACCTGGCGCGGGACAGGGTGCGCTGCGGGAAATGGGAGGTGTTGACCGTGGGGGTGGTGTGGTGGGGACGGGTGCTGCCGGTGGGCTGGGCGGTGCTGCCGTACCCCTGGCCCAAGCAGCCGTGCACGCCGACGGTCTGCGCCCTCCTCCGGCGTGTGGCCGCGGCGTGGCCGG
>JACQGX010000160.1 GCA_016199265.1 Chloroflexota bacterium | reverse complement strand
GTTACCCCCTCACGTTCGAGAAGGGACTGGTTGACGTACATCACGTTGCAGGTACCCTTGAGCGGCATGGCGTACGTCTTGCCGTCCTTCTCGGCGCGCAGCCAGGCCCAGGGGAAGAAGTCGCTCTTCTTGATCTTTTTCTCACTCGCCAGCAGGCCGGACACGTCCTGCAGGATGCCCTTGGCTGCCAGCGAGATGGCGTCCTGCGAGTTGAGGTGGAAAACGTCCGGCAGCGTATCCGAAGCGGCCGCGGTGATGATGCGGTCGGTGTAACCCGACGACGGCTGGAAGGCGTACTCGAGCGTGATCTTGGGACTCTGGCGCATGTACTCCTGGCCCACCGCCATCATCATTTCGTTCCATTCCTGGGTGCCGCGCGACCACCACGTCAGCTTGGCCGGTGCCTGTGCGGCTTGGCCTGACTGCGCGCTTCCAGCGCTCGATCCGGAAGCGCTCTGGTTGGCGCCGGTGGGGCCGCAGGCGGCTGCCAGGAGCGCGCCTCCTCCGCTCAGTAGGGCAGCACCCAAGTAACCGGTCACCGCTCTGCGTGTTGCTTGACTCACGTTGCTCTCCTCCTCAGCTTGCTTGTGTCGTCTGTGTTTGTTGGCAATTTCCGCCAAAGCGCCGCGCACTCGCAGCCGTCAATGGCCAGGCCGGCCGCTACGCCCAGCCTCACGCGCACGCAGCGCCGCCAGGGCGCGCTGGACGCTCTGTTCTCGGTGTACTCGCAGCGCATTCTGGGCGGCAGCCGCGTCGTGGCGGCGCAGGGCGTCGACGATCCGGGCGTGCTCCTCCGCCGATCGAATGGGATTGTGCTGTCCGCGCGAAAGCACGCGGGCCGGCTCGTAGTGATCGTAAACCGTCCTGATCTGCTGGAAAAGATAGGGCCGGCCGGCCGCCTCCCAGGTGAACGCGTGGAAGCGGTAGTCGGTCATGTTCACGCCCTGTACGCCCGGTTCGCGTCGAAAGCGGCGGACCTCGTCGTTCAGCTCCTCGAGTCGGCCGATGAGCTCTTCCGTCGCTTGCTCCGCGACGTGCAGCAGGGCGACGCACTCGAGCGCGACCAGCACCTCGAACATCTCGAGGATGCGCGCCTCGGTGAGCGGCGCGACCGCCAGGCTGCGCCGCGGATTGGCGATCAGGAAGCCCTCGCCGACTAGGCGCTGGCAGGCGTGCATCACCGGGATGCGGCTCACACCCAACTGAGCCGCCACCGTCGTCACGACGAGGTCTTGCCCCGGTTCAAAGTGCCCCTCGACAATGGCCTGTCGCAAGCGGGTGTAGACCTGCTCGTCAAGTGTGGGGTTGGGAGTCAGTGCATCGAGCATGTAGCAAACTGTATACAATAAGGAGCCGGCGCGAGTCAAACTGAGCGGCGGCACGAACCGCTCCAGTGCCACGCCAGGCAGCGACTGAGGGGGGCCAAGCCGGCGTGGAAACGGCGGAACATCGAAGGAGGACAAGATGTCTGGAGACTGGATCACTCGAAGGCAGGTGGCACTCGGCGGGGGAGTCGTCATCCCGGCGCTTTTGGCGAGTGCGTGTGCGCCCGGCGCGGCCGCACCCCCGGCCAAGAAGGCACCGGTGAAGTTTTCGTTCTGGAACGCCCGCGCATTCGGGCCGATGGAGGAGAAGCTCATCTCGATTTACCAGGAGAAGAACCCGCACGTCACCGTCGAGTACGTCGAGGCGGCCAAGCAGGGCGTCACCGGCTCGGACGCCGAGCAGGTCAATCAGTTGATCATCCGCGCTACCGCCGGCGGCACGCTCGACATTGCCAAGGTCGAGGCCTCGCGCGTGCCGTTCGCGCTCTGGGCGCGCAAAGCCATCCTCCCGCTGAAGAAGTTCGGCGGCGACAAGGCAGCGGCCAATCTCTTGAACACGCAGCTCATGAACTTCGCCGGCGACACGTGGAGCCTGACCTACGAGGCCAGCGTGCGCGGCCTGACCTACAGCGGGACGGCGTTCAAGACGGCTGGGCTCGATCCTGATAAGCCGCCGCAGACGTGGGAGCAGGTAGTGGCAGCCGGCGCGCGGCTGGCCAAGCCGCCGGACAAGTACGCCTACATCTTCCCCATCAACAACCTGTTCAAGACGCTCGACCAGGTCTGGATGAACGGCGGCGACATCTTCGATCGGGTGTACCTGCCGACGAAGGCGACGTTCACCCGTCCTGAGGTCCAGCAGGTGTACGAGTTCCAGTTCGACCTGGTACATAAGTACGGCATTTCGCCCGATAAGGGCATCAGTAACGCGCTGCTCTCGGGCGCGGTGGCGATGGAGTACGGCGACGCGAGCAACGCGCCGGCGTACCGTGCGCGTCAACCCGAAGCCGACTGGCGAGTGGTGAAGATGTTCCGCCAGAAAGATGCCAACCCGTGCTACTCGGCGGCGGCTGGCTCGGGGCTGGTCCTGTTCACCTCTAGCCAGGCGCCCGAAGCGGCGGCCGACTACATGAAGTGGCTGGTCAGCGAAGACGTCCAGCGCATCCACTCGCTGATCACACCGGCCGGCCTGACGATGGAACAGGTAGGGACAATTGGGATTTTCCCCGGCTACAAGAAGGTAGCCACCGACCCGTACTGGGACACCAACCCACTGGTCAAGGGGATGAACAACTGCGTCACCGGCATCCGCGCGGCGGCGATGAGTCCGATCTTCACCGAGGTCAATACGCTGCTCAGCAAGATGCAGGTCGACGTGATCGCCAAGAAAGTCGGCGCCAAGGACGCGCTGGGTGAGGCCCAGCGGCAGGCGCAAGCGATGCTCGATGCGGACATGCAGCAGAACAAAGAGCTTTACGCGACGGCGAAGTAGCATGCCTGAGATCAAGACCGTCCTTGCCACCGTCCCCTATAGCGGTGCCCATCTAGATCGCTTGCGCGCGGCGTTTGCCCCGGCAGAGTTCATCCACCTCCGACGCGACGACACCGAGGGCATCGCCGCCGCGCTCGAACGGGCAGACGTCGCCGTCCTCGCCGGCGACCTCGACGAACGCTCGCTGAGCGCACCGCATCTGCGCTGGGTCCATTGCGATCACGCCGGCTTGAACAAATCGGCGCGGCCCGAGGTATTCGAGAAAGGCCTGCTGGTCACCAGCTCCGCGGGAAGATCGTCCCCCGTCCTGGCCGAGCACGTTATCTTGTTAATGCTGGCGCTGGCATATGACTTCCCGACATTCCTCGATGCTCAACGCCGGCACCAGTGGGGCATCCCCGGCCAGGATGCGCTGCGCGGTCTCTACGGCCGGACGGTGGGCATCGTCGGCTTGGGGAATACCGGCACGGAGCTGGCGGTACGCGCCAAGGCACTTGGCATGCGCGTGCTCGGCTACCGGCGCCAAGCCAGTGGGCCGCCGCCCGGCGTCGATCGCCTCTACAGCGCCGAGGGCGGCGATACGCTCGACGAACTGCTGCAGCAGGGCGACTTCGTCGTCCTGGCAGTGCCGCTCTCCGACGCGACGTACCACCTCATCGGCGAGCGTGACCTGCGCCTGATGAAGCGGTCGGCATTCCTCGTCAATATGGCACGCGGGGCAGTCGTCGACGAGACGGCGCTCATCCGAGCGCTCTACGAGGGCTGGATCGCCGGTGCCGGGCTGGACACCTTCACCCGGGAGCCATTGCCGCCAGACAGCCCGTTGTGGGACGCGCCGCACACCATCATCACGCCCCACGTGACGCCGCAGGTGCCCGACCGGACCGGCCGGTCGCTGGATATCCTCTGCGAGAACGTCCGTCGCTACCGCGCAGGCGAGCCCCTGCTCAATCTACTGAAGCCGGAGGACGTCTACACCCGCGGCTAACCCAGAGGGCCGCGACCTTCTAACCGAAGGCATCACAACTATCTGATCACCATGGCACGTAGGGGAGGGTCGCTCCGTGAACGCCTATCCCTTGTGGTCCTTCGCTTCCCTTGTCATCCTGAGCGCAGCGAAGGATCTCATGACCAGCGGCCGAGATCCTTCGCTGCGCTCAGGATGACATTTGGCGGTTAGGTCTCACCGAGGGCCATCCCCGTGCCGGGCCGCCGCGCGGCATCGCGGCTCAGACCGAGCCCACGACGTCCTTGTAGTACTCGGCCGCCGATTCCCAGTCCACCGTCTCGTCCGGCTCCTTGCCGAGGCGCTCGTACAGGCGGCGGCGGGACTTCTTGTCCTCGATCGCGATCCGCGCCGCGAAGTAGAGCACGTCTTCGGCGACTTCCTGCGGCACGACGACCACGCCATCCCAGTCGCACCCGACGATGTCGCCCGGACGCACCAGCACGCCGCCGCACCCCACCGGCACCTCTAGGTCGACCAGTTCGACACGGCCGGGGATGATCGGCCTCCCGATCCCGCGGCACGCCACCGGCGTTCTCTGGAGGATGACCTCGTCGGTGTCGCGGCACTGGCCTTCGGTGACGATGCCGACCGCGCCGGCCGCCTGCACGCCCATGCTGTTGGCCGATCCCCAGTAGCCCGTCTCCTTGGCGCCACCGGTCGACGTGACGACGACGCACCCCGGCTTGATGCGCTCGTTCAGGCGCAGGTTGCGACCGAATTCGCCGAGCCGTTCCTCGCGCTGGGAGAACCAGATGCCGTGCTGGCGGAGCGCCTCCTCACGCGAGATCGGCGCCATCCGCTGGTTTGCGGGCACGACGCGCATCGTCAGCGCCGGCCCCCAGAACCGCATCCCAAACCACAGTGGCCGGATCGCCGGATCGACCAGCGTGAGATCTGCCCGCCCGACGGCATCCAGCCCGTCGGTCACGTCCGTCACCCGTAAGAACTTCGCAAACCGCGGCGCCAGTGCATAGGTATCGACCATGAGAAACTCTCGACTCCTTCTCTTCACTCTGGGCTATCTTTGATCCACTGCCCGCTGGCTACCGACTACCGACTACCGACTGCTGCCTACTTGTTCCTCGCCAGGATGGCATCGATCTTGGGCTTGGCGGCGCCGGCGCTTTCTTTGGCCGAGCGTTTGCCGGTCCAGAGCTGGCCGGCAACCTCCTCGTTATAGACCTGCAGGATGTCGAGCTGCCCCGCCGGGAAGACGAACGGCAGCGCCGGCACCTTGCCTTTGCCCCGCAGCGGCTCGATGTGGACGTCGCGGAAGTGCTGCGGGATACCGTCGTCGGGCGCCAGGTTGTCGAGCGAGTCGGGCCGGCACGGGCCCCACCGCTTGCCGCTGGCGATCTTCGACTGCACCTCCTTGCTGGTCAGGAATTTGAGCAGCTCCCAGCCCTGGTCCTTGTATTTCGCCTTCGACGGCAGCGCGTACCCCGAGGCGCCGACGGCGACGAAGCTGCCGCCCTTCCCCTTAGGGATCGGCACGACGTCGAACTTGAACTCGCGCTTTTCGGCCTTGTGGAAGAACGTCGTCGAGTGGTGGCCGAACGTCATCGCCACGACGCCCCCGCGCCAGGCATCGCCGGTGAAGCTGTACTTGTGCGCCGTGGGCGTGACGCGGTGCCTGAACTCGAGGTCGGCGAAGAACTGCAGCGCGTCGATCGAGCCCGGAGCGTCGATCGTCGACTTGGCGAGGTCCTTGGTGTACCAGCCGCCGCCGAACGACTTGAGCACCGCCTCCCACTGCTCGCTGTTGGGAGCCGGCTTCACGAACGTCACGGCGAATTGGTTGTTCTCGGGCTTGGTCAGGCGCCGGCAGATCTCGGCAAACTGATCCCACGTCCAGTTCTCGTCCGGGTACTTGACGCCGGCCTTGTCGAACATGTCCTTGTTGTAGTGAATGCCGAACGCCGCGCTGTCCTTGGGAAGGGCCATCAGCTTGCCCTTCCAGGTGAACTCGGTGATCAGCGCGGGGATGAACTCCTTCTCGCTGATCTTGTCCCGGTTCATGTACGGCTTGAGCTCGGTGAGCGCGCCCTGCTGGGCAAAGTCCTGCACCACGCTCAGGTGCTGGTGCGCGATGTCCGGCCACGTGTCGGCAGCAAGCAGGGCCCGCAGCTTGGCGGGGTAGTCGCCGAACACCGGCTCAAAGGTATGGCGCACCCGGATCCTGTTCTGGCGGGCATGGAAATCGTTGATGAAGCCGTTGTAGAGATCCTGCTCCAGCCCGGCGGAGCCCGGGAGCGTGAAGAAGATCTCGACCGGCGCCCTGCTGTCCTGACTGCCGGTGGTACCGGACTCCCCGCCAGGGCCGCACGCGGCCAGCCCAAGCGCACCTCCGGCCGACATGCCCAGTTGCATTATGCCTCGACGTGTCCGTGGCGCAGCAGCCTCCCAACTCGACGGCGACATTGTTGGTGCTCCTTTGTGGTGTACGTAGCTCACGCTACATTCGCCCGATCTTCATACGATTAGACAGCCAACTTCGCCACATATTACGCGCCTTTCAGTTCGATCGCGCGGCGCTCTTCGGTCGAGCGGACGATGGCGTCGAGCAGGCGGATGGTGTCGAGATTGCGCCGGCCGGACGACTCCGGCTCCTTGCCCTCGACGACGTATTCATGGAGGTTCCGGTAGATCGTCATGTCGATCAGGATGCCCTCGCCTCTGCCGGGACCATCGCCATTGAGGATCGCCTGAGCCACCGGATGGTGCTCGAGACCGCGCGTGTCGTACGGGTCGACAGGGATCGTCTCCTCACGCCGGTTCTTTGGCCCCCACAGCACCCGCAGCGTCTCGCCGCCACGGTCGCCGGCGACCAGCGCGGCCTCGGCGCACTCGAGCCGGAACTCGAATCCGTTCCCGCGCGCATTCGACGTGCTGAGGTGCGTGCCGGAGACGCCGCCGTCGCATTCGAGGATGGCCTGCACCGTCGACTCTGATGGCCAGTCGCACCATGTGGGGTTGTTGCTCAACCCCCAGACGCGCCGGACCGGATGCTGCACGACTCCCAGCGTCGTGTCCAGTTCGTGCACGCCTTGCTGCCATAGATGCATGTGCGGGCTCAGGTTGTACGGTCCGCCACGCGGTTTGAAGAAGCTCATCAAGAACAAGCCGAGCGGCCCGTACGTTTCTTCCTGAATCAACCGGCGCAGCGTACGCATCGCCGGCCGCAGGCGCGCGTTCTGCACCACCACCAGCTTCCGATCGCGCCGCACCGCCTCGGCGACGCATGTCTCGGCATCGTGCAGTGAGGTCGTGAAACACTTCTCCGTAAGCACGTGGCGACCCGCCTGCAGCGCCGCCATGATCTGCTGCGCGTGGAACGTCACCGGCGAGGCGATCGCGACGGCCTCGGATTCGACGGCGTCGAGCGCCGCTTCGACGGTGGTGAAGCACGCCGATTCGGGCAGGCCGGTTATCTCGCGCGCGGCGGCAAGATAGTCGGGGACGACGTCGACCAGCGCCACCGGCCGCCAATAGCCGGACTCGAGCGCCGCCCGCACGTGCGATTTGCCGCGAGTTCCGACCCCGACATGGATGATTCGTAGCTGTTCCCTTTGGACTGGTGCCATGGATTTGCTCCTTCCTATTGTTCGCCCTCTTCCGCCATCGTTACCCACCTTGGAACAGTGCTTCTATCTCACCTCCACCCACACCGGGCTACTGTAGGCGACGCCGCGGTGTGGGCGGCGGCCATTCTTCTCCGCTCCCTGTACAACCCGCACCCAGTAGCGATGCTCGCCGGGCGACACGTCGCCGTCGACACAGTCCACGGTGGCCTCGAGCGCATCGACCGGCTCGAGGTGCAGCAGCCGGTCGTCGCGGTAGAACTCGATCGTTTGGAGCGCGGCCGTACCGGTGGCCTGGACCCGCAGGCGGGGCGTTCCCGAGACCACGCCGCTCTCGCCCATACCGATCACCGAGCCACCTGAGCTACTCGACACCGATACGAAGACGCCCATCCGCACGCCGTTGGTGGCGAACGAGCGGCGGGCGTGCAGCGCGGCCAGCACGCCCTCGCGCGTGCGTTCCTCCGGCGGGACCCAGAGACCGGTGAGCGCCTGGACGAACGGCGCCCCGCGTGAGTGGTCGCTCGCGCCGATCACGCCGACACGGAAACCCTGCCGCCACAGCGACTGCACCCAGTCCGGATACTCGCCGCGCGTTTGGATGATCTCGACCACCGGCTCCCATCGGGGCGAGTACGTCGCCGCGAGGTCGTCGCCGCGGTGCCCCTGCATGTGCCTAATAGCGACGGCTTTGCCGGCAGGAATCCATGCGTCGAGCTTTGGCCACACCGCGGCGAGGTCCGGCGACGACAGACAGGCAATGCGCAGATCCTGCCCGATACGCTGGTCGGCATAGAAAAAGTTGGTGTGTCCCGGCGGAATGGCGAGCTCCCAGCCGGCGAGCGCCAGCACGCGGCCGCCGGCTGCGACCCGCTCGGCGAGATCCTCGATGCGGCGCCATTCGAGGTAGCTCATGTACTCCAAATGCTCGGTAATGCCGTAGAAGTCGAGCCCCGCCACGTCGTGGACCCAGCGCCAGTGATCGAGCGGATCGCCGTCGTTGGCCGACATACACTTCGAGTACGCGCTGTGCCGGTGTAGGTCGCCATAGAGCAGCTCAAACGCCTGTTCGCCGAAGATGATGCGGCGTGGTTTCCCCTCACCCCCCGGCCCCCTCTCCCACAAGGGGCGAGGGGGAGTTTGGCGGAACCGTGCCGCATTGTCGTTCCCCTCGCCCCTTGTGGGAGAGGGGCTAGGGGTGAGGGGCGCGAGACGCTCTATCACCAGCCGGTGCCGGCTCACCGGCCTGGACGGATGGCGGTCCGTGAAACGCGGGTAGTCGCCGGCGTGATACGCCAGCAACCAGGAATCGGTACCTGCCGAACCAGCACCTGCCATCCCTTTCTCCGACGCAGGCACGACGCCGTACGGCGTGTCTGGGAACCCGGTGTGTGTCGTCACCAGCGCCGGCGGCGTCCACGCCTCGCCGGACTGTCGGGTGGCCCAGATCGACCAGCCGAAGTCCTTGAACTCGGCGCTGCGGAACTGCCGGAAGAAGACCACCGGCCGTCCATCCGCGTCCAGCCTGACTCTCGGCGCAAGCGGGTTGACGAACTCTTCTTCGACCGAGTGAACGAACGGCACGTTCGGAATCGGCACTTGCCCCGGGGCGCCGAGCGTCCCGCCTCCGGGGGCCGGCCGGAAGCGCACGCTTCCAGCCTCGTCGACCGTCACTTCTGCGGCGTGGATACCGCGGATGTGGTTGAACCGGTGGTTGAGCTCCCCCCAACGAGTGGTGCTGTTCCACACGATCCACGCATATCCCGCGCCCGCGGCGACGTCCGGCGCGATGTGAAAGTGGCCGCGCGTCGGGCGCGAGACCTGCACCGGCGGATGCCAGACGCCGTCGGGTGAGGCGTAGCAGGCGTAGACGGCATAGACACTTTCATCCCAGCCGTCCCAGGCGCACCACACCGTGCCGTCGGGCCCCGCTGCCAACGCCGGGGCCCACGCCGGCTGCCCCGCCGGCGATACGGCGACCGGCCGCGACCAACCAGCGGCCGGCTGCCCCGCGGCCGTCGCCGCACGTGTTGCCGCCATGATCTGCGGCCCGTCCGCCGCTTCACCGCCGGCCGGCCATTGCTGCCAGACGGCGACCAACCGGCCGGCGCCGTCGACCGCGCCGCGGGGGCCCAGGATCGCACCCGTGGATTCGGCCACCACTTCTGGCGCGGCGCCGCCGATGGCGGCGAGCAGCACAGAACCCCGCCCGCGCCGTTCTGCCCAGAGCACCGCCGGCGCCTCATGGCCGGGCACCGTCACCAACGACGGCCCTTCGACGGCGTGCGGCGTCCGGCTGAGCTCCCGAGCGGCCGCCAACTGCCCCCCAGCCAGGCGTCCGACCGACACGGTAAAGGCAGCCTCGGCACTGCGGCGCCGCCAATCGTCCGGTGTCAGGCCGGGCCGCAGCGGCGTATCGCGCTTGAGCGGCCACTCACGCACCGACTCCGAAAGCAACTCCGGTTCAGGATCGCTGCAGACGGCCCAGGCGACCCAAACGGCACCGTCACACCAGGCCAGATCACCGGCCCAGCCATCCGCCAGCTCGATCGGGCGGCTCGGCACGATCTCTGGGACCGAGTCTGTTGCGGGCGCTGAGGCCGCTCCACCGACACGATTCGTCGTCGCCGTCATCGTTAGCTCCTCACAAGCGCCGGCGGCTGATTCTGCGGCTGCGCCAGCGCCCAGGCGATCCAGTCGCCGTAGCCCGGCGGCGCCGGAGGCGGTGTGGGTCTCCCCTCACGCGCGAGCCAGCGCTCGAACGGATGGTCGCGGCTCGCTTGGGGCAGGTCAATCCGCCGGCCTTCGGCGTGCGACGCGTAGGCGCCGTGAATCATCTCCATTGTACTGACGCCGACCGACGCGTTGATGACGTGATCACGCCCCTCGTCGAGCGCCTGGACCCATTCGTCGGCCATCCAGAGGTCCATCCCTTTGACCGCCGGGTCGAGGAAGTCGTAGCCCCCGGCGGCTCGCTCTTCCTTGGAGAGGGGAACCTCCGACCACTCGGTCCTGACCGGGTGCCAGTGCGGCGAGTTGCTGTAGTACACCTTCTCCGGAATGGCGTGATCGAGCGCCAGCGCGCCTTCGGTGCCGACGACCTCGAAGCGGATGGTGCTCGAGTCGACCTCGGGACGGTAGTGCTCTTCGTTAAGCAGGTAGGCGCCATTCTGGAGCTCGTACAGGCACGTCATGTGCTGGCCGGCGACGAGGCCGTAGCCGTACGGGCCCTGGTAGACGTCGTCGACCGTCGTGGGGCGGCCGGCGGTGACCATGTGCGCCGAGACGGCACGCGCCGGCCCGACGACGCTGATCGCGAGCGCGAGCGCGTGGCAGCCCTGGTGGATGATGCCGTAGCCGCCGTAGTACCCCTTGTTCCGGAGGCGCACCGCCTGCGGCTCGCCGATGAAGCCCTGTTTGACCAGCTCGCGCAGCTTCTTGGCCGGTGGATGCACCGCCGCCTGGTGATGCGGCACGAGTTGCTTGCCGCTCTCCCGCTGCGCCGTCATCACCTGATCCAGTTCGGCGAGCGTCAATGTCAGGGGCTTCTCGACGTCGACGTGGTGCCCGAGCCGCAGCACCGCGGTGGCGAGCGGCGCGTGGAACTTCGTCGCCGTGGGGATATTGACGATGTCCGGCTGCTGCTCGCGGAGCATCTGTTCGAAATCGGTGTAGCGCGCGGCGACGCCGAAGCGGTCGCCCAGCGCGTTCAGGCGTTCCGGCAGCAGATCGCAGACGCCCACTAACTCCATGCGTGGGTGCTGCACGATCGCCTTCGCCTGGGAGGTGCCCCGCGAGCGACAGCCAAGCAGCGCCACGCGATACGTCCGCATCGTCGTCCTTCCTTCCTCGTCTCTCGTGATCCGCCCACGGCCCAGTAGGTCTGGCCGCAGCTCGAAGACGTGGAGAGCACAGAGAAACCTGCGCCGGAATCTCTGTGTCTCCGTGTCTCCGTGGTGAACTGGGGTTGGGGTGGCTAGCGGGCCGCCTGGGCCAGGGCAGCGTTGCTCACGCGGGCCATGTTGGCGACCGCTTGCTCGACCGTCACCTCGCCGTCGAGTGCTTTCCAGAACTCCGGCCGCCAGGCCCGGTGCAGGTCGAGGAAGCCAATGATCTTTTCGAAGTTCTGGCTGGTGCCGATCACGTCCAAGGCGATCTTGAAGTTCTTGGGCATGCCTTGCATGTTCCCCGCCTTGGCGGCGGTTGACTTGAGGATGGGCAGTGAGCCGACGTTCAGGCCGCTGATGTAAAGCTCCTGCACTTCCTTGTCGTAGAGCTCGACGAGCACCTGCACCGCCTCGGTGAGCACGCCGCGCTGCTTGGCCTTCGCCGTGACCAGGTAGTTATGGCCGGTGACGGTGTTGACCGCCTTGCCGCTCTGCGGGTGTTTCGGCGGCGGCAAGACGTCCCATTGGAACTTGCCGTCGATGTTCTTGGTGATCGCCGGCGTGGGCACCGCGTAGGGGTTTATGGCGTAATTGCCGTTGTTGAAGTTGAGCTTCTTCTCGTTCGCCTCGCGTTGTGTCGGCATCACCCGATGGCGCTGCGCCAGGTCGACCATCCACTGTACGACCGCCCGGCAGGCCGGCGTGTCCCACAGGGACATCGTGCCCTTGGCGTCCAGGTACGGCGCGCCGGCCGTCCAGAACATGTGGTACGGCTCGCCGGAGATGGTGGTCCCCCACTGGGGGGTCGCATCGAGCGGCCGGTTGAGCTTCTTGGCCATATCCAGCCAGTCGTTCCACGTCCAGCTCGCCGCCGGAGCCTTGATGCCGGCCTGCTGAAAGGCGTCGATGTTGTAGATGAAGTTGAAGGAGTTGAGCTGGATCAGCAGGCCGTGACGCTTGCCGTTCCAGTGGGTGATGTTGTTCACGTCGTAGACGCTGTTGACGTCGAACTTGAGCGCTGCCAGCGTGGAGGTGATGTCCTGCAGCACATTCTTGGGGCCAAATACCGGCACGACGTGCTGGTCGAGCTGGTACAGGTCGCCCTCTTCGCCGCTGGCGAACAGGGCGATGGTCTTGTCTTGCGAGGCGGCGTTGTCGCGTAGCTCGGTCTTGATGTGCGGGTAGACTTTGTTCGCCCGCTCCAGCCACCCCTGTACTATCTTTACCCGGTCGCCACCCGTCCAGTCGTTGTCGACGATGAGCGTGACCTCCTTCTTCGAGGGCGAGGCAGGCGCTACCGAGCCGCCTTGTTTGACACCGCCGTCGGCCGCCGGGCCGCCGCAGGCGGCAAACACCCCGGTAGCCAGAACGCCAACTCCGGCGTGCAGGAACCTAGAACGAGTCATCCGTGAGGCATCCATGTGTAGTTGCTCCATTCTCTTAGTGGGTTGTCTTGTATCCAATGGTGTATTCGCTCCCAAAGCGATAGGCTCGGCTCGGCTTATGCCGAGATCGAGCCGGGAAATGTCTGTCCGCTGACGCGCAGGAACTGCCGTTTCGGCTCGGGACCAGTGTAGCGGACATCTGACCGGACGTAGTGGGTCGCGTAGCCGCGCCGGCGCCTATTGGATAGATTGACGTTGCTGGCGTGCAGGATCCAGCCGTGATGAAAACCGGCGCCACCCGGCGGAAGGATCAGCGGCACTTCTCCTTCGAGCTTCCCGGCGAGCGCGCGCGCCTCGTACGATGCGCGCTGCTCCTTGGTGAGCGGACCCAGCTTATGCGAGCCGGGGAGGTAGCGTAGACAGCCGTTCTCCTCGGTTGATTCGTCAAGCGCCGTCCAGCAAGTAGTCAGGTGCTCGGGCGGATCGATGTGGAACCCGGCCGGCTGGTCCTGGTGGTACGGCTGCCGCGACCCGACGCGCGGCGGCTTCATGAAGAGCTGGTCCTGGTAAAGCGTCAGGTCCGGCCCCATCAATGCCTGGATAATCTCGACGATGCGCGGCCGGCGCGCGTGCGCCGCAAACACCTCGTCGCCGGCCAGCGCCAACCCCGCCATCTTGCGCAGCGACGCCTCGTAATCGTCCGCCGCTTGCTCGCCGCGCTCTACCGCCGGCTCGACCTGTCGCCGGATGCGCGAGTTCTCGGGAAGCTCCCCCCGGGCGATCTCCTCCGCCCTGGCACGCATCACCTCGACCTCGTCCGGCGTGAGCACGTTCTCGACGATCAGAAACCCCTGTTCGTGGAACTGCTCGATCTGTGCCCGAGTCACACCCATGTGCTTTGCTTCCCTCCTCGCATACTGGTACAACGTCGTCACGGACGACATCCGCCGCTGCCTCGGCAAGCGCACTGCGCAGCGCCCCTGCATTCACCGAGCACGTGGTCGGGCCCACCTCCCGTGCCGGCAGTGTAACATTGTTCTACTGAATGAGCAATAGTGGTACAACGTTCTCCGACAGGCGATCGACGGGGGTCGGCAGGAGCCACTGAGCCGCCTGCGCCCGGCTCAGTAGCCGCCGCTGCGATGCAGGCGCAGAGCGTGGATGGTGCGGGCCCGCTGGCGCGGATACGCGTGGCGCTCCCAGGACTCGCCGGTACAGCGCGGGCGTGTGCCCAGTACGTGCTGGACAATGCTTGGGAGGTGCGGGGACTCTCGATCGACGAAGTCGCCGCGCGCTCCGGCGTCTCCAAGAACGCCGTCAACCGCTTTTCGCGTGCGCTCTCTTACCGCGGGTACCGCGACTTCTCGCAGGCGCTCGCGCTGGAGTTGGGGCAGATACTCGGCGGTGCCTACGCCCTGCCGCAGCCGCTGACGCGGCCAGCGGGTGGCGTGAGGGACGGCGGCGCCGCAGACGAGGACTCGGCGGCCGGCGTGATCGCCCGAGTGTTTGCCCTCGAGATCGAAGCGCTGCACGATACGTTGCGCACGCTCGATGCCCAGGCAGCGGAGCGCGCGGTGGACGCCATCGTCGCGGCCGAGAGCGTGCTGTTTATGGGCACCGGCGCCGCGATGCCGCTTAGCGAGCTCGCGGCCTATCGGCTCAAAGTGTTGGGGATGCGCGCATCATGGGCAGGTGATCCGGGGACGATCACGCCGGAAATCCACCTGCTCCGGCCTGGCGACGTCGTGTGTGCGATCTCCTACCACGGGAGCACGCGCTACGTCGTCGAGGCGCTGCAGCACGCCAGGGACCGCGGCCTCACCACGATCTGCATCACCGCCGTTCCCGGTTCCCCGATCGCCCAGGCCGCCGGCATCCGGCTCGTCGCCTTCGGCCAGCAAGCGGCGCTGGGCTTCGGCCAGTTCGCCTCGCGCGTCGCCTCCGCGGCGTTGCTCGATGCGCTCGCGGCGGCCGTGGCCTGGCGCCGCCGCGACCAGTCGGTGGCGCACGCAAGTGAGCTGGTGCAGCACATGGTGCGGCACAACACCGTTCTCCGAGGGAGTCCACGGCGCGACGGCCGTGCCGCCCAGACCGATCGTAACGAGCGCTCAGATGGCGATCGGTAGCAGCAGCGTCAACACGCGGGCCCAATGGTCGTCCTCTTGATTTCCGGCCCCGTCTGCGCTATCGTCGGCACATGCCGGGTCGAGGTGAGGCAGAGCTGCGGCTACCCGGCGCCACGCTCATGAGTCTTGGCGCTCAAGATCGGCAATCTCTCCCTAAACCAAGTGCAAAGTGAAAAGTGCAACATGCACAGTGAGGCGGCCTGTGGATTCCACCGTGGCGTTGGTTTAGGCGTTTGCCGGTTTTGGTAGTCAAAAATCCATCAGGTATAGGAGGCGGACACGCAGGAGAAGATCATCGCGCAGTTCGCCGCCGACCAGCAGGGCGATCTGATGATGGTCGACCAGCACCTCATCCCCGTCTTCGGGCCCAAGAATGTGCTGGAAGATATCTCCTCGACGATGGCCTCACTGGTGGTCACCGGGCACAACTGGGCCGTCACCAAGCGGGCAACGCAGCGCGGTAACTTGATCGAGGCGTGCCGGGTGCTGATGGAGCTCTATCACAAGGAGATTCAGGGGCTGTACAACGACGGCACGCTCTCGCCGGGCTCGTTGCCGATCCTCAAGTCGGTGGCGACGGCGGCGGAGGCGCTCAAGCCACCGCCGAACAATCTGAAGGTCATCGTCGACCAGGTGCCGACCGGTCGCAACTACGACAAGATCATCGGCTTCCTGGACATGCACCGCGTCATTGGGCCAGAGCTCAACAAGGCGCTCGACAGCCAGCAGTCGGCCGGCGATGCGGCGGCCAACGTGCAGCGCTTGGCGGACGCCGCCCTAGCGAACGCGGCTCGCTAATTCGATCACCGAGGCGCAGGCCATAGCCCGTTGATGGCCTGCGCCTCGGTGCCGAGAGAGCATCTCTGAGTCACCTCAACCTGGTTGCAGGTGATGAAAAAGCCCTGGGGCAGCCACGGGCGGTTCAAAGCCAGCGATCGAGCCAGGCAAACGCCTCTTCTTGCATGGCCGGGTTGAACTGGTGGGGTGCATCGTAAATGCTGCCCTGGAAATGGCCGGTGGCGCCTGCCTTGTCGTACACCGCATCCAGCTTGCCCAAGGCCCGCTGTACTCCTTCCAGCGGAAACAGCCGATCCTTACTCCCCTGGATCACCAGAAGGGGCCGTGGACACGCCAACGACGCCACGTCCGGCAGGTCGAGCTCTTGGTACAACCCGGGCACGTAGTGCACCCAGCCGACGGAATTCGGCCACCGGCCCACAGGCCACAGGTCGCCCAGGCCGCACATCCAGCCCACAGTGACCGCCGCCCGGATGCGTTCGTCAGCCGCTACGAGGAAAGCCGACCGGTACCCGCCCACCGAGAGGCCAACGCACGCGATGCGATCTGGATCGACGTCAGCGCGCGTCTGGAGGTAGTCGATCGTCCGCCGGTCGTCCGACGCGTACACGCCCGGCCACGTGACGCCGGCCTGGAACAGTGCGCCCGCGACACGCGGCTGGATCTCCTGGTGAACACGATTGAGCAGTCGCAGCCACTCATCTGAGTCGGGCTCGAGGGCAGCCTCATCCGTGCGATAGGGTTCCGGCCAGCCGCCGTGCGGGTAGCGCAAGCGCCGCTCGCCGAAGTAGAACGCGTCGATGACGGCGACGACGTACCCTCGGCGTGCCAGCTCGTTGGCGTAGCCCCGCCCGCCGTAGAGCGTTTCGCGGTAGCGCCGTAGCACGGAGTGGTCGGCGGCCGGGTCCAGCGGCGCCACGATCTTCTCGCGGCCCCACCGGAAGACGCCACCATGGCAGTGCAGCGCCACGACGGCCGGCGCCGGCCAGCGGCCATCACGCGGTCGCTTGGGGATCAGCACCTCGCAGGGGACACGCGACCAGGGCGCCGTCGTCAACTGGATCGACTCGCGGATATGATCGCCGTAGTCCTCGCGTCCAGCAAGCTCCACGGCTAGGTCGCAACGCGGTGGTGCGTAGTGGAGCAAATCGAGCAAGCGAGTCCGGGTTGTTCGCAGCCACGTGTCCAGGTCAGCACGGCGATAGGCTGGATCGAGAAACGTCCGGTGGCGGGCCGCCGCCGCAATCGCGGCCGCAAACTCGCCGCAGTTACTCAAGAAGTCCGGCGGGTGCGGTGCGTTTTCACTTTCTATTTTTCACTTTGCACTTTTCACTTGATCAAGTGCCGGGTAGAGCCGTGCTACGTCTTGCCAGTGGGCAAGCATCAACTCGCGCTTGCGTGTCAGTTGCGCCTGTAGATCCGGCCCCAATGTGAAGGTGTCCTCCTCCTCGGCTGAAGCCCCACGCGCCACCACCAGGTCAGAATCGTCCCCCAGCACCTCCTGCAAGGCCAACGTGTTGTCGAGCTCGGCGCGGATGGTCTCGTGGAGGCGCCGGCGGTAGGTCTCGA
Source organism: Chloroflexota bacterium (assembly GCA_016199265.1). Taxonomy (GTDB): domain Bacteria; phylum Chloroflexota; class UBA11872; order UBA12225; family UBA12225; genus JACQGX01. Next base: position 10,533 of record JACQGX010000160.1, on the reverse strand, counting down.
CCCGTGTTCGCTCGTCCACGACGAGCGGGCCAAGCACCTCGTCTGCTTGCTCCACTCCCTGCGCCCGCAGGACGGCAAACTCGAGCCAGTGGCGGCACGTCGTCCATATGCATGCCATGAGCCTGGCGGCTCGCGCCATGGTCACCAGTTCGCCGCTTCCTCCCGTGCCGGTGCGCTGCGCGGCCCGATCGAAGTGAGCTGCGGCCGACTTGAAATGTGACACGATCTGAGCGAAATACGCCGAGCGGAGATCGTAATCGTCGCCGGCGTGCGCTGCCGGGTACCCGTGCACGTCGAGGAGATTGTGGCGGCGCGCCTCGTCTCCCACGGCGAAGACGTGAGGCAGAAAGTAGCACTCGTCCTCCGGCATTAAGCGTTCCGGGAAGGCGACCAGCGGTCGGGTCAGCCAGCGATGCGAAACCGGCCCGTAGGTGGGTAGATAGCGCATACTGGGACGGCGGAAGGGGCTCTGCTGCTGCAGCGTGAATGCCTCGTGCAGGCTCAGCCATCCGTCGACCACGTCGTCGGCCACTTCGGCACCGAATTCTGCAGCGGCGAGCTCCTGCAGGAGCATGAGCCGGCCGGGCAAGCGCCGTGTGGCGGCCGCGTGCTTCGCCGCCAGCGCCCACAGGGCGAACAGGCGCCTCGACGTGCCCACGCCGGCATGCGCTCGGTGGTAGACATCGCTGAGCCAGCAGATCACGGCCGCCGGTTCCGCTGCCGGCACGGTGCTCAACCGCTGCAGGTGCCCAAGTGGATCAGCGAGGTAGCGCACCGGGTAGGTCATGCTGAGGTCGGCATGGATGCTCAGGACACCTCCCTTGGCCCCATGGGAGGGATACTGATACGCCCCTGCCGGCATGATGCGCTCATCCCACACGCGAACCTGGGTCATGATGGACATGGGCTCACCGACACCACCGGCGCGGGCCCCATCTAGCACGGCGGCGTGAAAGCCGGCAATTGAGGTGAGGGCGCCGCGATCACGGCAGGAGGCGGGACCGTTTGGCCCTGGATACAGGAAGGGGTACCAGCAGAAGCCGGCGCCGGAGTCGTTCGTCCACCAGTAGAAGGTGTCGACTTCGGGGAAGCGCCGCCCGAGCTGTTCTGCCGCCTCACGATAGAGGCGCTGAACCGCCGGCTGATGCACGCACGGCGCGAAAGCCGGGTTGCGGCTGCGCCGCGGGTGGTCGACGCGCGGGCCACGCCAGTGTGGGTAAGCTCGGAAGATCGGCTCAGGAAAATACACGGGCTCGCGCCCAAAGAAGGCGGCTTTGACCCCAACGTCGCGCAACACCGCCATCTTTGCGGCCAAAAGCCCCAGATTGGTCTCCACCGACGCGTGCTCGGCGTAGGGTGCCAACGCCTGGGGGACTACAAAGTCGAACAAGCTCGGAAAGTTGACCGAGTACTGCAGATAGGGATCGCCTGGGTCGGTCAACATGCGCGTGTTCCTTTGCGCCAGATGGCTCACCACCAGCCGCACCGAGTAGTGCTCGACGAGGCTAGTGGCGGCCCTGGCCACCTGCTGGAACACGTCGAGGTCGGCGGTGGCGCAGTTGATGATCAGGCGAGGCTTCGGGGCGCTCACAAGAGACTTCCTTCGGACGTGGGGATGCACGTCACACGCGGGAGCGTGCGAGCGGGCAGGTGGACGGCCCGGAGAGCGGGCAGAACATCGAGAGTATGGCCGTCGGCGGCGGCAGGCACCGTCGCCTGCCGCTGGCAGCGGTTGGCATTGCCGTGGGAGCCCCGCGGCTGACGGCGCCGCTCGGGTATTCTGTGACTACTTGACCTGCGAGAGGATCAAGTTGGCCTGCCGCTCCGATTCGGCGAGGGCGTCGCGGACGGAGCGCTTGGCGTCGACGACCACTTCCTTGAAGAGGGGCTGGATCTTCTCGGCCAATTCGGCGTTCTTGATGTAAGCATAGGGGCCGCCACTCTCGGCGATGCGGCGCCACGGGACGTAGGACGGGACCTTGGAGGCCGCCTCCTTCCATTCCTTGCTCTCTAGGAAGTCCTTGCGGGGACTAGCCTGCTTCCAGATCTGGAACTGCTGGATAGCTACCGGCAGGCTGTGGAAGTACTCGATGAACGCCCAGGCCGCATCTTTGTTCTTGCTCGCCTTGGGCATCACCGTCATGTTGGTCCACGTCGTCGTGGCCTGCCTCTTGCCAGACGGCCCATAGGGAATGGCCATCATCGTGTAGTCCAGGGCTTGGCCTTCTGGCGTTCCGAGGACGTCGCGCTGGTTCCAACTGCCCATGACGACCGTCGCGGCGGCGCCCTGCGGAAACGCCTGCAGGGCACCCAGGCCCTCCGGGCCCACGTGTAGCCGGAACTTGTTCCGAAAGTCGACGAAGGCCTCCAGGACCTGCTGTCCCTGTGCGGTGTTAAATGCGGCGGCCGTCCGGTCCTTGTTGTAGAACTGCCCGCCGTTGCTGTAGAGGAAGGTGGTGAAGTCCTCCAGGCTGGTCCCGCCCGAGAACCAGATGCCGGCGCGGGTCACTTTGTCGCCATCGCGCCGCACCAGCTTCTGGTGGTTGGCCGTCATGTCCGCCCAGGTCCACTTCTCGAGCGCCGCATCGCTCGGGTCGAGCCCGGCTTCCCGAAACAGCTTGCGGTTGACGTAGATCGTGCGGAAGTCCGGTCCCACGTGAGGCGTGCCGAAGGTCTTGCCCTTCCAGGAGTTGTAGTAGAGCGCCGGCTCGACATACTGGTTGGGCGCCACCGACGGCGTGCGGGCGACGTACGGCCCCAAGTCTTCCAGCAGGCCTTGTGCCCACAGATCGCGTCCCCAGATGATGGAGGAGAAGACGACGTCCTGGGGGGTATCAGCGGCCGCCGAGGAGACGAACTTCTCGAGGTAGTCCTTGCCCCAAGGGACCTGCTCCTGCTCAAACTTGACGTCCGGGTACTTGGCGACGAACCCTTCCCTGACTGCCTTGTAGAAGGCCTCATCTACCGGGTTACCGGCCCGCAGGCGCCAGTCGCGGTAGATCACTGTGCCGCTGATCTTGCCGGTGGGCGCCTTGGCGGGTCCCTGGAGTGGCCCGCAGGCAGTCGCGGCCGCGGCCGCGCCGGCGAGCGCAGCACCGTTCCCGAAGAGCCATCGTCTGGCTATCGCCGGTTGGCGAGGGTGATTGTGACGCACGGTTTCCATTGGTCTATCCTGCCTCCTAAGCTCTGTGAGGTTGCGCCGGGTCCTATGAGGTAGATGCCAGCAACAACCATGCCCCCATTCGCATAGCGTCGGTGGCGTTCTCTCGAGTCTACTGGGGATCGAGCGCCTGTGGGAGGGACCGGTCTTAGGGTAAAGCGGGATTCGTTTTGGCTTCACGGTAGCTTCGCGGAGATATGCCCTCACGGCGCCGGAACTCCCGCCGCAGATGGGAGGGATCGCCATACCCGGTGAGGGCGGCAATCTCGTGTACGGGTTGATCGGTGAACACGAGTAGCTCGCGTGCCCGATCGAGTCGATAGCGTGCTAGAAAATGGACTGGCGGCAATCCGGTGAGCCGTTTGAACAGGGTCGAGAAGTACGTGGGGTGGAGGTGCAGGACGCCGGCCATGTCCTCCAGGGTGAGCCCTTCGGCGTAGCGCGCCTGGATAACCTGAAAGACAGGTGCCAGACGCGCCACCTGGGCGGACCGTATGGCATGGTCTGGCAGTCGCCCACCTGCTTGGATGAGGTGCTGCCGCCAGAGAGCCGTCAGCAGACGCAGGCACTCCCCGTTGGCCGCGAGCACGTAGCCAGGCTCTCGAGCCGCCAACTCGGAAATAATCCGCTTAACCGCCTCGACGAGGCGGCCTATCTGCTCACGCGAAGAATTCATCAACACAGGAAGTCCGAGCAATGCCGGCGCGTCGAGGACGCCATGAACGCGCGCCGTAAAGTGCAGTGAGTAGACCGCCATCGGCGGGTCGGACGGATCGTGGCGACCTTCCTGGGGAACAGCGGGCGGCATCAGGAGGACAGAACCAGATGTGAGCCGGTACGGCTCGCCGCCGACCACAAAATCGGCGGTGCCGCCGACGCAGACGAAGAGGACGTAGTGGGGCATCACACGCCGATTCAAGTGCCAGCCGGGCTGGGAGGGAAACCATCCGGCCGCGAGCACCCTGCAGTTCACGTTGACCAACAGGCTCTCAAATGGGGGGCATCCGTCCACGAGAGCACCCGTCAGGCGGCGCTGCGTGAGCGTTACCGGTGCCCGATCAGGGTAAAACATGAACCCTGCTTTCACTTGAGCGCGGCGTTCTCGGGGCACGTCGAAACCTCACCATACCTGGTCAGCTCCGGCAAGCCGGGTATCCACTGTTGTAGCTCACGCTGAAGATCAGTGGCACAGACCGTGCGCGACCTCTGGCACATGCCGGGAGCCGGCAGTACCATATCCGTGGAGGTGAGGCAGAGTAATGCGTGCTCCGTCTGCCGGAAACAGTAATCCGCTCGTCCAAATGCCTTCGTCCGGAGCGGCCGCCGCACGGCTCGCCGTACCACTCGAGGCCCTCTACCAGCGCTGCGATCCAGACTCGCTCGGTTTTGAGACCACCGCCGAATTGGCGCCGCTCGAAGGGATAGTGGGGCAGCCCCGCGCTGTACGGGCCATCGAGTTTGGCCTTGACGTTTCCCCCGATACCTATCATCTGTTTGTGGTGGGGCCACCGGGCAGCGGGCGCACCAGTCTCTCGCGCGCCTTTCTGCACCGGTGGGCCGCGCAGCGTCCTGCGCCCGATGACTGGGTCTACGTCTACACCTTCGAAGACCAGGACCGGCCGCGTGCGCTGCGCCTGCCGGCCGGGCGAGGCACCGAACTGGCGCAGGCGATGGAGACGTTCCTGCGCCAGGCAGGACGCGAGATTCCCCGTACCTTCGAGAGCGAGGAGTATGCTCGCCGGCGTGAGAAGACCGTCCGCGATCTCCGCGAACGCCAGAACGCGCTGGCCGAACGGGTGCGGGCGGCGGCACAGGCGGCCGGCTTCGCCGCCCAGTCCACACCGGCCGGCATCGTGACGGTCCCACTCGTCGACGGCCGGCCATTGTCGCCGGAGGAGTACGAACGATTGCCCGACGAGGCCAAGCGCGAGCTGGAGCGGCGTGGCGAACAGCTACGCCAGGTCCTCGAGCAGGCGTTGCGCCAGCAGCGTGACTTGGCCAGGCAGATGGACGAGCGCCTGCGTACGTTGAACCGGGAGGTGGCAAGCCTTGCGGTGGGGGCCCTACTGGACGATCTCCGGGAGCGGTTTGCCGGTCTGCCGGCAGTGCGCCGGTTCTTCGACCAGGTGCAGGAAGACCTGCCGGACCATCTGGGCGACTTCGTCGGCGGCGAGACTTCTGAGGGCCAGCCCATGTCTGAGGGCCAGCCCATGCTCGCCGAGCTACAGGGGATGCGACACGAGGAGCATCTGAACCGCTATCGCGTCAACGTCTTTGTGGACAACTCCCGCCTCACCGGCGCCCCGGTCGTCGAGGAGACCTTCCCCACCTACTACAACCTGGCCGGCCGTATCGAGTTCCAGGCGCGCCTCGGCGGGCTTGTGACCGACTTTCGGCAGATCAAGGCCGGCGCGCTGCACCGCGCCAACGGCGGCTATCTGCTCCTCCAGGCGCTCGACGTGCTCCGACAGCCCTTCGCCTGGGATGCCCTCAAACGGGCGCTGCTCACGCAGGAGGTGGAGGTGCAGCACCTGGCGGAGCAATACACGCTCTTCCCCTCGGCCACGCTGCGGCCGGAGCCGATTCCGCTCCAGACCAAGGTCGTGCTCGTCGGCCAGCCGTTCCTCTACTTCCTGCTCTGTTACGTCGACGAGGACTTCCGCAAGCTGTTCCGCGTGCGCGCCGACTTCGCGCCCGACATGCGCTTGACCGACGAGAACGTACAGGGGTACGCCGCCTTCGTCGCCTCGCAGGTGCGGCAGCACGATCTTCGCCCGTTCCACAAGTCGGCGGTCGCGCGGATGATCGAATACGGTGCGCGCGAGGCCGAACACCAGCAGCGGCTCAGCGCCCGGCTGCTCCAGATCACCGAGCTCGTGCGCGAGGCCAACCACTGGGCCGGCGTGCGTCTGCGACCGAATGGCAACGCGAGTGACGCTCCCGGAGCCACGAGAGTCACTAAGCTCGCCGGCGCCACAGAACTGACCGGCCCCACCGGCAGCACTGCCGTGAACGCCGCCGGCGCCCTCGAGCGGGTCGAGGGCGCCGGCGCAACTGATGGCGTCGTCCTCGCCGAAGACGTCGAGCGTGCCATCGCCGAGGCCGACTATCGGTCAAACCTCCCCGAAGAGCGGTTGCTGGAGCTCATGGAGGAAGGGACGCTGCTGGTCGACGTGTCGGGGACACGCACCGGCCAGGTCAACGGAGTCGCCCTCTATCAGTTGGGCGACTACACGTTCGGCCGGCCGTCCCGCATCACGGCGCGCGCCGGCCTGCCCCGGGGCGGCGCCGGCACCGTGGTCAGTATCGAGCGCGAGATCGCGCTCTCCGGTCCCATCCACTCCAAAGGGGTGCTCATTCTCTCCGGTTACCTCGCCGGCCAATACGCCGCAAACCGGCCCTTGGCGCTGGGTGCCACGCTCACCTTCGAGCAGACCTACGGCGAGGTCGAGGGCGACTCGGCCTCGGTGGCCGAGCTGTTAACCCTCCTGTCCGCCATCTCCGACGTCCCGCTCCGGCAGGACGTCGCCGTCACCGGCTCGATCAACCAGCACGGCCAGATCCAACCGGTGGGCGGCGTGACGCGCAAGATCGAAGGATTCTACGCCGCCTGTAAGCTCAAGGGCCTCACCGGAGAGCAGGGCGTACTGATCCCCGCGGCCAACCGCCGCCACCTCATGCTCAAGGAAGAGGTGCGTGATGCGGTCGGCGCCGGACGCTTTCACATCTGGGCGTCGACCCACGTCGACGAGGCAATCGAACTGCTCACCGGATTGCCGGCCGGAGAGCGAGGCGTCGACGGCACGTTCCCGGAAGGCACGTTCCACCGGCGCGTCGAAGAACAGGTCGAAGAGTACGCACGCCGCCTCCGCGACTTCGGCGCACAGCTCATCGCCCCTGCCGGCGCAGCGCCGCAGCCGGCTCGACCTGAAGGTGAAGGGCCGCCCATCCCGCCGCCATCGCCTCCCGAACCTCCCTCACCGCCGGGCCCACCCAGCCCACCACCACCCGAGCCGCCGGGTCGATCCTAAACCAAGTGCAAAGTGCAAAGTGCAAAGTGCAAAGTGCAAAGTGCAAAGTGCAAAGTGCAAAGTGCAAAGTGAGGATACGTCCGGGTTCCACCTTGGTCCTGGTGTGGACATCTTGAGGAATCTTGCTCGCAAGTGCTCTAGATGAAGCACCTGCGAGCGAGAAACCAAAGCCCGGTTAATCAGGTGGGGCAGCGGCGCCTGCCCGGCGCGTACCATTAACGCGTCATGTCGATGTCCCATCCGCCCACCAACCGCTCCCAGCCGGTGGCCGCGCTCCCCCATCTGCCGGTCGATCTGGGCGACGGCTTGCTGCTGCGTGCCGGCCGGCGCGACGACGCCGACCGGCTGACAGCGTTCAACGGCGTGATTCACGCGCAGGGCGATACCGATCAGCCGGACGAGACCATCGAAGCCTGGGCGCACGATCTGCTGGCACGCCCACACCCGACGATGCGCCCGGAGGACTTCACCGTCGTCGAGCACGCCCCGACGGGAACGATCGTCTCGTCGCTGAACCTGATTCCGCAGACGTGGTCGTACGGCGGGATCGAGCTCCCCACCGGCCGAGTCGAAATGGTGGGAACACTGCCCGAGTACCGGCGGCGCGGTTTGGTGCGGCGTCAGTTCGACGTCGTCCACACCTGGAGCGCCGCCCGCGGCCAACTACTCCTGGGCATCACCGGCATTCCCTGGTACTACCGGCAGTTCGGCTATGAGATGGCCATGACGCTCGGCGGCGCGCGCAGCGGGCCACGTACGTCGCTCCCGAAGCCAAAGGAAGGGGCAGCCGCGCCGTTCCAGGTGCGCCCTGCCACCCTCGACGATCTCGACTTCATCGCCGCCGCTACTCACGAGGCTAACCGGCGCTATCTCGTAAGCTGCATCCGTGACGCGGCGCTCTGGCGCTACGAAATGGAGGGCAAGAGCGAGATGAACACCTCGCGCCGGGAGTTCTGCCTGCTCACGACGCCCGCCGGCGAGCGCACCGGCCTCTTCGCCATGCGCTCCCTGGCCAATCCAGGCCCTTCGATCACCGCCTTTGAGCTGGCGCCGGGCACGTCGTGGCTCGCCGCCACGCCGCTCGTTTTGCGCTTCCTGGCCGCGGCCGGCGAGCAGTGGGAGCAGCGGGCCGCCGGCAACACCTTCGGGAGCATCACCTTTGCGCTCGGCGCCGACCACCCGGCCTACCGCGCAGCCGCCCAGCGCCTGCCGCGCGTTTCGCGCCCGTACGCCTGGTACCTACGTGTCCCCGACCTCCCAGCGCTGCTGCGGCGCGTAGCGCCGGTGCTCGAACAGCGCCTCGCCGCCTCGGACGCGGCCGGGCACAGCGGCGAGCTGAGGCTGAGCTTCTACCGCGACGGCCTGCGCCTCGTGTTCGAGTCAGGCAGGCTGGTAGACGTCGTCCCCTGGCCGGAGCCCGAGGCGCGCGACGCAGGCGCCTCCTTCCCCGGGCTCACGTTCCTCCAGGCGCTCTTCGGCTACCGCTCGCTGGACGAGTTGGAGTACGCCTTCCCCGACTGCCGCGCGCGAACCGACGAGTCCCGCGTCCTGGTCGACGCGCTGTTCCCTAAGCAGCCCTCCCACGTCTGGCCGGTAGCGTAGCTCGGCGGCTTGGCGAACGAGCCGACGGGCGTGCCCAACGAACGTGATCCGACCAGAACAGACGCCGGAACTGTCAGAATTAGCCTTTTGTTTTGCAGAAACGGCAATGAAACACCTGTATGCGTGTAAGCGACTGCGTTATTTTGAACAGTACGTAGAAGTGTCAGAACTGCGATTTCGTTTTGCAGAATCGAGGGTGAAGACACCCGACTCCGTGTAACGGCCCGTTCGTCGCGGGCAGCCGTGGTGTGTTGGTGTGGTGCACGTGAGGGCGGGTGGTAGGTGGTTGTCATAGTTGCGGCAAGGCTGGTTTGCGCGAGGGCCTCCCTAGGTAACACTGCGTCGCGGCAGGCGATTTTCAACGGCCGCCGCGGGCGCAGGCAAAAACATTGGAAAGCCCAGATTAGTCATTGCATTGGGAGCACCACGTTGCGTCCTTCGACAGGCTCAGGACGAGTGGAGAGCACGTGCGGAATCCGGGCAGAGGCAAGAAGAGACCGCCTCGACGGGCGGTCGTGAGCCAGGGCCAGGTCAGACGAGTGCGAGTCGTCTACGCCTTCTTGCGGGCAGACTCGCGCTGTTCCTGCTTGCGGATGGCCTCTTCGATGAGCTCGGCGAGCACGTTGGATCCTGAGATGCGGCGTACGGCGTCGGCGAACTCACGCGTGAGCTTGGCCTGATCATCTTGATCAGTGCTCACGTAGAGCCCCGGCATGATTTCCTGGAGCCCAGGGCGATCTTTGACAGCCATTATCGTCGTACTCCCACTGCATCTGACGTTGCCCTATGGCCGCACCACCGTGCCATCTAGCCGGCGGTCCTCGGCCATGAACAGCGGGCGCTTGAGGCGCTCGGGATCGAGGAGCTTGACAGCTCTCTCCTCGTCGATGTCGAGGCCGAGGCCGGGGTTCTCGTTGGGGTAGAGGTAGCCCTTCTCCAGCACGGCGTGGCCGGGGAAGACGTCGAGCTCTTCGGGGCGGAAGTGGTTCTCCTCTTGGATGCCGAAGTTCCATGAGGCCATGTCCAGGTGCATCGCCGCCGCCTGGTTGACCGGATCGTTGTCGCCGCCCTCCTGCCAGGCGGTGTGGACGCCGTAGAACTCGCACAGGTGGGCGATCTTGCGCGCCGGGGTGATGCCGCCCGCCTTGGAGACGCGGATGCGCATGTAGTCGATCAGCTTCTCCTGGATCAGCGGCAGGTACTCGTGGGGATTGATAAAGAGCTCGCCCATGGCCTGCGGGGTGGTGCATTGCTGCTTCACCTGGCGGTAGTAGGAGACGTGCTCCGGCGGGAGCAGGTCTTCCAGGAAGAAGAGGCGGTAGGGTTCCAGGCGCTTGGCCAGGGCGACGGCCACGTGCGGGCGCAGGTGCTCGTGCACGTCGTGCAGCAGCTTGGGGCCGAAGCCGAGCTTGTCCCGTAAGTATTCGAACATCCGGGGAATAGTCTCCAGGTAGGCCTCGTCGTCGAAGGCGCGGCGGGGCGTGTCGAACGGCGGGCGCGCGTTCTTCGGCCGGCCACCCTGTTCCGGTCCCAGGAACCCGCCGCCGCCGTAGGCGCCTAACTGGCAGCGGATATGGACCCAGCCGTCTTCGAGGTAGCGCCGCACGTCGTCTTCCAGTTCCTGGAGCGTATTGCCGCCGGCGTGGGCATAGCAGGGCACAGCGGCGCGGCAGGGGCCGCCGAGCAATTGGTAGACGGGTTTGCCGGTTTCCTTGCCCAGGATGTCCCACAGCGCCATGT
>JACQGX010000159.1 GCA_016199265.1 Chloroflexota bacterium | reverse complement strand
GGAGGACCGGGCGCTGGCGCTCTACCACGGCTCCCGCCGGGTTGGAGAGGATGCCGCCGGCCAGAAGGATCGAGTTGAGCTCGAGCCCCTGCCCACAACCGACGTACCGCCGGACCAGCTCAAGCGCTGGTTCCGCCAGTTCGTCGAGGTGCGCGACGCCCAGGCAGCCGAGCGCACGCTGCGGACGGCGATCGCCGCCGGATGGTCGCCCCAGGCGCTCGTCGATCTGCTCGCCGCCGCCGCGACCGATCACTTCTACCGCGACTTCTCGCACGTGATGGACACGCTGGCGAAAGCAGCCGAACTGCTCGACCTGATTGGCTGGGAGCACGCGGCCGACGTGTTGCCGGCGCTGACGGCGCAGTGGGCGGCGGCCACCCGCGAGGAAGAGCGCAACTCGTGGCAGCACCCAGAGAACCTCGTCGCGATAGTCAACGCCCGCATCGCGCAGCTCGAGGGAGCGGTCGACGTCACTGCCCAACCGCGCGGCACGTGGGATCACGAGCTCGTCGACGCATTGTTGGGCACTGACCCCGAACAGAGCCTCGATGCGGTGATAGCGGCGTTCCGCGGCGGGATGGCGGTGGCCGACGCGGCGCAGGCACTGGCGTACGCGTCGGCGCTGCGGCTGACACGCTTCCCGACGAGCAACGAATTCGGCGATTGGGACACCGCGCTGCACCACTTCACCTACTGCGCGTCGCTGGCGCAGGTGGCGAAGCGCGCGCCGTCGGTCGAGCTGGCGCGCGCCGTGCTCGACGGCGCGATGGTCGTCTACCAGGCACGGTTCCTCAACGTGCCGCCGGCCCGCCTGCCGAACGCACGGGCGCTGGACAAGATGCCGTCCGATCCGGCCTACTTGCTGCAGCAACTATCCGACTACTGCGAGCAGCAGGGCGGCGTCGACGAGACGGGCGCCGTCGCGTACCGCTACCTGACGCTCGGCCACGATCCGGCGGCGCTGATCCGGACGCTGGGCCACGCCGTCTTGCGCGAGGACCCGGTGTTCCACGACTTCCAGATGCTGGAGGAGGGCGCCAAGCTGGCGCAGGACATCGTGCGGGCCCAACCGGGCTCGCCGGCCAAGCAGGATGCGTCGTTCCAGGTGCTGGTGGCGATCGCCCGCTGGCAGGCCGCGCACGCGCCGACGCGCCGCGCGACGACGCAGACCTACACCATCGCGCTGCGGCTGCACCGCGGCGAGGCGGTGTACGAGTCTGGCTACGCCGGCGAATAGCAGCGAGCGGACGAGACAAGCGACGGTGGGCTCGCCGGTGCTGGGCCGCTCGAGGGAGCGCAACCGCTGACTCAGCAGCGAATGTGAGATACCCGGCAGCCCCCGTTCGAGTTCGTTGAATCGGTGGCTGCCGGCAACGAGCTCGCGAACGATCAGCGGCGTCCACCGCTTGGCGAAGATCTCCGCCGCTTTGGCGACCGGACCGAATCCGCCGTACCCACGCATGCCGCGAGTATAGCCCAGCGGACACCCCTCATTCACTCCATTTTTTGGACTAGACGCTGCCGGGAGGGTGGCCTATGCTGGGTGTAGCGATCGACAAGGAGGGGAAGATCTATGGTTGCGATTGCACAGTCCTCGATTTCACGCACAAGCGAGACGACGCGTACACAGGCAGCGGTGCAGCAGCTCGAGGCGCGCGTGCACGGCGAACTCGTCCGTCCGGGTGATGCCGGTTACGACGAGACCCGCCGGTTCTGAAACGCGATGATCGACAAGCGGCCCACGTGTATCGTGCGCTGCACGGGAGTGGCCGATGTGATCGACACCGTCAATGTCGCTCGGACGCACGGCGTCACGCTGGCGGTGCGCGGCGCCGGCCACAACATCGCCGGGACGGCGCTGTGCGACGGCGGCATCGTCGCCGATCTGTCGCGCATGAAGGGCATCCGGCTGGACCTCGCGGCGCAGACCGTCCGGGCGCAGCCGGGCGTAACCTGGGGCGACCTCGATCGAGAGACGCAAGCCTTTGGCCTCGCCGTTCCCGGCGGGATCGTCTCCACGACAGGGATTGCCGGCCTCACCCTCGGCGGCGGCTTCGGCTGGCTTACGCGCACATACGGCTACACCTGCGACAATCTGCTTTCGGTCGACATCGTCACCGCCGACGGCGCATTCTTGACCGCGAGCGAGAACGAACACGCCGATCTGTTCTGGGGTATCCGCGGCGGTGGCGGCAACTTTGGGATCATCACCTCGTTCGAGTACCGGCTCCGCCCGGTCGGCCCTACCGTGCTGGCCGGTCTCGTGCTCTACCGGCGAGACGTTGGTGGCACACGGAGCCGATCTCCCCTCACCCCACTCGGCGGTGCTGGTGATGCACCTGGGCGGGGCCGCGGGCCGGGTAGACGAGCACGCGACGGCCACCGGCCACCGTGATGCGGCGTACGTGCTCAATCTCGCGGCTTCCTGGGTCGATCCACAAGAGACCGAGCGGTGTGTCGGGTGGGCCCGCCGGGGCTGGGCCGCGATGCACCCGTTCTCGACGGGTGGCGTCTACGTGAACTTCCTCACCGCCGACGAGGGCCAGGAGCGGGTTGTGGCTGCCTACGGACCGGGCAAGTACGAGCGGCTGGTTGCGCTCAAGAACCGGTGCGAGCCCACCAACCTGTTCCGCCTCAACCGGAACATCCGACCTGGCGTTTGACGTCGCGCGGCTTGCCGGTAACAGCAATCCGGCCGTTGGGCCGATGCCTGCCGGGTGACCAGTTGCTGTGCGTGTCCACGAATGAGCGCATCGATCGCCATCGGCATCTGGCGGGCGAATGGTGATTTTCGGCGCGGCGCGCGGCACGGTCTCTGCGCTTGTCATAACCATGGCAGCGCTCGGGGCACGCAGGCTGACGGCGGCGGCGATGGTCGTGTTGCTGATCGTGGTCCTCACTGCCGCTTTTGCTGGCGCCACCCTCGTGTTTCTCCGCCCTGGAATGAGCCTGGTGGCCTGGCAGCAGCCGGCGAGCACATCGCCGGTGGGGCAACCGCAGACCGGCGCCGCGCAGCCGCTGACCGAAGCCGAGAGCCGGCACGTGCTCTCGTACGTGGAGGGGCACCGGACCGACGATCCGCTGGTCGAGGTCCGGCCGGGGGTGTACGCCAAGCGCAGCAATGTGCAGGGGGTGGAAGTGAACGGGCGCACGGTGTACTACGACCTCGCCGGCCACCAGTCGTTTGGCCCGTGGCGCTCCGGCAAGGTCAAGGAGAGCGAGGTGGAGATCCTCGCCCGTGCCGGCGAGCCGCCGTTCACGGTCATCATGTACGCGCTCAAGCGCTGACCGTTCGGGTATTGGCCGGCTGCCGCCGTGCCGTTCGACTTCTTCCCGAAGCGAGGTGAATGCTATCGTTGAACCAGTTCAACTATGCTTACGCGGCAGGCAGCACCGCCCGACGACGTGCCGGCAGCAGACGGTCCCGAGCCGGCCACTCCTTGTGCAAAGTGCAAAGTGCAAAGTGAGGGGGACTG
>JACQGX010000158.1 GCA_016199265.1 Chloroflexota bacterium | reverse complement strand
GGGCGAGCGGAGGGGCTCCGGAACAATTGCCTGCACCCGCTGCCGCGTACGGACTTGCACCCTCTAACGCCGCGCTATACTGTGAGGGAATCAGCGAACATGCCCGCCACGACTGCCCGCGCCGCGCTCTTCGAGCGCCTCGGCTTACAAGTTGGCGCCGACGAGTTCGAGGGGCTCGTCGACGAGGCCCTGCGGTCCTTCCTGCCGGAGCGCGCCCCGCGTGCTGCCCGCTCCGACCTGAGCGACCGGGAGGCCGGTGCGCTGCAAGAGGTTGGGTTGTCTTTTGAGCGGCGGGCGACCGGGCCTGACTCGCCCCTCGCGCGGACAGCCGCTGAGTTCGCCGCCCTGCTGGCCTCCGCCCTGACGGTGCGCCAGGCAGCGGCGCGGCTGGGTGTCGAGCCGAGCCGTGTGCGCCAGCGGCTCGCCGAGCACACCCTCTACGGCATCAAGCTGAAGACCGGCTGGCGCCTGCCCCTGTTCCAGTTCGCCGGCCGCGGCACCGTGCCGAACGTCGAAGTGGTCGCCCCGCGGCTCTTCAGCCTCCACCCGGTCGTCGTGGTGCATGGAGCACCTGGCCGCCGGTCGATGCATTCGGCACGCGGCCCAGGTATCGGCGAGCTAATACACCCACACCTACACACGCCACACAGCAGCAAAAGCGCCGCGCTCTCACCCGAGGGGCGGCGCTTTTGCTTGTCTGCCGCCGGCCCTCGGTGCCACAGCGACCTACAAGCCGGTCAGCGCCGTGCCAGTGCTGCCAGTGCTGAATGCTGTGCTGAACGCGCGCCCGTCGTGGGCGACTGCACGACGGGCCGAGCCAGGCCGATCGGGACGTTCCTGCGGGCTGGGGAACGTCAGTCGGCAATCAGGGTGCGAATACACTTCCTGCCAAGGCCGGCGGAACGGACATAGCCACTCGGGCACCATGTCCTTAACCTGGCCGAACAACTGGGCACACAGCGCGCACGCGGCGATTCCGTGCGCAAGGCAGCGCTTCATGTGACTCTCCCTCGAGCGGCCGCACCCTCTTGGGCGGCCCTCAATGAGAGGAACGCCGCCGCCAGGCCGTTCGGTTGAGCGGGAGAATCGGCGCCGACCTCAAGACGCTCAAACGGTTGTGTGCCGAAGATCCCGAGGCGTTGGACGCAATCGACCGGGTGACCCAGAATCCGGTAGGCACCAATCAGCACACGGTGCCTGTTGACAATGTAAACACCCACGACGAGCGGCCAGACGGCAACTCCGAACAGTACGCCCTCCGCCGCCTCCGCAAGTCGCGACCCGATCTGCACACCAAGGTGCTGGCTGGCGAGGTGAGTCCACACGCGGCGATGGTGGAGGCAGGGTACCGGAAGCGGACGATCACGGTGCCCGTAGCAGCGTGCGTCAAACACTCGGTGTGCTGGGCTTCCCCTCAGAACCGGACCAAGTACGGTCGCGTTCGAACTGCGCCTGCGTCTCTCTGAGTACGGCTTCCCAGTCATCGCGTACGGGAGTCACCCCAAACTCCTCAACAGCCATACGCAGTATGTCCTCGATAGCAACGCGTCCTGTTCGGAGGTGGGTCCGCTCACTGATTGCGAGTTGGTCAAAGCCTCGCACGGCCTCAACGTGTAAGTGGGGATACGTTTGAGCCGGCGTGGTCTCCGGGTGCCAGTCGTACCTGACGATGCCGCTGCCATCAGATTGCCGAAGTCCGTAACTGTACTCGACCGTGCTGACACGGTACGAGTTCCGTTCATTCGGGTCACTCACGATACAGTAGGACTGGCGCAGCAGCAGGTGAACGCCCCAAGGCCCCGCCAGGCGAAAGGGCAGTCCCTCGTTGCAGGTCAAGGGGTACGGGTCGTCTGCCGGGTAATACCCGCCTTTCACATCCAACTTCACCGTCTTGGATGTGAAGCAGGAAATGATGCGCTGGAACGTCTCCCGGTACTGGCTGACTGCCTCATACGCCGTAAGCACGTCAGTGGACGGCTAACGCACGAATCCCATCAATGAGGCGACCAGCATCACATTCCAGTCCGCATCTGGATCGGGGTACTCTCCGCGTTCCCACCGGTGGAGAAACTCTCGGCCGCTGATGCCCAAGTAAAAGCGGGCGTTCTTATCGAGCAGGCTCATGCCTTGCTCGCGATTGAGTTCACGGACTGGTACGCGCTCTTGCGCGAGCCGGTCGACCATTACCTGTACCATGTCCGTGTCCTCCTGATGCTCCGGCGTCTCCTCGTTACGGGAGTCCGCGTGCGTTTCTGCGTCCACTATAGGCCTCCATGGACGCCTACTGCAATTCTACGGCCAAGATGGATGATAGCCTGTGGCGCAAGAGCCGCCCAGGCTCTACCGCTGCGCACGGCACGCGGCCATCCATCGAGAGGGCTACGACCTCCCGGCCGGCCGGGCGCGAGATGTGAGCCGGCCGGGAGGCGCCCACACTATTTGTCCTCACCAGGTCCGCCAAGCGCCTCCTGCAGTGGCGTGGTGTCCGGCCGCAGATTGCGGAGAGACCGCTCAGGCGGCGCGATTGCGTCCATCTGCCTCGCTAGCCTGTCGTAGTTCGCAGCGAACTCGGACGTGCTCATCTTCTCGATGTCCTGGGGCGTGAAGCGCTTCGTGCCCTCCGCCTTGTCGGCCGCCGGCTTCTTTGCCACCTTGACCGAGGCAGTGGGTTCTTCGCCCTTGCCCAAGGCACTCATGAGCTTGTCTTGGATCTTGACGAAACGCTCGATGCTCGTGCCCGCGATGTCGTCCGGCGTCACTTGCTGGATGTCGTCGTCCTCGTCGTCCTGCGCCCTGGCCCTGGTGTCCGCGCCGCGCTCGTTGCCGCCCTTGGCTGTGGCATTGGCACCTTGCGCCTTGCCGTGCTCGCTCAACAGGTCGCCAAGGTAGCTCGCAAAACCCTCCACCGCGCGGCCGAGGGCCGAGGTTTCCGGCCGCACCTGCTCCGCAACCGGGAGTTGCTGACGGCGGCCCGGCACGATCTCCCGGCCGCGGAAGAAGTCATAGTTAGCGCCCAGCTCCACGCCGGTGCGGACGGCTGGCGGCAGCAAGCGCGACCAGCCGCCGACGTCCACGCCGGCCGGACTGGTCTGCGAGAGCACCGAGTTGAGCACGTCGGCCCAGCCGCGCTGGTCCGTGCCAAGTGCCGTATCGAGTGCCGCGCTCTGCACGGTGACGAGGAAGTTCACCTCCTGCGGCCGCGGTATCCACAAGTAAGGCCGCTGGCCGGGTGTGCCGTCCGGGTTGGGCGGCGGGTCGACCGGCAGCATCACGATGAAGCCGGTGTCTTTGAGGTAGCCAGGGACGTCGGCGTAGTCGTCGGGATACTGGGAGCGGTTCCAGTCCCTGCGCACGGCCTCGATCTCGGCGTCAAGCTCCTCGTCCGTGATCGTGCCGGCCGGCTGATCGGGCAGCACCTCGCGCAGGCGAATTGCCGGCTCTAGCGCGTCGACGGGCACGTAGCAATGGCCGGTCCCATCACGCCGCCCAGGCAGCAGGCCGCTGCGGATCCAGTTGCGCACGGTCTGCGGCGTCACGGCCAGGATCTCCGCCGCGGCGGTGGCGGGCGGCGCGCGCGGCGCCTGCTCGAGCTGCGCCAGCACCGCTCGCACACGGCGGCTTTCGTCGGCCAACCCCTTGGCATCCAGCCGCGCGGCCACGTCCGCCAGCGCCGCGATGCGCTCGTGCATCACCAAGCCGATCGCCATGCTATAGGCGTACGACCAATGCGCAAAACACGCGAAATCGCGACGATTCCCGCACCGAAGTTCGCGGGTAATCGTGCCCTTTGCCGGGGCGTAGCTGTAGGCGCCCACGCTGGCCGTGTGTATTGGGCAATCGGCTACTAACCCAACAGCGGATCCGGGTGTCCCCGGACTTCTGACCGTGCGGGATCTGGATGGCGCGGTTCTCG
Source organism: Chloroflexota bacterium (assembly GCA_016199265.1). Lineage (GTDB taxonomy): Bacteria > Chloroflexota > UBA11872 > UBA12225 > UBA12225 > JACQGX01. Next base: position 10,336 of record JACQGX010000158.1, on the reverse strand, counting down.
CTCGCACGGTGCGGCCACAGGCACTTCGCGTAAACTGCTTGGGCGAGGCCGTTAGGCGCGGCCGTCTCTCCTGTGGACGGGATGCGCGCCGGTCAGGGACGCGCGGCCCTGGCGTCGTGCGGGGCGCCCAGGCAGCGACTGACGTAGCTCAGGATGAGTTGGTTCAGGCTGACCCCCTCCTCGGCGGCGCGCCGGGCCAACTCGCCATGCATGCTTTTGGGCAAGCGCACCACCAGGCGGCCGCTCAGGTCGCCCGATGGATCGGGGCGTCGCCCGCTGGGGCGCCGCCTCGGGGGATCGCCGACCATGCGCTCCACCCCCCAGGCGGCCGACAGTGCCGCGGCTTCCACTTCTTCCTCAGGTGTCAGCTCATCCTTGGCTTCGATCTCCTCCTGGCTCAGCCGCCCACCCGGCTCTCGAGCCCGCCGCCGCGCCTCCTCCAGGGCGGCCATCAACGCCGGATTGTTCGCGTCGGCCTGGGCGTCCGGATCGGGCGAGTCCGGCGTCACAGGGGCGATGCGGTGCCGGTTCCTCCTTCTTGCAGCAGTATGCGTCGTAGCCATCGTGCGTCCCTTCTTCGTGGGGTCAGTCGCGCATGGGCGTCGGCTGACCGCGCAAGTACAGCGTCTCTCCTGGCTTATACCCGACGCGCTCGATCTCGACCTCGTGCACGTCCTCATGCACGTCAGAGTAGACGCGATACTGGCCAAGCCGGAGCCGGTACGCGACCCCGAGCGGATTCTCATCGAGCGCCTTCCCCTGTCCGATCGCGGGCAACGGCTGGTCGCCCAACAGGCGTTGTGCGTCCCGCTTGATCGTTGCGCGCACCGGCCGCCCAAAGCGCTGTCCAAGATAGTCAAGGTCGGCGTCGGCCTCTCGCGTCCAGTACAGCGAGTAGCGCGCCACATGCTGATGATACCACCAGCGACGCTATCGAACCGTTGCCATGCTGGGCTGGTTGGGATTTCCGCAGTGCTCGGTCGGGGAGCGCGATTGGTCTGCGGCCAATGCTTTGGCTGGCCACGGTCGGCCGCGCCGATAGCCGCTCCCACAGGGCGCGTTCGGTCTCCACGTCCAGCGCGCTGGAGAGGTCATCCACCACGATCAGCTCCGTATCGGCGACAAACATGCGCGCCGCCGCCGCGCGCTGCACTTGCCCACCTGACAGCCGGATGCCGCGCGGCCCGACCACCGTGTCCAGCCCCTGGTCCAGTTCGCCCACGTCGCGCTCCAACACGGCCTGCCAGATCGCTCGATCGAGACTGACCCTGTCTTCCGGCAGCCCAAGCAGGATGTTGTCGCGCAGCCGCTCGCTGAAGAGCCGAGGCACCTGGGGCGTGTAGGCGCACCGCGGCGGCACGAGGAACCCCCCGGGATCGGCGACGCCCCGCCCATTCCACGCCAAGCGGCCGCTGTCCATCGGGAGCAGCCCCAACAGCACACGGAGCAGCGTCGTCTTGCCGGCACCGACGCGTCCCGTCACCACGGTGAAGGAGCCGCGGGCGAGGGTGAGGCTGATGTCACTGATCCCACGGTCGCTGCCGGGGTAGCGATAGGACAGGTGGTGCGTTTCGAGGCGCTCCAAGCGGTCGGCCGGCGTTTTCGCGTGGTACGGCGGGGCTGCGGACGGACCCCACAGCGGGAGTTTCCGGGGATGCATCAGCGTTCTCGCGGACGCGCCCTGCAGCAGTCCGACGAGCCGTTCGAACGAGACCTCCGCCTGCCGGAAGCCGCTGAGCGCACCGCCCAGCGCCTGGAGCGATGCGATCACCTGCGGGAGAAAGGACGTGAAGAGCGCCAGATCGCCCACGGTGAACGTGCCCGCCCGCATGGCGTGCGCGGCGAGCAGGAGCACCAATCCGGTCCCAAGCGTGGTTGCGCCCGCGTACACAGACTCCATCATTTGGCCCAGGAGTCGATCTCGCACGCCCGCGCGGTGGCGGGCCTCGTACAGCAGGCGGAGGTGGGCGATGACGTGATCTTCGGCGTTGGCGACCTTCACCGCCTGCGCCGCGCCGAAGACCTCGGCGATCGCGCCCGTGACCTTCTCGGTCGCCTGGAGCGCGGCCCGCCGACAGGCCGGCGCCGTGCGCACCAAGGTTGGTGTCTAGCCCGGCCGGCAACCGCTCCAGCCAGGCATTCAGCCCCAGCGCGTCCAGCGCATCGAGGAGCAGTGCGTCACGGAGGGAACGGTCGAAAAACGTCAGGTTGTCGCGGACGGAGGCGTCGAAGAGCTGGATCTCCTGTGTGACGAGGCCGACTCGGTCGCGCACGTGCGCCGGCCGCGTCTCGCGCAGATCGACGCCGCCGACGCGCACGCTGCCAGCGTCCGGATCGCAAAGTCGTGTCAGCAGCCTGGTGGTGGTCTTGCCGCTCCCGGTGCGGCCGAGGAGCCCCAGCACCCGGCCAGGCGCCAGTCGATGCCCGCCAGGACGACGAGGGAGCCGGCCAGGAGCAGGACGCTCGCCAACACCTGCAGCGTCAGCCGGGAAAAGAAGCCGGCCAGCGTGCCGACGTCGCCGTCGATCCGCTCGACGAGCTGGCCGGGGGTATGCGCGAGATGGAAGGGCATGTCCAGGTGGAGGCAGTGCCGCGTCAGGTCGGCGCGCAACGCGTTCGTCGTCGTCCCACCGATCTCGGCGGCAATGTAGGTCTCGAGGAGGACGACCACCTGCCGCGCGAGGGCGACGCCGATGAACTGCAGCGCGATGGCGGTCAGCGTGGGCAGCGCCGTCCCGGCGCCCGTGGCGTCGACGAAGCGGTGGAGCATGAGTGGACCGAGCAGTTGCAGCCCGACGTTGGCGAGGATCAGCGCGGCCAGCAGGAACACCTGCATCCGTTGCGCGGCCAGATAGCGAGCCAGCAGGCTCCAATATTGCTTGAGTGGGAGGCTCATGCGCGGGACTCCTCGCGTGGTCGATGGCCCCAGCGCCACACAATAAAAAAAGCGTCGTGCGGAAAGTGGCTCATCCCCCACCACGAGACGTGGTCGGGTGCCGCGCAGTCAGTACTGCGCGGCGAGCCAGCTCTCCACACGACGCGGACGTCGGTCGGCGCGAGGCCTTCTTTGTGGCGCTGGGCGCTATTCGGTTTGAGGGAGTCTATCAGCCGCCCGAGTAGGATGCCCATCCTCGATGCGCCGAGGGTGCAACCGGGAGCTCCGGACGGAGGGCCCTTCGACTGCGCTTAGGGCAGGCTAGGGATGAGGGACGAAGGACGAAGGACGAAGGGCGAAGGACGAAGGGCGAAGGACGAAGGGCGAAGGACGGAACAGCCGGAAGAACTGGTTGCGCCCTGCTCCGATCACGGCGGCCGCAGTGGCCGCTCTCGCCACGAAGTGATGTGTGGCCAGCAGCGACTCCCTGCAGGGGAAAGTGGCCTGCGCGGCGCTCAGCGCGCCGTTGGCACGTAGACGCGGACACAAAGAGGCCGTGGCTCAGAAAGCCACCACGGCATCGTCGCTGATCAGGCCGCCGTCGAGGCCGTCCTGACATCCGAGTGGTCAACCGGACCGGCGGAAGGCCGCTACCGGGAAACTGGGGGCTATTGTGTGAGCTGCTATGCTACGCATAGGGCGTTTTCGGCTCGCCCTTGGCCAGGAAGACACCACTCCTGTCTATCAGAACGGCGCCTGGCATGAGACGGCGCCTGGCATAGGCAGAAGAGCGCTGTTGAGGAGAGCAGGAGGTAGCGCACGATGCCAGATGTGACACGGAGACGGTACGTGCGGGGAACAGCGGCCGCGGCGGCCGGACTGCTGGCCGCCTGCGGGCCGTTCCGCACCGGTGGCGAGCCGGCGCCGCGGAAGGACCCGGTCACGCTGCGCGTGAATTACCGCACGGAACAGTGGATCGTGGATCGGGCGAAGGCGTTCACCGCCACGAATCCGCACATCACGCTCGACCTCATCGCGAACTCCGGGTACGAGAAGCTGCTGATCCTGGCCGCGGCCGGTGACCTGGGCGACGTGTACTGGGCCAGCACCGGGCAGGGCTCCTACTTCGAGCTGGCCTCGCAAGGCTTCGCCCTGGACCTCGAGCCGCTCGCCAAGCGCGACAAGTTCGACCTCAAGCAGTTCTACCCGCACGCGCTCAACCAGGGGCGGCTGGACGGCAAGCTCTATGGGCTGCCCGAGGGCATCCACCCCGGCGGGGTCGGCCTGTACTACAACGTCACCCTGTTCGAGCAGGCGGGGCTCAAGCCCCCCACGCTGGACACCAGCTTCGACGAGTTGACCGCGGCGGCGCGGCAGCTCACCGCGCGGCCCGACCAGTGGGGGATCGTGTACGGGACGGTCTACTGGCAGTTGACCCCCACCCTCCGCTCCTTCGGCGCCGAGTGGATGGACCCGCCGAGCTTCGGCAAGAAGGCGGTGATGGACAGCCCCAAGGCGATGCAGGCGTGGCAGTGGTACTGGAACCTCACCCATAAGCACCGGGCGGCCCCCATCAAGGGCGTGGACAAGGCGCCCTCCTTCACCGACGGGAACGTCGCCCTCTGGTACGCGCAGATCTCGAACTCGTCCGCGACGCTGCCCCGGCAGATCGGCGGCCGGTTCAAGGTCGACGCCACCCTCATCCCCAAGGGCCCGGGCGGCAAGCGGGGCTCCCACGCCCACGTCAACGAGTGGTCGATCAGCGCCAGGACGACGCACGTGGAGGAGGCCTGGCTGGTCCAGAAGTGGTACGCCAACAAGGACTCCGCGATGGCGCGCGGGGAGGACACCAACTCCCCCGGGTCGCGGCCCGACGCCTGGAACGACCCCCACTTCACCTCCCGCCCCATGCATAACGTGTTCAAGAAGGTGGTGGACGAGGGCCCCGGCCCCATGGCCATCCCCGACAACTTCAAGATGCTAGAGATGGAGCAGTTGACCAACAAGGTCATGGAGCCGCTGTGGACCGGCCAGCAAGCCCCCCAGCAACTGATCGCTGCGATCAAGGGCGAGTACCAGCAGTTGCTCGACCGGCCCCGGCCCGGGAAGTAGCAGCCCCAGGCGGAAGCTCTAGGCGCCCGGCTGCGGGTGGCCGGCTCAAGCTGTCCAGGAACAAGCGCTGAGCAGCGCCGGCGAACCGCCGCCCGCGGGCCCGCAAGGGGGCGAGCCGCCGCCCGAGCGAAAAGGTACGATACGGCACCTGCGCGCCGTGGCCGAGGCCGAAGCACCGGTGGCCGGCGAGGCCCTGGCCGTAGCGGCAGGGGAGAGGCGACATCCAACGGCAGACGACGAGCTCGCTGATGGCCTGCTCCAGCGGCATCGGGCATTCTGGCACACGGAGCCGGCAGACAGGCCACTGGCCAGGGTGGGGCAGTACCGGCCCCTGGAGTGCCGGCAGCCGTACCTGCTTGCCGATGGCACGCCGACGTACGACGGCATGCTCCTGAGCCCGGAGCTGGTGGATGCCCATCTTGAAAGGCGCTGTTAGTCCCGGATCTCACGGTTGGCCGCCAAAATCTCCTCTGCCACCTTCCAGAGTCGCGGGGCGCCGAGATGATGCTCGACCCGCTCCCGATCCATCTCCGCGCAGCCCAGCAGCGCCAGGAACGGCTCGTGGAAGTCGAGCCGTCCGTACTCCGCCAGGAGCTCGCGGGCCGCGACGTACCGCTTCCGCACCGTGGGGTTTTTCAGCCCGGCCGCCAGGAGCACGTAGGTGGTGACACCTGGCGTCCCTTCTCGAGGACCCACTGCCGCGCCGCCGCCTTGGCCTCTCTGACGAGCATCGTGCGGCCCTAAACCAGGCCAAGGTGAAACCCGCAGGCCGCCTCACTCTGCACTTTGCACTTTGCACTTTGCACTTTGCACTTGGTTTAGTATGCGCTGAAACGCGTGCGCCAGCGCCCCAACTGCGGTCCACCGGGCACGCTGCCGGCTCAGTCGCACGGCCGGTCTTGGCCGCCTCCACGACGGCGAGGACGGCGAGACAGGCGGCGACGGTCCGTGCGCCCTCGCGGCCATCGGGCTGCGGGTCGCGACCCTCCACCAGACAGCCGTCGTGTCGCCGGCCGCCCTGTGGCAGGGCGGCGCCGGCCGGCGTGCGGCGCTCGCGATCAGTCGACTCTGATCTCGGTGTGGCGCGGGCCGGAAGCCGATTCGCCGCGCTGCGCCCTTTCGAGTCGCTTGATCGCGGCATCGACCATCGCGCGTGCGGCAAGCAGTTGCTCGCGTTGGGCGGCGTACAGGTGGTCGATGGCTTCTTGGGGGAGGATGGAACGCAGCAGCCGATTGGGCGTCGGAAATCTAAAAATGACTTCGTCGCGCGTTCGCTCGGCGCGGACAGTTGCCGGTTGCTCGGGGGGTGCTTCGCCAGCCATACGATACGATTCCTCGCTTCATGCACTTGGTCGGCGCGGAGCAGCCGGCGGACAGGCGTCCACCCGGCACTCAGCGCCGATGTCTTGATCCGTGCGCAACAATGTGAGTATGCGCATCCTGTTCTACACCGGCAAGGGGGGCGTTGGGAAGACCTCCATCGCCGCCGCCACGGCCGTGCGCTGCGCGGACCTGGGGTACCGCACGGTCGTGCTCAGCACGGATCTGGCGCACTCGCTGGCGGACAGCCTCGACGTGCGGCTGGGACCCGAGCCGCGCGAGGTGACACCCCACCTCTGGGCGCAGGAGACGGACATCCACCATAACCTCCAGACCCATTGGGGCACCGTGCAGGAGTGGCTTACTGCGCTCCTGGCCTGGCAGGGGGTCGTCGACAGCCTGGTCGCCGACGAGCTGACGGTGCTGCCGGGTATGGATGAACTGGCCAACCTCCTGTGGATCAACCGCCATCGGGAGGCGGGGAGCTACGACGTCATCGTGGTCGACGCCGCGCCCACGGGCGAGACGCTGCGACTCCTGTCGTTTCCCGACGTGCTGCGCTGGTGGATGGAGCACATCTTCCCAGTGCATCGCCGCGCAATGGGGATGGCCCGGCCCCTGATGAGTGCCTTTGTCAACGTGCCGCTGCCGAGCGAGCGAGTCTACGACAACATCAAGGAGCTGTACGCGCACCTCGACCAGCTCCACCGGATGCTGGTGGACCCGGAGCTGACGAGCGTACGCCAGGTGCTCAACCCGGAGAAGATGGTCGTGGCGGAGGCCCAGCGCACGCACGCGTACTTGCAGTTGTTCGGCTATCCCACCGATCTGGTGGTGGTGAATCGCGTGCTGCCGCCAGAAGTGGTCGACCCCTTCTTTGCCGCCTGGAAGGACACGCAGGCCACGTATCTCCGGCAAATCGCGGAGGGCTTTCAGCCGCTGCCGATCAGGACCGTGCCGCTGTTCGAAAATGAGGTGCTGGGTCTGGGGCTGCTGCGGCGGATGGGCGAAGCGCTGTACGGCCGGGACGACCCGACGCACATCTTCTTCCGAGGTCGCACCCAGACCGTCGAGCGCGGGCCAGATGGGACGTTCGAGTTGGTGATCCCACTGCAGTTTGCGGCGCGGGGAGACGTGCAGTTGCGCCAGACAGGAGACGAGCTGTACGTGCGTGTGGGCGCGCATCGTCGCCACATTGTGCTGCCGCGGGCGCTGGCCGGCCGCCACGCCACGGGAGCCAAACTCGACGGGCCGGCGCGCGCCTTGCGGGTGCGGTTCGGCAGCAGCGCGGGGGACCGCGCGACCCCGGCGCCACCCGGCCCACGATGATCGCTCAGGGCGGAAGGACGCAAAATGAAGCCGCCACCCGGCGCGTCACCGTGGGGACACTGCCCACCGGGACCGACTCGGCGACAGAAGCGCTTCCCCGTGGAGCCCAGGTCGCCGGTGCGGTCGCTCCTTTGCGGTTGGCAGCACGAACCCTAACACTGGGCCAACCTGCGCCGCCAGGACCGATGGAGGCCCGGGTGCAGGGTAGTCGACGTTGGGCAAGCGTCTAAACCAATTCCATTGTGGAACCCGCAGGTCCCCTCACTTTGCACTTTGCACTTGCTTTAGTAGCGATCCCAGTGCGCGAACTCGGCCATCGGCTTGCGGCCGCCCCTGGGGTCCTTGGGCAGTGCCTTCCGCGCCGCCACGTCGGTGTGGCCGATGGCCACGACGGCCCGCGCCCGCCGATCCTCGGGGATGCCCAGCAGCGGCTTGATCGCCTCCGGCCCCTCGTGCTTCAACGTCGCCAGGCAGGCCCCCAGGCCACAGGCCTTGGCCGCCAGCAGGAGGCGCTCCGCGTAGCGGCCCTCGTCCAGCGCGCCGGCGTCGGCCTTGGTGGCGAGCAGCAGCACCACGGCGGCCGTCGCCGCCGGCCTGGCACCCCACTCGCCCATCTGCTGCTTGATCGCGGGATCCCGGACGACCACCACGTCGGTGGGCTGGCGGTTGCCGCTGGTGCCGGTCCAGCGGCCCACCTCCAGGATGGCGTGGATCGTCTGCTCGGCAACCGGCTCGGCGGTGTACTCCCGCACGGCGCGTAGGTTGCGCATGAGCTTCAGCAGGTCAGGGCTAGCCATGGTAACTCTCCTCCAATGAACGCCAACCTAAGCGTATCGGAGCGTGGGCAATGTGGGCAACGTGGGCAGGCAGGACCACCTGCCCGAGCCGCGGCCGCATGTGCGCCGGCGGGCTCAGGGCGCGATGAGGAAGCTTTGGCCCTGGTCGAGTTTGTGGAAGCGATGCTGCATGCCTGGAGACAGGGCGGCGCACAGCTCGTCGGGGTAGCCGACGGTCCAGTAGCTGTTCTGGTCGGTGGGCCGGTAGGTGCCGAAGTGCTGGGGGAAGACGAACTCGGGGCGGATCGTTTCGATGAGGGTCTTGGAGGCGGCGATGTGGGTGTTGTGTAGTGTGGGCGAGACGAAGACGACGTTGACGCCGGCGAGGCCTTCGAGGTGTTCTTGTGGGAGGACGGTGTCGCCGGGCTGGAAGAGCTTGCCGTCGGCATGGATGAGCCAACCCAGGTTGCCGAGCCAGCACAGGCCGATGCCGTTCTGGACGGCGAGGAGGTCCTGGAGGATCGGATTCATCGGCTGTTTCCCTTCAGGTCGCCGACGGCGTTCTGGCACATCGAGCGGCCAAAGCAATCACCGCCAACGATGGACCGGATGTGCCGCACGTGCTTGTCGGGGCGAGGCATCCCTCGCCCAAACCCGCCATCCGGAACATCTGATGTCACCATCCGACGCCGACAGTGATGGCATTGTGCCATTATGGTGCCACTATGGAAACGCTGAGTAAGGATCAAGCCAAGTTGGTGATCCGCATGCCGCAAGAGCTGCACCGGGCACTTCACGCTATGGCTGCGGAACACGAACGCAGCCTCAACGGCGAGATCGTCTATGCGCTCAAGCGCTATGCAGCCGAGGCGCAGGACGAGCGTCTACTGCGTGCTGCCATCGCCCGGATGGATCGTGGTGAAACACTGCCGCTCCCGCGCTCAGCGCTGGCTACTCTCCGGCAGGAACTCGATCGTGGCACTCCAGCCCGCGTCGCACTTGAGCGGGCGGGGTTGCTGGAAACGCTCGATGCCGCCGGTGGAGAGAGTCGCGGAGCACGATCGCCAGTTCCTCGACGACCTGCGCTCTTGGGTCGAAACCGATAGCAAGCTGGCCCTCCGGCTGCTCGACCTGGTGGAGGCGATCCTACGCCATCCGTTTACGGGCATTGGCAAGCCGGAGCCGCTCCAGCGTCTGGGGCCGATGGGCCGCCGGCGCTGCCGGCGGCTCCGCTGGCGGCCGCGCCGTCCACGCTGGCGGGTGGGCGGCACAGATGTGCGTGGCCGCGGTCACCCCTCACCCCTAGCCCCTCTCCCACCAGGGGAGAGGGGAACGGCGGCGGCACTCCCCCTCTCCCCTCGTGGGAGAGGGGGTCGGGGGGTGAGGGGGCCAGGATCGGCGCAAACGGATGACGCGCACCCGCCGCCCGCTCGATTTTTGACATCCGCGGGCACAGCCGATACACTCTTGCGACGGAACTTCCACGTGGTCCCGTGGTGCAGCGGCCTAGCATACGTCCCTGTCAAGGATGAGATCGCCGGTTCGAATCCGGTCGGGACCGCCACAAAGGCGAGAAGGCCCGCCTCGAGCAATCGAGGCGGGCCTTTTTGACTCCTCTGTTCTGTAGTTGTCGGGCGCAGGCAACAATTCCGGAGGCGTAGATTGGCTGTAGGGGCGTATGGCGATACGCCCAGGGGCGGCGGTCGGGCGTATCGCCATACGCCCCTACAGCCGGAGCGCTTCGGAGTACGCCGATTGGGTGCCCGCGCCGGTAACACCGGTAACATTGGTCTGTGGACGATCGTGCTGCGCCGCCGGGCAAAAACCGCCACGTGAACAACGCTGCTCCCCTCGCCGTCCGTGCGACGCCATCCGAAGCGATGCAGCTCGCGGCGTGCTTCGCGCAGGCGCTCGAGAGCTATCT
>JACQGX010000187.1 GCA_016199265.1 Chloroflexota bacterium | reverse complement strand
GACGCCGAACATCAGCGCAATCAGGAGCAGGGTCTTGCGGCCGATCGATGCGCGTCCACTCGCATCCGTATGTACGAAGCGCCCGACGGCGAACGTGGGCCGGAGGTGCTGCCGTGCCAGCGCGTCTAGCAGGCCGAAGCGCCCCGAGAGCAGTAGGGCGAGGCCCCCGATGCCCGCCAGCATGACCGGCAGGACGAGCAGGGCGAACCGCTCGACCGTCCAGGGCGAAGCGAGGAGCGCCGCCGGAACGTACGCGACCGCGGAGATCAGCCCGCCGGCGGCGCCCCGGAGGCGCACCGGCACCAGGTCCACGGCAAGACTGAACGTGACCGGAACCCCGATGCCGATAGCCATCGACGTGGCGACGATCCAGACAAAGAGCACGGCTTCGGCGCGGACGAAGGGTGCGACGGCGGTGAGGGGCGCCTGTGCGAGCGCGACCAAGAGCGCCAGGCGGAGCTTGACCACAAACTGTTCGCCCCACCCACGCCGCTGCATGAGCACTCCGAAGAGGAGGGCGACGGCGCAGGTAATGAGCGCGAAGGCGGCCATCTGCGCGGCGACGGCCTGCTCGCTCATGGCGGCCAAGCGCGTGCCAAGATCAACCAGCCCGAGCTGGACGAAGGTGATGTTGTAGAAGTAGCCCGTCGCCATCATCCCCACGAACAGCACGAAGCCGAGGACGGCGGCCCAGTTGGCGCGGCGCTCCCCGCCCAGTGCCAGGACAAAGAACCACCAGGGGCTGGAGCGTTTCATGGTGGTATCGGCGCTGGAGGGTGGAGCCTAGCAGGATCACCCCGCCTGCCCCTCACGCTCCTGCGCCCTCGCCGCCACGACGATCGCCGCCGCGAGTACGGCGAGCGTCAGGACGAAGCCGTACGTCGCCTCGAAGGGCATCGCCAGTCCTTCGCGCAGGCTGGTGTAGAGCTCACCGACGGGGGTGTAGAAGGGCCACAGGACGGCCACGTTCCGGGTCAGGCGAAAGACCGCACTGCAGACGAGGCCGAGTTGGAAGAGAAAGAGCATCTCGCCCGGCGTCATCCCGTAGCCAACGTGATACAGGCTGTAGGCCAGAGCGCTCAGCAGCAGGCGGGGATGAGCCCGAAGGCGGCCTCGAAGCGGAGCTGGAGCCAGCCGCGGAAGAAGATGGCCTCAAACAGCCCGACAGTCAGCGCCAGGGCGACGAGCGGGGCCACGTCGCTGGTCCAGGCCACATCCAGTGCGGCCAGCGTGTTGCGATAGCTGTCGAACCCGAGCAGCAGGCCCAGCGCCAGGCTGGGCAGCAGGTGCCGCGTGGTCAGACCCACGTCGGCCAGGGGCCGCCGGCGCACCAGCACCGTGGAGAGCACCGGCAACGCCACGCCAAGCCCCGCCAGCGTGATAGGCCCGTACGTGATGAAGTTGGCCGCCACCTGTGCGGTAGTGAAGACCTGGAAGGCGAGCAGCAGCCCAGCGACGACCAACCCGTATGAGGCCAGGGCAACCAGGGTATCGCGGTTCGGTTGCCAGCGGACCGTCACGAGGTCATCGAGCACGCGCCGGAGTAGCGGGGTCAGTGTTGGCGGCCTAGCGGTCTCGGTTCTTGCCATGTTCATATCTCCTCGTTGTCACCCTACCCCCGCGACGTTGCCGCACCGGTTGCTGCCGGTCAACGCGGCGTAAACGGCTCGAGCGGCTGGCGCGCCGACGAGGAGCGGCGGCGTGTACAGCCGCGGGAAGCGGTCGGCGGACCAGCGCACGGTTCCACTTCGACCCTACGCGCTGTCTGCCGCGCCATGACATCGGGCGCGTCCCGTACTCACGTGAGCACCTCCTGGACACCCCGGCGGGGGCTCAGGGCCGCTGCCCGGGTCGGGTAGCCCAAGCGGAACGCCAGCGCCGCCCGCCAGCCCCGTTCCCCAACGACCTCGGCGAGGGCGGGCCGTATTCGCGGCTCAAACCCGAGTTGTGCCTCGCGCTCCGCGCGGATGGGCGCCTGGTCGAGCGGCTGCATCGCCAGCCCGTGGGCGGTGCCCCACAGGTGCAGCCGCTGCCAGACCCGGCCTGCACGCAGCCAGAATCGGTCGCCCTGCTCACGGGAGCTAGCCGGCAGCAGCTTGCCGAGCGTCGTCATCAGCGGCGAGAGGCCCTGCACGTCAAGGGTGAGGCCATCCCGGTGCCGCTGCACGTCGTGCCACGTGCCCCGGAACCACCCGAATGCAGCTTCGGACTGCTCATGGTCCGCAATGAACGCCTCGGTCACCTGGATGGTGAGGTCTCCGAAACAGCGGCGCTCTTCCTCGCCGGTCAGCCACGCCACGGCCATGCCCGGCTCATCCGCCAGCCGGCCCAGCGCGCCGAGCACGTCGGCGCCGACGGGGCGGCTCCGGTCGTACGGACCGCGGTTCGTGTGCCGCCGCGGGATCGCCTCGGACAGCTCCGTGCGTACGACATCGCCGGGAGCGAGCCCCACTCGTGCGGCGAGCCACGGCTCAGCGGAGATTGGCCGTAGAACACGGTCCTGAGCGGGCTCAGCATGGCCGTGCGGCCCGTGAGCACCATCCCAATCAGAAGGAGGGCCAGCGTGCCGAGCACGATCCCGACGAGGGTAATGGGATGGGTCCAGCCCAACGACGCCTGCGCGCGGCCGATGCCACCCATCGTACACACGGCCATGCCAATGAGCACCAGGGCATAGAAGGCGGCGCGATCGCTCGAAAGCAGAGGCACGCTGGCGCTGGTATTGGTGATTACCGCGAGGACCAGCATGGCGGCGATGACCCCGAGCAGGTTGGCGGCCAGCGGCGAGGGGGCAGAGGGGCCAGTAGTTGCTTGCATGGGAAGACTCCAACCAAGACAAGCCTGCCGCTGCGAGGAGACGGGTGGTAGCAGGGGGAATCCCTTATCTTCTCCCTCTTGGCGAGCTGCTCCTGCAGCGAGCCGCTCGATGCCAGGTCCATCGAACCCGTGAGGCGCGGAGCGCCACCGTCAGGATGCCGGCGGCCGTGCCTCGAAACTCGCCGACGCCCGCAGGCGCAGCGCCAGCGCCGCGATGACAACCCCAATCGCGAAGTAGAACGGCTGCAGCCACAGCGGGAGCGGAATGCCCAGCGGGGCGGGAATCCCCTCCAGGCTAGCGCCAAGGATGCCCGCGCCGAGGTCCGGCCTGAGGCCCAGCGCGTGCAGCCAGACGTCCAGGCCCACGACGGTGGTCTCGACTACCTCGAAAATGGCGATGGCCAGCCCCACCGACATGGACAGCAGGACGTCCCAAGCGTGGTGAAACAGTAACATCGCCGCCGCGAGAAAGGCCCCGCCGCCCACGACAACGCCCAGCGCGAGCGCCGGGATCGTGTAGTCTGGGAACGGCGTCCCCGCCAGCCACTTCGGCGGGAATGTGGGCACGACCGAGACGGCGCCGGTGACTGCCGTGATGCCGAGGAACAACTCCAGCCCGACGAGGGTGAAGCGCGCGATTCGATTCGCCCGAATGCGACCGGCACGTGCGTATTCAGCGGTACTCATCGAGAGCCCCCTCTCTGCGCCGCTCAGTCGGCGGCCTGGTGCTGGACCTGCGGCGTCTTGCCCACGAGGTCCAGGACCTTACGGTGGAACCAGTGGATGTGGTGGGGATCGAGGACGAGCAGCGAGCAGGCGTTGTCCACGACCTCGACGCCGTGGGCGACGGCGTACTCAACGGCCTCGTGCGCCTCGCAGCGGTTCTCGATCCAGATGCGGGGGACTCCCTTGCCGACGGCGGCCTGCACCTCGCGCAGCATGCGGTCGGGGTCTTGCTCGACGTTCAGCACCACGCCGTCGAGCGGGCCGGGGGCCTCGGCGACGGACGTGTAGACGGCGCCGGCGATCTGCCGTGCGCCTTCGGTGGGCGCGACCATCACGAGGATGACCTCGCGCCCGCCTTCGACGAGGCAGTCGTAGACGGCGCGGCCGAAGCCGCCGGTGGAGGGATCGATCTCGACGAGCGCGTAACGCTTGTGGGCGAAGAAGCCGTCAATTTCGGCCATGGTGTTTTACTCCCCTGGTTGTATTTTCCCCCTGGTTCAGGGTCACGAACTTGTCCCCTTGACCCTCAGGCGTGCGCCGATCGCAGGCGCAGAAGTGATTCGGTCCGAAAGGACGTGATAGACATGTCGAATCCCCTTTCGTTGAACTTCACGTGCGCCGCGGCCCTGGCGCACGCGTGGATGGCCGGCGTAGCGGTGTCTCGGCCGCCCGCGTACGAGGTGAGCAACCGCACCGTGAGCGCGCCGCTCGCAAAAGTGATTGGGGTGAGGGCGTAGACCAGCACCGGGCTGGCGGTGGGGTCCTGGCGCCAGAGCATGACGGCGCCCATGGCGAGCACGTCGGCGGCCTGCAGCGTCAGGAAGGCCGCCACGCCGTACGCTGCCTTGATTGCGGTCGCGCTTCCCCGCCAGAGTCCCACGCCGGCGGCGAGGCTGATCGGCACGATGAACCCGAGGTCCACAATGCGCACGACCCAGAAGGCGCTGGGGGCCTCCGCATACGCCTGGGCGTCGCTCGCCTGGGCGATGCCGCCCGAGGCGGCGATGTCGAACAACTGGGCGATCCAGGCAAAGCCGATCACCACGCCGCCGAGCACCAGGACGGCGGCGGAGCCCCGCACCAGCCAGCGCGGCGGCCGGGGCGGCTCCGGATCCAGCGCGGCCCAGGCGCGCGCGGCGATGGTCCAGCTCAGAATGATGAGGCCCAGGAACAGCAGGAAGAAGCGCTCGTTATTGCCTGGGTACCGGATGTAGTCAGGGCCCAGCACGGCAGCCATGGTGTAGTAGAGCGTGGCGAGCCCCACGCCGAGCGCCAGCAGCGCGGCCAGGCGACGGCCGGCCCGCCAGAGGCGGGCCGCCGCGAGCGCCACCGGCACCACCAGGACGAGCATCCCGGCATCGGCGCCGAGGGTCTGGTTGAGGCCGTTGGCGCTCACGCGCCAGTCGATCAGCCCCAGTCCGAGGGGGCCAAGCACGACCGCGGCAGCCAGACCCGCTACCAGCAAGATCAAAGCAAGAGGCATGAGGGGCATAGCTGTTCTCCAAACCACTAAGGCGCCGCCCAGGAACAACCTCTTCAGTTTCGTTCAGCGGTGTACCTTGAGTAGCCGGCCAAAGCGAAGCGTTTGTTGTTGGGCAGTGCCTAAGACGAATGGCTCAAGCCGCGGCCGCTGCTGCGGGAGTGTTCTCCGCCCGTTCGATGCGCGCCTTCAGGTTGAGCAGATGCCGCCGCATCATTGCGAAATCGACGGGCTCGAACTGCAATCCTGCGGGAGAGGAACACCCGTACGCAGCGCATTACTCACTTCTAGCAGGAAGAAGATGGCGAACGAGTGAGGGAAAACCCTGATCTCGACCTGCCCTGCGGACCACACCTCACGCAACCGTGCGGCCTGGTCGAGTAGGGTCGGCGTGGCCTGCTCGTGATGGTGGACACGAGTCACCTTCGTGGCAGGGCAGGTCCAGTAAGGGGAGATTGGCAGCGGAGGATGCAGGTGGCCGAGGGGAGGGACAGGGCAGTCGCCGGCCATTACTGCGCCGGCAGCCTTTCGTCGCGCGCGTACGCATGCGCGCTCGACCGCGCGTGGACATTGTATCGATCAACCACCGCTAGCAGTTCATCGGGTAAAGTGACGTTGATCGCTGCCATCGATATGCTCCACATGGCTGACCGGCCATGTGGAGCACACCACCAACGCTACGCCAACTCCGGTACCGGAAACCGAGGCCGGTCACCCTGGCGGACGCGGAGGACCTCTTCGAGGGCCATTTCGGCGGCGCGGCGCTGGGCTTCGACGGCGGCGCCGGCGCAGTGCGACGTGGCGATGACTTTGGGATGGGTGATGAGCGGGCGCTGCGCTTCGGTCGGCGGCTCGTCGGCATAGACGTCGAGCCCGGCGCCGGCGAACTGACCCGAGTCGAGCGCCGCGAGGAGCGCGGCTTCGTCGATCAGCTCGCCGCGGGCGGTGTTTACCACGTAGGCGCCGCGCTTGCACCGGGCAAGTGTCTGCTCGCCGATGAGGTGCCTCGTTTGCGGCGTGGCCGGGGTATGGAGCGTGATCACGTCCGATTCGGCGAGCAACTGCTCGAACGGCAGGTACGTGGCGCCGACCTGCACCGCCCACTCCTGGTTGGGGTAGACGTCGTATGCCACGACGCGCAGGCCGAATGGCACCGCGCGGGCGGCGA
Source organism: Chloroflexota bacterium (assembly GCA_016199265.1). GTDB lineage: Bacteria > Chloroflexota > UBA11872 > UBA12225 > UBA12225 > JACQGX01. Next base: position 18,974 of record JACQGX010000187.1, on the reverse strand, counting down.
CTTCGCGCCCGATGCGGCCGGTGCCGACGATGCCGAGCGTCTTACCGCGCAACTCTATCCCCGCGAAACGCTTCCACACCCCCGCCTTGGTCTCGTTGTTGATCTCGACGATGCGGCGGGCGAGCGCCAGGATGAGGCCAAACGTGTAGTCGGCGACGGCGTCGTGATTCGACCCGACAGTGGTGGTGACCCACACGCTGTGTCGCTTGGCCGCCTCGACGTCGATCGAGTCGTAGCCGACGCCCGAGCGGGCGATCAGCTTGAGCGTGGGCGCGGCGGCTGCGATCACCCGCGCGGTGTACTCGTCGGGCATGGCAACGGCGGCGAGGCAGCCGGGAAGAATCCGCAGCAGAGCCTCCTCTGGAAGCGTGACCTGAGAGGTGTCTGCTGGGAAGAAGACTTCGAGACCGGCCTCCTCAAGGCGGGGCCGAAACTGGTCGAGGACCATGGCGACGTTACGCGCGGTGGCGAGTACCCGATCGGGCATCTGTTGTTTCTCTCTCCTCAAGGGCAGGAGTATAGCGGTGGAGACGAAGGACGAAGGACGAAAGGATGGTCCTGGCATGCACCTCTTCGGTCTCCGTCCTCCGTCTCCACCAAATCCATGGTGGAACCCGCAGGCAGCTCCACTTTGCACTGTGCATTTTGCACTGTGCATTTGGTTTAGACGAACCCTGCCTCTTCCTGGGCGCGCGTCGGTCGGGAGCCGAAATAGGCGCGGCACGGGGCGACGGTGCCGGGACGGAATTTGTCGGGCAGGTCGGGGGGGAGCTCCTGGCCGAGGAGAGCCTCGAGGCGCCGGCGGCGCTCGCGCACGATTTCTGGATGACTGGAAGCAACGTCGCGCTGCTCGAGGCGGTCTTCGCGCAAGCTGTAGAGGCGTTCGGTGCCGTTGGGCTGCTCGATGTCGACGATGTAGTTCCAGTCGCGGTCGCGCACCGAGGCCATGTCGCCCCAGCCGGTGATGACGTAGTCGCGGCCGCGGGCGCCGTCACGCCCTTCGATCAGCGGCAGCGCGGAGCGTCCGGCCCACTCGGGGCGGTCGACGTCGGTCGGGCCCGGCCACTTGCCCAGCAGACCGAGCATATCGAGCGCGGTGGGGACGATGTCGTGGTTCTGGACGAACTCGTCGACCGTTCGCCCGCGGCCAAGCCCTTGCGGATGGCGCACGATCCAGTTGAGCTGCGTGTTGTGCGCGTAGAGGTGGTCGGCGCTCTTGCCGAAGCGGCCGTGATCGAGCAGCTCGGTGCCGTGGTCGGAGGTGAACATCACGACGGTGTCGTCGAGGCGACCGAGGTCGGCGAGCGTGTTGAGCAGGCGGCCGATCGCGGCATCCATGAACGTGATCTCGCCGTAGTAGAGCGCCTTGGTGCGCTCTTTCTCTTCGTTGGTGCCGATGCGGGCGGCTTCGGGCGGGTAGATGAAGTCGACGCCGTCCTTGCCTTTGGGGAAGTCATAGTAACGGTTGGCGCAGTCACGCGGCGGGTCCCACGGCTCGTGCGGGTCGAACGACTCGAGCCAGAGCATGAACGGGCCGTCGTCGTGGTTCTCCTTGAGCCAGTCGATGCCGCGCTGGATCACGGCGCCGCCGGTGAGCTCCGATTCGCGTTTGAAGTGCCGCTTGTTGAGCAGGTACTGGACGAGTGAGGCGTGCCGGGCCGGATCGAATGGGGCGCGGACGCAGCGCTCGGCTTCCGCGCGAATCAGATCGACGCTGCCACCCTTCCAATTGTCGGTTTCCTGCCCCCGTACGAACTCCCAGTTGAAAAAGCCGCGGGTGAAGTTCTGCGTCGGCTTAAAGATGTGGTAGACGTCGCCGATGAGACACGTCTTGTAGCCGTTCTCGAGCAGCAGCTCCGAGAGCGTGGTGTGCTCGGGCGGGATCTTGTGCCAGCCGCGCGGGTTGGGCCACAGGCCCCTGGTGTCGTAGTCGAACCGCCAGGGGAACGAGCGCAAACCGGTCCAGAGCGCGCGCCGCACCGGAATCGTCGGCTCGGCTTCGCCATACATGGCGCCGAACGAGACGCCATCGCGCCGTAGCGCGTCGACGATGGGCGTTTCGACCTTGGCGATGCCCGGTGCCGGGGTATGGTGGATGCAGTCGTAACGTAGCGTATCGAGCACGATCACGACGAGGTTCATTGGATTGGTCTGCCTCCTATCCGCGAGATCTCTGCGTGCGATGGTAGCGCACCGAGTTTGACGCTGCCGGCAGTCAACTGCCATCCTGGGGGCATATGATTGTCGAGATTGCCATCATCCGAGCCAAGCAAGGGCATGCCGACGAGCTCCGCGAGGGACCGCTCTTCCCCGAGTGGCGCAGTCACTTCGGCCACCTGGTCGAGGGCGCGCCGGACGTCAGTCACTTCGAGGGCATCGCTGGGCCGTAGGGCTTTTCACCACGGAGACACGGAGACACGAAGAGAGCACGGAGTGGTTGCGGGTTCACCACATAGAGACAAAGGCACGAATTTCAGAGTTTCAGGGCCCAGAGAATTCGGATCTTGCGTGGCTCTATGGGGGATCTCGCCGTGGGTTCCGTGTTGTGGGGGGTGTTCTTCTGGCCGGCGAGTGAGCGCAGACTCTTCCTATTTGGCCGGTCATAAGTCTTGCGACACTTCTGCTCCTGGTTGATGTGTCACAGAACCTATGGCCACTCACTTAGCGGTGAAGGTGACTGATGGCAAAGGTTGAGGCAGGGGCGACGCTGCCGGTGGTGCGGGTGGTGGGGACGCACGCCGACCTTGGGCGGGCGATGGGAACCGCGAAGGCGGCACAGATTCAGCGAGCGGTTGATGCTGCGATCGAGACGCTGCGCGAACAGGGAATCACCGACGACGAATTGCGGCGCGAGATCGAGCCGTTCGTCGACATTAGCGAGCGATTCTTCCCGGAATACGTCGTCGAGCTGCGAGCAATGGCCCGGGCGGCCGCGGTCCGGTTTAACGTGTTGTTCCGGCTGAACTGCCACGAATCGCGGCCGGCGGCGCCGCCGCGGCCGGCGGCGCCTACCGTACCGGAAGAGCCGGCCGTGCCGACCAAAGATCCGGATGCGCTCGCGGCCGCCGAAGAACCGGCGGGCGCGCGTGAGGCGCTCGAGACGCACGCCGGCGACGGGTGTACGAGCGTGGTCAGTCGCGGCGAGCAAGGTGTGGTCGTCGGCCATACCGAAGACTCGTACTCCTCGGCGGTTGTGGGACTCTACCTGCTTGACGCGACGGTGACCGAGCCGACGGCGGCGACGGGTGCCGCGCGCAGCCACCTTATCGGCTTGAACTACGCGCAGACGTTACCGGGGTGTGCCGCCGCGGCCAACGAACACGGCCTAGTCATCCTAATCGACGCACTGCCCGACGCCGAACGGGTCATTGGCGTGCCGCGGCACTTGGTCTCGCGGGCGCTGCTTGACCTGCCATCGATCGACGCGGCAATCGATCTCCTGCGGACGCTCCCCCGCGGTGGTGGGTGGAATTACGTGCTGGTCCAGGGGCAGCGGGTGGTGAACGTGGAGACAACCGCGACAAAAGTGGTAGTGACCGAGGTCGGCGATGGCGGCACGCTCGCGCATACCAACCATTACGTCGACCCAGCGCTGGTGGCGAGTTCCGGTGAGCCACGGCCCAACTCGCTGGCCCGTCTGGCGCGGGCGCTCGAACTCGTACTTCCCGGCATGTCCGTGCCCGACATGAAAGCGTTGCTGCGCGACCGGCAGGGATTCCCGGATAGCATCTGCCGCGAGCGCACAATAGGCGCGTTCGTCGCCGACACGGCCGAGCGCCGCATCGAGGCATGCTGGGGCGAGCCGGACAGCGGCGCGTGGGCGGTGTACTCGTACTGAGGCGACGATCCTGCTACCGGAAAGCCATAAACTTGTCCTGGTAGCCCAGCAGCGAAGGAAAGAACGGCGTGCAGGAAGCGCGAGTCGATAGATTAGAGCTGTCGTTGGCTCGGTTGGCCGAGGCGCAAGCGCGCACTGAAGAGCAGTTGACCACCTTGGGCTGGCGGGTGGACCAACTGGCCGAGGCGCAGCGACGGACCGAGCAGCGTGTGGAGGAACTGGCCGAGGCGCTCCGCCAATTGACGGAACGTGTCGATGTCGTCGTAGTGCGCCTCGATGGGCTGACTGCCACGACGAATAGCTTGAAGGGCTGGCGGCTGGAAGCGAACTATCGTGATCGCGCGCTGGCCTACTTCGGTCAGATGCTGCGCCGGATACGCGTGCTGAGCTCACAGGACCTGGCGGATCTTCTTGAGGATGCCGAGGACCAAGGTAGCATTGGCTCGTCAGAACGTCGGGATCTCGTACTGACCAACGTCGTCGTGCGCGGCCGCCGGCGAGAGAGCGGCGAGACGACGTACCTGGCGGTGGAGGTGTCGGCCACGATAGACGAACACGACGTCTGGCGCGCCTTGCGGCGAGCCGAGGCGCTGGGGCGCGCGGTCCAAACCCCAGTCGTCCCTGTGGTCGCAGGAGAGCGGATCACCCGGGACGCCGAGGAGCTTAGCCATGACAAGGGGGTTCGTCGTGTCCTTGATGGGCGTGCATCTGATCCAGAGGAGACGACGGCGCCGGTTGAATAACAGCGTGCGCAAATCACGCATACGGGCGCGCGGCGATGGCGATCGGGCCGCCCGGCAACGGAACGTCGCCGAGAAAAGTGTCCGTGCTCGTGTCCACGCGCCAGAGCCTGTCGCCTAAGAGATCGGTCACGTACAGTTTGCCGGTGGGACCGAGCGCCAGTCCCAGGCAGCCGTCGGGTAGCGACCAGCGGTGGGTAACGATGCCGGTGGCGAGGTCCAGGCTCACGAGGCGTCGTGATCTCCCGCCACCAAAAGCGGGCCCGGCCAACAGATACATGCGAGATCCATCGCGGAGCGCTGCCAGAGCGCCCGGGCGGCCATCGAGCGGCCAGTCGGTGAGCACGTCCAATCGCCTCGGGTCGAGCGCGACCAGCGCTGCCTGCGACGGTTGCGGCCACCAATCGAGATCGTCGCGGGAGGGGCCCGGGCCAACCACCACGGCGTAGATGGCAAGCGCGCTCGGGTCGCCGGCTGGCCGGCTCCCAGGCGGAGGTGCGGCCAGGGCGAGGTCCGTCACCACAGCATCCGGTGAGATCCCAGAACCGGCCACAAGCTGACCTACCGGCACCTGGGAAAGCACCTGGCCGCTACGCGCGTCGAGCTCCACTAGGCGCCCCTGTGCTTGGCCGGGCGCGCCAAACGGAGTATCCCACTGCCAAATGGCGGCGTAGACCCGTTCGCCATCCGGCCGCGCCAGCAGGGCAAACACACTCTCGCCGACGGCAGCCAGTGGAACGTGGCGGCGCAGGGTGCCGGTTGCCAGTTCGACGACCGCCGCGTAGCTGGGCGCAGACCCACCGACGTCGCCGACGAGGACGTACGCCCGACCGCGCCCGTCGACGGCGACGCTCTGGGTCGCCTCGGCAGCGCTGTAACGGACTCCACGCGGCTGTCCGGTGCCCACACCGATCCAGGTGCACCGCTGTCCGCCGCCCGCGGCGCCGGCACGGCGGCCGCTGCGGGGTATCCGCTCGGAGGGCCCAAAGGGCGCCGCCCGGGTCGCGAGCCGCTCATCGGCGGGGCTTCGGTCGTGAGAGACGATGCCGACGTCCGGTCCGGTACTGAGCAGCGGCAGCACCGCAGCGTTGCCGAACGGGCCTACGCCGATCTGGCCCGGGAGCCCCCGACGCTCCTCGGGCCGCAAGCTCAGCGCAATCTGGCGCACCGGCTTGTCCGTCGCGGCGTCGAGCACTGCCAGGGCTCGGGCGCGCGCCAGCCCGACATAGACCTCCGTCACCAGTCCGCTCCGGACACCCAGAGTCGGTGCGCATCCGGCTCCGAGCGCCAAACCCGTGCCGGCGAAGAGCGCCCCCCGTCGTGTCGTCCGCATGATCGTCGAGACCGGCCGCCGCTGGCGTGAGCATAACATTCTTTGGGGGATAGCAGCAGAAACGCGCGACGATGGGGAACTCGTTCAGAGAGCCGGCGGGATCAGCGTGGCGGGATCGAAATCAGCCATCGGGTGGAATGTATCTTCCGTACAAGCCCTGTCCGGCGCGCCAAGCGGCGCCGCAGTACTCGCTGATGACGCTCCACTCGGCGGCGGTCAGGTGGCCGTGGTTGTGATAGAGCACCTGGCGCGCACCGCCGTCTTTGGCCGCGACGAGCAGGCGGCGCAGATCGTTGGCGGTCACCGGATCGCCGGCGTGCGGGCGCCGGCCGGCGTCGACCCACGGCAGCACCTTCCAGGGATAGCCGTCGGCCGCCGCGACCGAGCGCTTGACCTCGTCGGTCATCGTCCCGGTGAAGAAGGCATCTGGAAAGCCGCGCTGGAGCTCGCGCAACGCGGTCATCGTCTGACCGGGCGCCGCGCCCGGCTCGGCGCTCGGCAGGCGCAGCCCGAACAGCGCGCTGACCATCTGGAACGCCTCCGGCTCCCACAGGCCGGGGTTCCAGTCGGAGAGCGTCTCGACGTAGCGCGCGACGGTGCCATAGAGACCGTCAAAGCCCCGGTTCCAGATGTAGAACTTGGGCAGGATCAGATCGAAGAGCTGAGCGAGTGCCGGGAAGTCGTAGCCGCACATGGTGGAGAACGCCGGCATGCGCGGGCCGATGCCGAGCCGGAGTTGGCGGCCGCGGGCGCGCGTTAGCGCCTCCGCAAGCTGGTGCACCTGCTTGTAGAACGCCGTGAGCGAGCGGCTGCGGAACGCCAGCCAGGCGGCGATGCCGGGATCGTCGCCGATCAGCGAGAGACTGGTGAAGAGCCCGCCCGGCGCGGACAGCGTCGCCATCTCCCGCGTGAGCTTGTGCATCCGCTGGTACAGCCGGTCCTTGGCCGCGACGAGCCGGTCGTAGCCGAAGCCCATCGCCTGCGCAGCCGGTGCGACGGCCGGCGGCAGGTCGTCGAAGATGTTGGAGCGATGCCCGGGCGCGATCTCGTAGCCCCATTCGGGCCCGTCGAGAATCACGCCGTCGGCCTCGGGGAACTGCATCGCCGTGTCCTCGAGGCGTGCCAGATACGCGCGCTGCCGGCCCTGGTCGGTGATGAGCGGGCCGCCGGCGTCGGGCGGCGCCGGCCCGGCGCCGGCGGCGGGCTCGAAAATGTAGACCGGCCAGCCGCGGCGCTTGGCATCCTCGAACAGCTTGTGCAGCCTTTCCTGTCGTCGGGGAAAGCTTGCGGACGGATCGGGGGGCGGTTCGACGCCCCAGCGGCGGTAGACCGTATGGTTCGGTGCGAACGCCCAGACGGCGTCTGCCCGGTGGCCGCCCCAGCTTCCCACTCGAGGCGCCGAACCTGTTGTGCCCGGCGCGGCGTTCGATGCGTCGGCGACGCTGCCATCGCCGGCCGCCACGTCCGCCTCTCCTGGAAAGTCAGGACAGTCGGGCATGAACGTCAGCCGGCCGGCGACGAGACCCCGCACCCCGCCCGATTGCCAGGCATCGAGGATGCGTTCGTAGTCGGCGAGCACGGGTTCGAGCGGCTGGCCGAGGCGCATCCAGACTTCAAGCTCCGGCATGTTCCTCCCCCTGCACGGCGGTCGCGCCGTGTGTGCCGTGTGTGCCGGCCGAGCGGCAGATCAAGCGCATGGTGCCCTCCCAGCGTTGTCCCGGATCGAGCACGATGAGCCCGGACCGGTCGAGCCCGCGCGCCGCCAGGTTGAAGACGTTCGGTGGGCACGTCCACGGCTCGAAGCAGATGCCGGGCCGGCCCGGTGGAGTGTAGACGACGATCGTCCCGAAGTTCGGCGTCGCCTGCATCGCGAGACTGACTCCCGTCCGCGGATTGGCGACGGCGCACTCGATCCAACGCTGCCCTTCGACCGAAGTCGGCTCCAGCTCGGCGAAGCCGTTGTCGTAGTTGTGTTCGCCAAGAGGCTGCCGCGCGCGCAAGTCGAGCGCTTCGGACACCGGCTCAGTGACGTCATCCCAGCGCACACGCTCGTCGGGTCCGAGTGCGGCGATGCGCGCCAAGTTCCAGCGGCGCGCTGCCGGGACGGTAATCAGGCACGCGCCGCGGTCGTCGCCGGGCGCCAGCGGCAGCCGGAAATACGGGTGGGCGCCAAACCCAAACGGGAGTGGCTCGTTTCCCGTGTTCGCCACGGTTACCAGCAGGCTCAGGCCATTTTCGTTCAGCTCGTAGGCCGCCGTCACTCGGTAAGGAAAAGGATACCCCTCGAGCGTCTCGGGATGGTCGTCCGACGAGATTGAGCAGCGCAGCGCGGCGCGCTCGGCATCGGCCGCAGCGTCGTCGACCCGCCAGCGGCGGGTCTTGACGAACCCGTGAATCGCGCTGCCGTTCGCCTCCAGGTTGGGCAGTTGGTAGGTCGTGCCGCGATAGACGTACCGGCCGCCGGGGATACGGCCGGGCCAGGGAAACAAGAGGGGCGTACCCCACCACGACGGCTGTTGCCGGACGTGCGTCAGGTCGGGTGGTTCCAGGATCACGTCGACCTCACACCCGTTGGGCGCACGGGTGTGGTACGCCAGGCAGTTGTTGCCGAATGCCGGCCAGATACGGACCGACGCGCCGCGCGCCTGATCGGCGAGAACGTAGATCGTCTCACCCTCCCGAACTTCGGTACCAACAGAAAATGGGCTCATCGAGTTTCCGGGGATTGTAGGGGATAGCCGCCCGGATGGTCGGTTGTCGTGGGAGCACCAGACGCCTACACTTGAGAATCGTGACTTCCGCCCCTCAATCCGCCGAGGCTCCCCCGTTGCCGGCCGGCGAGGTTGTCGCCGCCCAAGGGGTGACGACCGTTCCTGTGGCCGGCGCATGGGGCGCGCGGGCGCTCGGCCGCTTCACCGACGCGTTCGACGCGCTGCGCGTCCGCGACTACCGGCTGCTTTTTCAGGGCAACGCCGTCACGTCGATGGGCTACTGGATGCAGCAGGTCGCCCTCGGCTGGCTGGTGCTCGAGCTGACCGATTCGCCGCTCTATCTGGGGCTGGCGTCGTTCGCGCGTTCGGTGCCGATGCTTCTCGTGTCTCCCTTCGGGGGTGTGCTGGCCGACCGGCTCGACCGCCGGCTGGTGATCATCTCGACGCAGGTCAGCCAGCTCGTGTTGACCGCGCTGATGGCGGTGCTGATCTTCACCGGATTGATCAATATCTGGCAGATCCTCGCCATCTCGTTCCTCATGGGCGTGGCGGTTTCGGTCCACGTGCCGGCGCGCCAGGCGCTCATTCCGGCCCTCGTCGGCCGCGCGCGGCTCGGCAACGCGCTGGCGATCTACAACATGAGCCTGAACGCCAGCCGCATCATCGGCCCGTCGAGCGCCGGTGCGCTGATGGGGCTCGTCGGCGTGGGCGGCTGTTTCGCCTTGCAGAGCGTCGGCTACGTCTGGGCGGTGGGCAACGTCTTGCAGATCCGCTACAGCCGATATGGCGAGCAGCCCCGCGTGCGGCAGACGGTGGTGCAGAACCTGTTCGACGGCTTCCGGTACTGCTATCGCACGCGACCGATCTTCATGCAGTTGCTCATTGCCGCGGTGCCGACAATCGTCGCGATGCCGTACATGCAGCTCCTCCCGGCGTTTGCGCGCGATCACTACAAAATCGGTCCCGAAGGGTTGGGGCTCTTGATGAGCGCGATGGGCCTCGGCGCGCTGGCCGGCTCGTTCGCCATCGCGGCGCGGCGCACGGTCCCCCGCAAGAGCCTCGTCACGATCGTCTGTGCCGGCGCTTTCGGGCTCTCGCTCTGCGCGTTTGCGCTGTCGCAGTGGCTGCCGCTCGCGCTCGTGTTCCTGGCGCTCGCCGGCGCCAGCAGCGCCATCTATAGCACGCTCAACAGCACGATCCTCCAAGAGATCTGCCCGGACGAGTACCGTGGGCGCGTGAGCAGCGTCTACATGGTCACATGGGGGCTGATGCCGCTCGGCGCGCTGCCCGCCGGTGCCTTGGCAGAGCTCTATGGCGCGCCGGTCACCGTGCTGTTGGGCGGCGCGATCTGCTTCGTCTTCGCCGCCGCACTGCTCGTGCTGCGGCCGCGGTTACGAAACTGAGAGGGACATACCTACGCCAGTGCGATGCGGAGGCCGTGGGCACGGGCGGGGGTGACGCCGCGGCCGGCGCCGTCGGCGGTGCCGCGCTCGCGCAAGTACTCGAGCGTCGCCGCACGGTCCTTCGATTGCAGCGCGATCGCGGTCGGGCGCGGGCCGGGCGGCAGCACCCGTCCACCGCTCGGCGGCGCGATAAGCTCGAGGCGAACGTCCGCAAACTCAAGTGCCACGCCGCGGCCGGCTAGTCCGTCCGGGATGCGCCGCCAGCCGAACGCCCGCTCGTAACACTGCGCCGCAAACTCAGGGTCGGCGACGAGCACCGAGACGCTAACCAGTTGTTCCCAGCCGGCCGGGTGTGGTTCGAGCGCGCCGATCCGCTCGATCTCGGCCAGGCGCGCTGCGTCGCCGCCTTCCCACTCGATCAGAAACGGCATCGGCGGCCATGCGGGGCGCGGCGCCGGCTGGCCGCGGTGCGGCAGCGGCGGCGGCCGGCCGGCGGCGGCGATCACCGCGGGCGACTGAGTACGGGGTGTCGAGTCGGGTGCGACGACCACCGACCGGTAGCGCAGTGTTTTGCCGTCGGGCGTCGTTCGCTCGCCTTCCTCGATCTCGCCGTGCGGCACCTCCGCCTTGTTGAGGCGAGCGATGGCCGCGTCGAGGTCTTGAACGGCGACGGCGAACGTCGGCGGGTTCTCGCCTGCTAACGCAATCCAGTTCTTGAGCCACTGGGCGCGAGGGGCGTTAGGATCGCGCACCGCGAGCAGTTCGGCGTAGTAGATCCCGAAATGGACGAGCGCGTTGTGTGTCCCGGCGGCCGGATGCTCGCCGCCGGGGACAACAGTAAACCCCAGCCCCTTGCGGTAGGTGGTGATCGCCTTCTTTAGGTCCTTGACCGCGACGACGATGTGATCGAAACGAGCCGGGATTGTGACGCTCATCCAGTTGACGACGAATTATAGCTTTTCGTAAGGGGATGGCACCCGTTTTCCCGGAATTGGGTGCAGGCAAACCTTCCGGCGGCGCCCCCGCTCACCCTGAGCTTGTCGAAGGGCGGGCCGCCCTTCGACAAGCTCAGGGTGAGCGGACAAGAAACCGGAACAACTGCTTGCACCCCTGGGAGTTGCTGCAACGCTACTCGAGCGCGGCCAGGAGCTCTTTGGCGTGACCAGCCGGGGTCACCCGGCGGAAGGCACGCGCAATCGTGCCGCTGGAGTCGAGAATAAGCGTGCTGCGGCTGATGCCCATGAACTGTCGGCCATCGCGCTCGCGTAGAACCCACACGCCGTACGCCTCTGCGATCTGGTGATCCGAATCGGATAGGAAGGTAAATGGGAGGTCGTATTTCGCCTTGAACGCGGCGAGGTCTTCGACCGTATCCGGGCTGCAGCCGAGCACGACGGCGCCCTTTTCGACAAAGCCGGCGAAATCATCACGGATTTCGGTTGCTTCGGTCGTTCAGCCGGCCGTGTCGGCGCGCGGAAAGAAGTACAGAACGACGGTCTTGCCCCTGAAATCCTCGAGCGAAACCCGGCGCCCTCCGTCCGCTAGTGCTGAAAAGCTCGGCGCGACATCCCCCGCGTCAACCGGCATAGTTGCCTCCTGGTCACGAATCATACCGGGCGGCCGCGAGTACGACGCCCTTCACTCGGGCCAGCCGGCGGCGAGGTCGTAGTTGATGCCGATCAGATAAGCGGCCAAGTGCTCCCACAGCATGGCCTCGTCCCACTGCGCCGGCAGCGGCCGCCTGATCTCGACCCAGCCGCGCGCTTCCTCCCAGCGCAGCGCGAGCGTGACGAGCTCGAGCGGCGTATTGACGTCCGGCGGTGGGAGCGGCTGGCCCGGCAAGCGCTTCATCTTGACCTCGGGGTCGCGAGGCACCGCCCGGAGGCCCGACGGCTTACTCGCGGCCGGCCGGCGGCGCTTGGCGTGCTCGAGCGCAAAGAAAAACGAGTGCCACTTGCTGAACCGCAGGCCGATTGAGCCACCGGGTCCCCGAATCTCGTTGTCTTCGACCACCGGGTAGCCCGGCGGGCAGAGTGGGGCGTAGCTCGCCGCCACAGCGTCGAGTTGCGGTCGCGCCACGCGGCGCAGGTCGACAAGCGCCTGCTCGCCGGCCGGCCCCCGGAAAGGCTTGAGCCGGCCGGTGCCGGCGCGCAGCTCGTCTGCCCGGAGCCGCAACGAGGCGAGGTCAGGCAGCCAGGTGTGGGTCGCTCGTTCCATTCACTCAGCAGGATGCACGACAAGTGTCGCTCGCGGCCAGTGATCGAGGCAGGAGGCAGGAGAGGCGCGAATGTGGAGCTTCAGAGGTAAGCCGGGGCGGCTACAGCCGCGTTTCCCGCGTATTCTCTTGACCTTCATGATCGCGTGCTGTGGACGGGAGCGGGGCACATCGGGCGATCGGATAGGAGCCGTTACAATCGGGCCACGCTGATCTGCGCAAGGAGGGCGAGACGAAGTGTCAGCATCTGTGGAATATCCGATTTCGACGCGGCTGCCTCAGCCGCCGGAGCGGCGCTTGCGCGTCGTGGTGACCGGCGCGACGGGGTACATCGCGTCGCAGCTTCTGCCGGCCTTTCGGCAGCGATACGATCTTGTGCTGCTCGACGTCCGGACGACCGATCGGAACGGGCGCGAGGTCGAGGGCGTGCAGGTAGCCGATCTCCTGGACGAACACTGGCAGGCGCACCGGCGGCACTTCGCCGGAGCGGATGCCGCCGTCCACCTGGGCTACTACCGGCCGCCGAACAAAGGTGTCACCGGGGCGGGCAAGGGTTACCTCGACGAGCGTCCCAACGTCGACATGGCGGAGCACGTCTATCGTCTCGCACTTGAAGAGGGCGTCAAGCGCGTCGTGGTGGCGAGCTCCAACCACGCGGCCGATTGGTACGAGCACCCGATCCACGCGCGCAAGATCGAGTCGATCGGCCCGGAGCACCTTCCCAAGTCCGACAATTACTACGGCTGGGCAAAGATCGCGTACGAGGCGCTCGGTTTCACCTACGCCACCGGCGCGTTTGGTCGCAAGCTGGAGGTCGTGCAGGTGCGTATCGGCGCGCCGCGCGAGATCGAGGCGGCGGCGCACGAAGGCAAGCCGGTGCAGTACAAGCGCAACCTCGGCGCGTTCATCAGTTCCCGCGACCTGCAGCAGCTCTTCGTCCGCTCGATCGAGACCGCGAGCATCGAGGACGAGTGGGGCATCCCGTTCCAGATCTTCTACGGTATCTCGAACAACACCCGCGCCTTCTGGAGCATCGCCAACGCGCGCCGGGTGATCGGCTACACGCCCGAGGACGACTCGGAGACCCGCTACACCGCCGACATCCAACGCCTACTCATTGGCGCCGGCCACAACGGTCGCCTCGGAGAGGACGAGGGTGCCTCGTGAACCCCGAACCGTGAACCCGAACTCAGGTGGTGGCTCGTCTGTGACGGCGCCAGTTGCCGCGCACAGTGTGGTCCCGAAGCTCACAGCGCACGTTTCACGGTGAGCGGTTCACGCAAACTGCTCCCGAATGGCGGCGTCCTTGGCTCGCACGGTGTCGGCCATGCGTCCTTGGAATCGTTCGACGTGCGCACGAAGTGTCTCGTCCGACGCGGCAAGAATGCGAATGGCCAGGAGGCCGGCGTTGCGCGCGCCGTTGACGGCCACGGTCGCCACCGGGACGCCCGAGGGCATCTGCGCGACGGCGAGCAGGGAATCGAACCCAGAGAGAGGCGAGGAGCCGATCGGTACGCCGATGACGGGCAGCGGCGTGGCTGCAGCCAGCACACCGGCCAAGTGCGCTGCCCATCCTGCCCCGGCAATAATCACCCGAATACCGCGAGCGGCTGCACCGCGGGCGAGCGCAAGCGCATCGTCGGGCGTGCGATGGGCAGAGATGACTCGCACCTCCGCCGGAATGCCGAACTCCCGCAGCGCATCGTAGGCCGGACGCATCAGCTCCAGGTCAGAGTCGCTCCCCATGACAATTGCGACCACCGGCGCGGTGGCAGCCAGCGGCGTCTGCGCTTGCTGCCCGTGTGTTCTATCCTGTGTAGTATCCTGAGACGCTTCCGGCATCTTGCTCCTCCTGCTCGGGTCCACGAGTCAGATGCAGTAGAAATCGACGGCCGCGGGAAACGCAGCCTGCCTTGCCGTTCCAGATGATACCGGCTCTCGATCGAGGGGAGCGCAGTTGCGTGCTGCGGAACCGTGCTTCGACACCTGCCGGTGACTTTGTGAGAAAATGTACAAGCGGAAGGAAGGGGCGAGAGCTCGATGGAAGCTGAGGCAGCATACTCTTACGCCGCCACGTATTCGCCGGTGATCATCGGGGCGATCATCGGCGTGATCTTCGTCGCGTCGACGCTGTTCGTCGCCAATCTGCTGGCGCCGCGCATCCGCGGCCGCACCAAAGAGGCGATCTACGAGTGTGGCATGACGCCGATCGGCCAGGGATGGAGCCAGATGAACCTGCGCTACTATCTCTTCGCCATTCTCTTCCTGATTTTCGAGATCGAGGCCGTCTTTCTCTTCCCGTGGGCGGTGATCTTCCGCCGTCTCGGGCCGTTCGCTTTTTGGGAAATGATGCTCTTCCTGGCGATACTGCTGTTCGGTCTAGCGTACGCTTGGAGGAAGGGGGTACTACAGTGGGAATAAGCCTACCGCAAGACGCCGTGCTCGCCGGCAATCAGACGGCGGTACCGGCGCCGGTGCCGTTTAGTCCGCAGCCAGAGAATCTGTACGCTCGGCTGCCACAGGGGGTCGTCACGACCACCGTCGACCAGCTCTTTCAGTGGGCGCGTAAGAGCAGCCTGTGGCCGATGACGTTCGGCCTGGCGTGCTGCGCGATCGAGATGATCTCGACGTTCATGGCCAAGCACGACCTCGACCGCTTTGGGCTCATCGGTCAGGTGGGTGCGACGCCCCGCCAGTCAGACCTGATGATCGTCTCCGGAACGGTCACCACCAAGATGGCGCCGGCGGTTAAGACGCTGTACGACCAGATGCCCGAGCCCAAGTGGGTCATCTCGATGGGCGGGTGCGCCACGTGTGGCGGGCCGTACTACCGCTACCCCACGGTGGTGCAGGGCGTCGATCAAGTGATCCCGGTTGACGTATACATCGGCGGCTGCCCGCCGCGGCCGGAGGCGCTGATGCACGGCATCCTCAAGCTGCAAGAAAAGATCATGCGCCAGGCAAGTGAAGGCCGGCGGCCCAACCCGGACCTCGAGCTGGTGCTCGCCGGCGAAGGCGTGACCTAGGAAGCGGCTGGCTAAGTGAGCGGCGTGTTTTTCACCGCAGAGACGCAGAGACGCAGAGACGCAGAGATTACGCAGAGATCACAGAGGTCAGAAAGTATCCTCTACGCTCTCTGCGCCGTCTCTGCGTCTCTGCGTCTCTGCGTCTCTGCGTCTCTGCGGTGAACTCCGTTCCCACCATATGGAGCAACGAGCGTGAGCCAGAGTCCACCGCCTGGGGCGGCGATCTCGCTGCGGCAGACGCTGCCGAATTCGAAGTGGCTGGGCGTCGTGTGCCCGAAATGTGGCAACACGATCGCCGAGGGCAACGAGGCCGTCCTGTGTCCCAAGTGCTACACACCCCACCACGCGCAGTGCTGGCGTGACAACGGCAATCAGTGTGCAAACGACGGGACGCCGGCGCGGATCATCGAGCGCCCGGGGCGTGCCGCCGGGCCGGCAGCCACCGCGGCGCCGGTAACTGCACCTACGGCACCTGCCGCACGTGCCCCAGCCGCGGCTCCTGCTCCGGCGGCTCCGGCTCGTCCGGCCGCCGCGGCGCCACCGGTGGCTGCCGGGGCGCGCCCGGCTCCGCCGCGGCCGGTACCCGGCGCGGCCGCGACGGCCGGGGGGGCGGCGCGCCCGGCCGGCCGCGCACCCGCGGGCCCCGTTGTGCGGGAGGCACCCGGGCTGCGGCCGATGGCGGAAGTGCGGCGGCGGCTCGAGCAGGTGCTCGGTGACCTGAACCCGCAGTTTGGCACGGCCGTCGACGAGGTGACGTGCACCGTGCCGCCCGAGCGCATCCAGGAGGTAGCGCGCCGCGCCAAGGAGCATGAGCTGCTGCGGTTCGACTACCTGCGCTGTCTGTCGGGCGTGGACTACCAGGCAGAAGGGATCGAGGTCGTCTACCATCTCTTCAGTACGCGGTTGCAGCAGAAGTGCGTGCTCAAGGCGCGTCTTCCCGGCGAGGGGCAGAGTCTGCCCACGGTGACGGCGGTGTGGGCCGGGGCCAACTGGCACGAGCGCGAAACGGCCGAGATGTTCAACATCGGCTTCGACGGTCATCCACACCTCGAACCACTCCTCCTCGAGAAGGACGACGAAGGCCGCATCGTGCCGGGACCGATTCTGCTCAAGCGGTTTCCCTTGCGCCCCAAGGAGCCACCGGGCATTTTCGGTTTCCCCGAAGAAGAGTAGTACGAAGTGCAGACGTTCGCTTTCACCACAGAGACGCAGAGACGCAGAGAGATTACGCAGAGTTCAAGATTTCTCTCTCTGCGCTCTCTACGTCTCTGCGGTGAACAGTGAGAGGGCCAGATTGAGGCAGGTTTGAATGGCAGTTGAGACGGCGGAGCTGGAACTGGATACGCTGGCACCGAGCGAGCCACCGGTAGTCGAAGAGCGAAATCTCGAAACCGTCGAGATGACGATCAATATGGGGCCGCAGCACCCCAGCACGCACGGCGTGTTCCGCATGGTGCTCACCCTCGAGGGCGAGCGCGTCAAGGCGGCCGAGCCGTACATCGGCTACCTCCACCGCGGCGCCGAGAAGCTGGGTGAATCCGGCGACGTCGAGGGCTACCGCAAGGCGATCATCCCTCTCGACCGGACGGACTATCTTTCGGCGATGCTTAACGAGCACGCCTACGTCATGGCGGTCGAGAAGCTCGCGAACATCCAGGTGCCGGAACGCGCCGAATACCTGCGCGTCATCTTGGGCGAGTTGACGCGCATCGTGTCGCACTGCATGTTCTACGGCGCGTTTGGCGCCGATACCGGCGCGACGACGCCGTTTATGTACGCCTTTGCGCTGCGAGAGGAGATCCAGCAGCTCTTCGAGGCGGTCGGCGGGGCGCGCATGTTCCCCAACTACTACCGGCCCGGTGGGCTGCGAGAAGACGTGCCGGTCGACTTCGTCGATCGCGTGCGGCGCATTCGCGAGACGGCGCTCCGCGCCTTCGGCGACTTCGACCGCCTGCTTACACAGAACGAGGTCTTCTTGGCGCGTACGCGCGGCATTGCCGTGATCGACGCCGAGCGTGCGATCGATCTGGGCGTCTCCGGGCCGGTGCTGCGCGCGACGGGCGTGCCCTATGACGTGCGGCGGCTCGAGCCTTACTCGATCTACGACCGCTTCGACTTCGAGATTCCGATCGGCACGCGGGGCGACTGCTACGAGCGCTACTTGATCCGGCTCGAGGAGATGTATCAGAGCCTGTACATCGCCGAGCAGGCGCTCAAGGAGTTGCCCGGTGGGCCGGTGATGGGGAACGCGCCGAAAGCGCTCCGGCCGGCAAAAGGTGACGTGTACCAACGGATCGAGAACTCGCGCGGTGAGTTCGGCGTCTACCTCGTCTCCGATGGACGCAGCCCGGCGCCGTACCGTGTGAAATACCGCTCCCCGTGCTTCGTGAATCTTCAGGCGCTCAACGAAATGGTCGTCGGCGCCTACGTCGCCGACGCGGTGCTGGCGCTCGGGTCGATCGACATCGTGCTCGGCGAGGTGGATCGGTAGCCATACCAAGTGCAAAGTGCAAAGTGAGGATACGTGTGAGGCCCACCTTGGCTTTTGTCTAAGGCTCAGTGGGTGCCGGTCCGGACGAAAGGCGAAGGAATGAGGAGCGAGGCGCGTAGATGACGAATCTTGGAGACGCGATGAGTAGAGAGATTCAGTTGTTGCCGGTGCCGGACTGGATGCCGGGGTTTCTCGTGGCGCCGCTGTTTGCCGGGTTTTCGCTCGCCGACTTCCTTGGGCTGTTCGCGCTGCTCAACTTCGTCCTCTTTTTCGTGATGTTCGAGATCTGGCTCGAACGCAAGGTGGGCGGGCACATCCAGTTGCGTCGCGGGCCGCTGCACGTGGGGCCGCACGGCACATTGCAGAGCCCGGCGGACGTGCTCAAACTGCTCACGAAGGAAGACCTGATGCCCACCGTGGCGGACCGGCGCGTCTTCAAAATAGCGCCGTACATGGTGTTCATCCCGGTCTTCCTGACGTTTCTGGTTATTCCCTGGGGGCCGCTGTTCCCGTTCCAGAATCTGGTCCTACGTCCCTTCGACCTGGGGCTGCTCTACATCGTCGCCATCCCGGCGCTGCAGAGCTTGGGCATGGTCATGGCGGGCTGGTCGTCGGGCAACAAGTACTCGCTGCTCGGCGCGGCGCGGGTCGTGGCGCAGCTCATCAGCTACGAACTGCCGATGGTTGTGGCGCTGCTCGGTGTGGGCATGTTGGCCGAGAGCCTAAGCCTCACCGAAATCGTCGACGTACAGCGGCGCACGCTGTGGTTCGCTTTCCTGCAACCGATTGGCTTCCTGGTGTTCTTCGCGGCGTCGATGGCCGAGATGAGCCGCACGCCGTTCGACATCGCCATCGCCGAATCGGAAATCGTCGGCGGGCCGTTCATCGAGTACAGCGGCATGCGCTGGGGAATGTTCTTCCTCGCGGAGTTCGCTGCCGTGTTGCTCAACTCGGCGCTGGTGACGGCGCTCTTCCTCGGCGGCTGGCAGTTCCTGCCGGGGATCGACTTTCTGCCGGAGCTCGGGGCGTTGTGGTTCTTGGGCAAAACGATGACGCTGATCGTTCTGATCCAGTGGGCGCGCTTCACGCTGCCACGCCTGCGCGTCGATCAGCTTATGGACCTGGCGTGGAAGGTGCTGCTGCCGGCGGCGTTCGTCAACGTCATTTTGACGGCGGTGTTCCAGGTATTCGGCTTCCTCGCCTTTGCGCTCGGCGTG
>JACQGX010000172.1 GCA_016199265.1 Chloroflexota bacterium | reverse complement strand
GCCACCGACCGGCTCGAGCGGCTGGTGGCCGACCTGCTCGAGCTGACGCGGCTCGAGGCCGGGCGCCTCCGGCTCGAGCCGGCGCCGCACGACCTGCGCGCCCTCGTGCTCCGGACGGCCGGCGTGGTCGAGGCGCTGGCGCAGACGCGCGGGCAGCAGCTCGAGGTGATCGTGCCGCCCGAGCCGGTCGTGGTCGAGGTCGACGCCCCGCGGCTCGAACGCGTGCTGCTCAATCTGCTGAGCAACGCCCACACGTACGGGCGCGAGGGCGGCGCGATCCTCGTGCGGCTGGTGCCGGGGCCGGAAGCCGTCGAGGTGGCGGTGGCCGACGACGGCCCCGGCATCCCGCCGGACGAGCACGGGCGCATCTTCGAGCGCTTCTACCGGGTGCAGGGCTCGCCGGCGGCGGCCGGACAGCGGCGGGCGCCGGCCTCAGGCAGCGGCCTGGGCCTGGCGATTGCGCGCGCGTTCGTGGAGCTGCACGGTGGCCGCCTCTGGGTGGAGAGCACGCCCGGCCAGGGCGCCACATTCCGCCTCACGGTGCCCAACCGGCCCTCGTGAAGATCTCTCACTCGCGGAGAGACGCAGCCTCCGGGGAGAGAACCTCCCCGGAGGCGTCGCTCGAAGCGAGTACGCCTGGCGCGTTCCCTAGACGGTGAGGCGAGCTGCGTTGGGAGCTTGCTCGGCGGGGCGGCTGGCGCCTAGCCCGCCACCGGGAGGGCCGTGGCGGCCGCTCCCTTACACGAACTGCGCGTTAATCTCCCCTTAATCTGCCATTAAGCGCCCGCTAAAGAGCATCACCGATAGTTGGAGTGTAGGACAAAACATGGAAGAGCAGAAGAAGGAGCAGGAGGTGTCTTTGAAGCATCTCGACTCGAACGGACGGTTCGCCGGCACACGCCGCAGGTGGTTCGGCGTGATTGGCGGCGCGGCTGGAGCGGCCGCACTTGCCGCGTGCGGCGCCGACCAGACGGCAACGCCGCGCACGGCGCCCGCGCCAACATCCGGCGCTGCCTCGACGCAGGCGGCCGCCGCGATCCCGGGCAGCGGCAGCATCGCCGGGCCGTATCCGGGCGAAGCCAAGCAGCTCACGGGAGCCGGCGCAACCTTCCCGGCGGCACTCTACTCCAAGTGGTTCACCGAGTACCATCGGCTGACAGGTGTTCAGGTCAACTACCAATCGATCGGGTCGGGCGGCGGTATCAAGTCGATCTCCGACAAGACGGTCGACTTCGGCGCGACCGACGGCCCAATGACCAACGAGCAGCTCTCCGCCACCAAGGGTGGCGACATCTTCCACATCCCCACCGCACTCGGCGCCGTGGTGGCGACGTACAACATCCCCGAAGTGCCGGCCAGCACTAAGCTCCGCTTGTCGCCGGAGACACTCGCCGCGATCTTCCTGGGCGAGATCACCAAGTGGAGTGACCCCAAGCTCAAGGCCGACAACTCGGGCGTCAATCTGCCGGACAAGGACATTGTCGTCGTCCACCGTTCGGATGGGTCCGGCACGACGTACATCTTTACCGACTACCTCTCCAGCGTGAGCCCGACGTGGAAGGAAAAGGTCGGCTTCGCGACAAGCGTTAACTGGCCCAAGGGGCTGGGTGGCAAGGGGAACGAGGGCGTGGCCGGCGAAGTGAAGCAGAACCCGTACTCGATTGGGTACGTCGAGCTGATTTACGCCCTCCAGAACAAGCTCGGCGTCGCGCAGATCAAGAACAAGGACGGGCAGTTCGTCGACCCGAACCTAGAGACCGTGACGGAAGCGGCCGCTGGTGTAGCATCGACTATCGCTCCCGATCTCCGAGCCTCGATCGTCAATGCCGCGGGGCCGGAAAGCTATCCGATCTCCGGCTTCACGTGGATCCTGGCCTACAAGAACATGGCCGAAGAACCAAAAGCCATTGCGCTGAGCCGCATGCTGTGGTGGGCAACGCACGACGGCCAGAAGTTCAACGGCGATCTCGGCTACGCGCCACTGCCGCTCGAGATCATCAAGAGGGGCGAAGAGAAGATCAAAGGGATCTTAGTGAATGGCAAGCCCGCCTTCCCGAACAAGTAGCGCGCAGACCGCTCGATCCGCACCATACAATCACGACAATCCCTCCGATCCACCCGACTTTGGCACCGGCGGGACCGTGTCTCTCCGGTGGGGCGATTTCCTTTTTCAAACGTCGAGCGTCGCGGCAGCGGCGAGCATCCTGGTGGTGCTCGCCGCGCTGTTCGTTCTGCTGGTGGTGGACTCGCGGGAGTCGCTCGTGCGCTATGGGATCGCTTTCGCCACGAGCTCGGTGTGGGACAACGTCAAGGAGCAGTTCGGCGCCCTGCCCTACATCTACGGCACGCTGGTGACCAGCGCGGTCGCGCTCGTGCTGGCAGGACCGATCGCGGTCGGCGCAGCGCTCTACGTGGCCGAGTACGCACCGGCGTGGATACGCACACCGGTGTCGTTCACGATTGAGCTGCTCGCGGCGATCCCCAGCATCATCTATGGGTTGTGGGGCTTCTTTGTCCTGACGCCGGTGATGCGCACGACAGTCGAGCCGGCGCTCCAGCGGATCTTCGGCCCCATCCCCGTCGTCGGCATCCTCTTCCAAGGCGCGCCGATTGGGAAGGACCTGCTCACGGGCGGCGTGATCCTGGCCATCATGATCGTCCCGACGATCATGGCCATCTCGCGAGAAGTTATCCTGGCGGTGCCGCCGGCACAGCGAGAGGGCATGCTCGCGCTCGGCGCGACGCGCTGGGAGAGCCTGCGGCACGCGGTGCTGCCGTACGCGCGCGCCGGCATCGCCGGTGCCGCCATTCTCGGCCTCGCGCGTGCTCTGGGCGAGACGATGGCCGTCACGATGGTCATCGGCAACTCGTCGCGCGCGATTACGGGCTCGCTGTTTACTCCGGGCTACACCATGGCCAGCGCAATTGCCAACCAGTTTACCGAGGCCGACACCGCCATCTACTTCAGCGCGATTGTCGAGGTGGCGCTCGTCCTCTTGCTCGTGTCGATCGCCGTTAACATCGTCGCCCGCCTGCTCGTGTGGCAGATTGGACGCGGCGACCCGGCGGCGCTAGGAGGTGTACTTGTCTAGCGACACCTACGCACCACCACTTGCACCGGCGTACCCTCCAGGGGGACGGAGTATCTTCGAGGCCGACGCCCGTTACCAAGTGCGGCGCGGGGTGGCACGGCTGATGGCGGTGCTCGTCGGGCTCGCGGCACTCGGTGCGGTGGCGGTCCTCTGGATTATCCTGGGGTACGTCATCTGGCGCGGACTGCCGGCGATCAACTGGCCGTTTTTCACACAGCGCCCGCTGCCCTACGGCGAGCCCGGTGGTGGCGTTGGTCCCGCGATTGCCGGCAGCCTCGTGCTGCTCGGCGTTGCCTCCACTATAGGCGTGCCAATCGGCCTCGGCGCAGGCATCTACCTCTCGGAGTTCGGGCGCGGCCGCTTCGCAGATGCGGTTCGGTTCTGCGGCGACCTGGTAGCGGGCCTGCCGTCGATTGTGGTCGGCGTCTTCATCTGGGCGCTGCTCGTGCGGCACGTGATCGGGCATTTCTCGGGGCTTGCCGGTGCGGCGGCGCTCGCTATCATCATGGTTCCGATCATCGTCCGCACCGTCGAGGCGATGCTGCGGCTGGTGCCGCATACGTTACGCGAGGCCGCGCTGGCGCTCGGCGTGCCGCAGTGGCGCGTGGTGCTGAGCGTCGTGTTGCCGAGCGCTCGCGCCGGGATCATCACGGGTGTGGTGCTCGCCCTCGCCCGCGCCGGCGGGGAAACGGCACCGCTGCTGCTCACGACGCTGGGCAATATGTTCTTCAACTGGAATCTGTCACAGCCGACGGCGGCGCTGCCCATCCAGATCTACAACTACGCCGTCGCGCCGTATGACGACTGGCACACGAAGGCCTGGGGCGCTTCGCTGGTGCTCATCGCCGTCATCGGCATCCTGAGTGTACTTACCCGACTGGCTACGAGGGGGAAGAAACTGGCATGACGATTGAAGCCACGGACGCCCGCCGTATGGGGCCGCTTATTCCGGCGCTGGCCGTGCCGGCCGCCGCATGGAAGGAACGCGCAGCGTCCGACGCGGCGATAGGGGGCCATGCCATGCGCGTCGAATCGCTGTCGGCGTGGTACGGCAACCACCTGGCGGTGCACGACATTACGCTGGACATCAAACCGCGGGCGGTCACGGCGATCATCGGCCCGTCTGGCTGTGGCAAGAGCACCTTAGTTCGTTGTCTGAACCGCATGCATGAGGTCACGCCGGGCGCGCCGCGCGTCTCCGGCCGTGTGCTGCTCGACAGACACGACATCTATGCTCCCGGGGTAGACCCAGTGCAAGTCCGGCGCCACGTCGGCATGGTCTTCCAGAAGCCCAATCCGTTCCCTTCGATGTCGATCTACGACAACGTGGTCGCCGGCCTGAAGCTGACGAAGGCGCCGAGCAAGGCCGTACTCGACGAGACGGTCGAGCGATGCTTGCGCCAGGCGGCGCTCTGGGACGAGGTCAAGGACAAGCTCAAGCAGTCGGGAGTTTCCCTTTCCGGCGGCCAGCAGCAGCGGCTGTGCATCGCGCGCGCGCTGGCAATGGCGCCGCGCGTCTTGCTGATGGACGAGCCCTGCTCTGCCCTCGATCCGATCGCGACGTACAAGATCGAGGCGCTGATCACCGAGCTCAAGCGTGAGTACACCATCGCCATCGTGACGCACAACATGCAGCAGGCGTCGCGCGTCTCCGACTTCACCGCCTTCCTGCTCGCCGCAGACGACCGCATCGGCCGCCTGGTCGAATACGGTGAGACGGCCGAGCTGTTCACCGCGCCCAAGGACGAGCGGACCGAGGCGTACATCACCGGCCGGTTTGGCTAGGCCAGTAGGCAGTAGGCGGTAGGCAGTCCCGCGCCGGCCGGGCGAATGGAACGAGCCACCGACTACTGCCTACTGCCTACTGCCTACTGCCTACTGCCTACTGCCTACTGCCTACCGACTACTGGCGCTCTGGAAAGGAGGTGAGCCGGCAAATGATGGGCAAACGCCGCCGCGTGCTGTTCCTGTGCACGCACAATTCGGCGCGCAGCCAGATGGCCGAGGGCCTGCTACGGCACCTCGGCAGCGATCGCTTTGAGGTGCATTCCGCCGGCACCCAAGCCACACACGTCCGCCCGCTGGCGATACGCGCGACGGTCGAGCTCGGCGTCGACATCTCCCAACAGCAGAGCAAGTCGCTCGATCGCTACCTGGGCGAACCCTTCGATCTGGTGATCACGGTCTGCGACGAGGCGAACGAGGCGTGCCCGGTCTTTCCTGGGGCGAAGGAACGGCGGCACTGGAGCCTCCTCGATCCCTCAAAGGCCGTTGGCACCGAAGCCGAGCAGCTCGCCGTCTACCGTGCCGTCCGTGATGCCATTCGTGAGCGAATCGAGCGTGAGCTACTCTCCTCAGACACTGGCTGATGTACCGTCGACACAGGCTGGCCGGCGCATGTTTGGGCGTTTCGTCCGATGCGAGCAGCCGAGCCCTCGGGTACATTGCTCCAGGGGGGCGAGTCGGTGCCACCCCAGATGGAGAGACAAGTCATGACCTACCAGTCGACTAATGGAGAGAAACACGGCCGCATCGTCGTGCCGCTCAGCCTGTCGCCGCTGGGTGAAGCGAAACTCGACGTGGCCGCGAAGTACGCGCGGGCGTTTGACACCGAAGTGGTTCTGTTGCACGTACTTCCCGAAGGCGCTACGCTCGGCGATGGACGTGTCTCGCGGGAAGAGGCTGGTGCGCGCGCCTTCTTGGATGCCGTTGCGGCGCGGCTAAGGGCGGCGGGAGCAGTGGCCCGGCCGCTAGGGTCATTCAGTTGTCGGGACCCGGGGAGCAGGCAGGCGTCGAGCGCCGGCCGCGGGGTGGCGGGGCGGCCGGCAGGTGCTCCTCAGGGGCGTGGTCGAAGGTCCCCGCTCGTGGTACATGGAGAGGTGGAAGTCGTC
>JACQGX010000171.1 GCA_016199265.1 Chloroflexota bacterium | reverse complement strand
GACTGGCATTAGCATGGATCATAACGCTCATCGGCGGAAGAGTCCATAGCGGCCGTAGCGAACCCCACCCCCATCCCCTCCCCGCGTCGGGGAGGGGAGTTTCCGTTGATGCGGGATAGTTGTGCCGGTCTGGCTGCGTTCGCTCGATACTGCGTCGCTCGATGGCGCGTCCCAAAGGCAGCGATTCGGGCCAGCACGGAGTCAATGTCGGTGAGGACTTCGTCGTATGCGAAACGAAGGATGCGAAGACCTCGTGAGGCCAGGATGGCATCGCGTTCAGCATCGGCATCAGCCTGCGCCGCATGTACGGCTCCATCGACCTCGATTACTGGGGCGGCGGCGTGGCAGTAGAAGTCGACAATGAAGCGACCGATGATCTGCTGCCGTCGAAAGCCCATTCCGAACAGTCGGTGACCCCGTATTCGCTCCCAAAGTACGCGCTCAGCCGGTGTTGACTCCCTGCGGAGTCGCCTGGCGGCTTCAAGCTTCGTCCGCCCGACCTGCTGGCCGGCGATAACGCCCTGTGCCGGCCGAACGCCCGTCCGGTCGAGACGCTGCTGCCTATGATGAGTGTCACTTGCCATGGTAGAAAGACCCCCCTCCCTGCGCCGGGGAGGGGCCGGGAGTGGGGTCCGCTATGGCCGCCGCGTCGGCGTCTTCACCGTGAACAGCGGTGACAGCTCGTCCAAGATGACGTCGAGCTCTTCGTGATCGTAGCGATCCAGACTGAGGCCGGTTAGGCGCTTGTAGGGCGAAGCGATGATGCGGCGCCGGTACATCACCTCTTTGTAGACCGCGGTGCCGTACTGCGCTTCGTAGTTGAGCAGTGGCAGCAATTGGGTGAACAGCCGGCGCGCGTCGGCGTGCCGGCCGGCGTCGAGCGCGTTCCAGATCTGCGCGTGCACGTCGGCGCTCTCGCAGGCGGGCATCGTGCCGCACGCGCCGCGCCGGTACTCGTCGAGCACGTACCGCCCCGCCTTGCCGCCCATGATGCCGTGGCAGGCGTCGCCGGCCAGGTCGCGCGTCCGGACGATCTTCTGCCCGGTGTTGAGCGACTCCTCTTTGATGTAGCGCACGTCGTCGATCTCGCGGCAGAGCTGCGCCAGTAACTCGGGGGACATCGGCGCGCCGGGCGTGCTCGGGCCGCCGACGCGCTCGTGGTTCTGGATGTAGATCGGTACGTCGACGGCACCCGCCAGTGCGGCGAAGAAATCGAAGCTCCCTTGCTCGTCGAGCGGCGGATCGTAGGCCGGCATCGAGATCACCGCATCGGCACCGGTATCCTGCGCAAACCGGGCGTACTCCACCGCTTCGGGTGTCGTTCGGGCGCAGACGCCGGCGACGACCGGTACGCGGTCCTTTGCACCCGCCCGCTCCGTTTCCTCGACGGCAATCCGAATGACGGTGCGCCGTTCCTCAGGCGTGAGTGTCGTGAACTCGCTGGCGTTCACCGGCGTCACGATACCGTGCGTCCCTGCCTCAATGCAGAAGGCGATCACCCGGCGGAGCGATGCCTCGTCGAGCGCGCCATCTTCCGTAAACGGCGTCACCGGGATGGCAAACAACCCCCGATGTCGCACACCCGTCATCATTCACTTCTCCAATCGACCGTACTCGGCCCCAACCGGCGGTTTCTTTCTTTCACCCGCAGATTGTAGGGTAGTCTCATGGCGACGGGCGTTTGCGTCGGTCTGGCCGGCGCGGCGCAATGTGGCACGCAAGCGCGCGAACACGACTCGCAGTCTGGCCGCCGACTGCAGGTCGGCGGCGCCGGCGGCGAGGACCGCCTGCCTGACCGCCTCTGTTCGCCGCAACATCTCCAATTCGCTGAGTTCCCGGCGCACGCGGTCGCGCTCCATGGCCAGGGCCACCTGGTCGGCAATGGCCTCGATCAGCCGCGCTTCGTCGCGCGTCCAGCGCCGTGTCCTCGGCGGCAGGGCCAGACAGAGCGTACCCAGATGCCGATCGCCAATGCGGAGTGGGACGAGGCTGGCACCGATCGGGTCGGTAGCGTTGGAAGTGTCAAGATCGGTTTCGGTCGGCGTCACATCCGGTGCAGTGACTCTGCAGGCCTGCGTACCGAGCTCGGCACACAGGTACTCCGCGAGCGCTGCCACATTCTGGTCGAGCTGCTCTGGCGTGCCGAGAAGCCTGCCCGCGACGTGCAGCACCCGCGCCTCGCGCTCGCGCTGCTCCGCGGCGCCTACGCGCCTGCGAGCGCCGGCAGCGAGATGACCCGCCGCGAGCCAGATCGCGAGCGAGCTG
The DNA here is from genome assembly GCA_016199265.1 of Chloroflexota bacterium. Lineage (GTDB taxonomy): Bacteria > Chloroflexota > UBA11872 > UBA12225 > UBA12225 > JACQGX01. The sequence continues at coordinate 9,658 of JACQGX010000171.1, read as the reverse complement.
ACCAACGTGATTCCGTCCGCGGGATGGTAGATGGCCAGCGTGCCAGCGGGATCGAGAAAGAACCAGTCGAGCGCAAGCGCTGCAACAATCGCGGCGCAGGTGGTAGGACCGGCACCCCACCGAAAACCGGCCACGAGGACGGCCAGCAGGTAGACGGACGGTAATGTGTCGCGGCGCAGTACCGCGGGCGCCGCGGTGTACATCGCCGTGATCAAGGCGATAGCGCCACCTGCCACCATGTAGCCCGCAGCACGGCCCACCGTGTCTTAACGGGTGGGCGGCCTGCGATGTTTCGCGGGCCGGACTGTCTCTTACAGTATCACGATCAAGATGCCGGCTAGCACGATCGCGGCGCCGGCGAGCGATGTTGGGCTGGGGAACTCGCCGAGTAACAGCGCGCTGAGCGCGACGCCGCCCACGACTTCGAGCGTAGCGATCAGGTTGACGAACGTCGCGGGGGCGCGGCGGAGCGCGGCGTTGTACAGCGTGTGCCCCGCGCCGAGTGGGCCGATACCCAGGCCGAGCACGGCGAGCGTGCCGGGCGTATCGTACGCGCTCGCAGGCGCAAACCAGATGGCGAGGGGCAGGATCCAGAGGGCGCCCCAGCCGTAGACGCCGGCGGCGTAGTCGAAGAGTTCATAGGTAGCACGACTCGCGCGGCCGACGACCGAATAGATGGCGAACGTGACTGCCGAGCCAATGGCGAGCGTGTCCCCGATCAACCCGCGCACCGTGATCTCCGGCTCAAAACCTGCCAGAACAGCAACGCCGGCGATGGCCAGCGCGATTCCCAGCCAACGTCGAGGTGAAAGCGCCTCGCCCAGGAGCAGACGCGAGAGAATGGCGATGAACACCGGCGCGGTGTAGACCAGCGCAAGCGAGTGCGCCACGCTCGTGAAGAAGAGCGAGGCGATGTAGAAGAAGAAGTGCAAAGCGATGACGACGCCATACACCGCGAACCGCCGGTGGGGCAGTTGGAACCACCGTACACGCCGGCCGGTGACGAAGCCGAACACGGTCACTGTGAGCGCGGCGAGAAACAGGCGCCAGAAAGTGATCTCGACGGCGCTAATACCTTCCGCCCAACGGATGAGCACCGGGCTGGTGCTGAAGAGCGTGACCGCGGTGAGCGCCAGGAGGTAACCGGTGCGCATATTGGCGCTAAGTATTCGCTGCTAACTTCTTGCGGCGGACGGTGCGCCTGGAGGAGTCCTTGGCGCCCTTGGGGCGTCCTGGTGGGCGGCCAGTCGGCGGGCGGCGGTGGCCGTCGAGGAACCACTGGGGCACGTGGTCGACGATGTCGCAGCGCGCGCCGCCCAGCCGGTGCAGGCCGGCGAGGAGTTCGTCCACGAAGGCACGCAGCGAGCGGGCGAGGTGACCGCGCACGTCGCGCTTGAGCGTGCGCCACTCGCGTTCCTTCTTGTTGAGATTCGGGCAGTAGGGCGCCAGCCAGCTGACGTGCCGCCACGCGGCGCGGGCGGCCAACGCCGCGCGGCTGGTCTTGCTGGTGTGGCAGGAGCCGTTATCCAGCACGAGGGAGATCTGGCGGCCGGTGGCGGCGTGCCGGGCGTCGAGCGCCTCCAGAGAGCGGACGAACGCCGCCGAGTCTTGCGCCGCGTCGAGCACCTCCACGCGCCCCCGGCCGAACGCCTCGACGCTGCCGAAACAGGTGAGCCGCCGGTTGGTGCCGGCGGCGGGCACGGTCGGCTGCTGCCCGATCGGGTGCCACACCCGGCTGAGGTAGGGGTTGGTTTCCAGGTGGGTTTCATCCTGGTAGTGCAGCTCGTACTCGTCCGCGGCCGCCTGCACCTTTTTTTTCCACCGCCTCGAGCTCCTGCTCACCGGCGGTCCGCGCGGCGGCGTCTTGCAGGTGCCCCAGGGTGTGTTTGGGGCGCCCGGTGCGGTAGCGCTGGCGCGCCAGCAGCGCCCGCACCCAGCCAGGGGCGATCCGCACGCCTGTCGTCTCGGCCAGATACGCACTCAGCCGGTCGCTCGTCCACACGTCGAAGAGCAGCCCCAGGTCGCGCGGCGGTGTGGCCACCGCCCGCTCCAGCGCGGCCAGGTACGCGGCATCCGCCCGCACCGGTCGGCCCGCCCGGGGCGCGTCGGCCACCGCCGCCAGCGCCGCCCCCACGCCGCCCTCCCCCAGGCCGCCACGGGCGAACGCCCCCAGCCAGCGCCGCACGGTCCGCGCCGACCGCCCGCTCCACCGCGCGACCTCCGCCAGCGACTGCCCCAGCGCGACCCCTTTGACCATCTCCAGCCGCTCGCGTGCCCGCGGCCCCAGGTTCCGTCGCCGCAGCGCCGCCTCGACCGCCGCCCGTAGCTCCCGGGCGACCCCCACCCACTCGTCCCACGCCTCCACCGGCCCCACCGGCGCCAGCGCCACCGCCTGCTCCGCACTCATGCGACACCTCCGCCCCAGAGGATGCCACACCACTTGCGAACTTACCAGCGCCTACTTAGTTTCGGTGGCGGTGGCCACTCGGCCTGCCTCGCGCGCTTCAGTCGACACGGTCGCCGTCTGCGGCATCGACGTCTTCCTCGTCCGCAACGTGCTCGAAGCGCAGCGCCTCGAGGGGGAAGGCCGGTCCCTCGCGGCAGAAGAGGTGCTCGCCTGAGCGCGTGGCGACGACGCACGCGCCGCACGTGCCTGTACCGCAGGGTAGATAATCGCCGCCGCCTCGTCTGTCTGAACTTCCAGTTTCAGCCAGCGTCGACGTAGTTGACGTAGCTGATGTACACGCCAGCGGTAACGCCTGGATCGGAACGTTGCCGTAGAGAGTAAACGGCTCGTGTCGCGCGCGACGCAGCGAAGAAACCGTTTCGAGTAGCGATTCGGGAGCGGCGATGACGACTTCGTCCGCCCAGGGCAGGAGACCGGGCAATTCGCCAAGTAGGCCGCCAGCCTCTGGCGACGTTCCCCGGTACTCAATATCTGGATGCAGCAGGTGTGGTGGCACCCCACCGCCGGCAGCAATGTTCTCCACCAGCGTGACCGATGCACCCCTCCGAGCCGATTCCGACGCGAGGAGCGCCAATCCGGCAACCGCGATTGGTCCATCTGCCAGCAGCAGCAGATGCCGCGTGAGCCGCGCCAGCCGCACCCCCCGCCCGGCAGGGCCAAACACGCGTACGTGATCCCCCGACTGCCGGTCGCAGAGCCAGACGGTGCCGCGCCCCCGTCGCTCCACGAGCACGCTCAACCGGCCGGCCGCTCGGTCGGCCGCAAAGACGAAGAACGCCCGCGGCAGGTACGGGTCGAACGTCGGGTACTCCGGATCCGCGCAGCGCACCATGACGAACTGTCCCGGCCCAACATTCGAGGCTATCTGTGGCGCCTCAAGGTGTATCAACCAGAGGGTTGGCGCAACGTGCTCTGAGGCGGCAACGATGGCGGTTTCGACGTACTGGACCACTGAAACGCACTCACTCGGTCGGCCCGTCGCTTGCGGGGGCGGCCGTACTCGCCCTCTCCGGCGTTCTTCTGTGGACGGCGGCCGCCCTCACCCTAGCCCTCTCCCAAAGGGAGAGGGGACGATGGGGCGCCACCGTACCATTCTGCCGACTGCTCACTCGCCCACTCACCCGCTCGTCTACTTCGGCCGGCGCGTGTACTCGGTGAGCGGGAGGACCTCGTACTGGCCTTCGGCGATGGTGAGCGAGTAGGCAAGCGCACTGGCAGTATCGAGCGACGTCAGGCAGGGGATGCGGCTCTCGGCCGCGGCGCGCCGAATCTCGAAGCCGTCCTGCAGGACCGGCCGGCCGCCGGTGACGGTGTTGATGACGAGTGTGACCTCGCCCTGGCGGATCAGCTCGAGGATCGACAAATCGCCTTCGGACAGCTTGCCGACCGTGCGTACCGGCAGGCCGAGCGACTCGATCAGCTTCGCCGTGCCCGGTGTCGCGATCAGCCGGTAGCCGGCGGCGGCGAACTGCTTGATGATCGGCACCGCATCGTCCTTGTCGCGGTCGGCGATCGAGAGCAACAGCCCGCCCGGTGTCGGATTGATCCCCGCCCCCAGCATGGCCTTATAGAGCGCCGCCGCGAACGTGCGGTCGATGCCCATCACCTCGCCGGTACTCTTCATTTCCGGCCCAAGGTACGTGTCCACTCCCACCAGCTTGCTCATCGAGAACACCGGCGCCTTTACCGCGACCAGTTTCTGGCGGCGCCACAACCCGTCGGGGTAGCCCAGCTCGCGCAGCGTCTTGCCGAGCTGGATGTGCGTCGCCAGGCGCACCATCGGCACGCCGGTCACCTTGGAGAGAAACGGCACCGTTCGGCTCGAACGCGGGTTGACTTCGAGCACGTACACCTGATCCTGGTGGATGACGTACTGGACGTTGACCAGCCCGCGGACGCCGAGACTCACCGCGATGCGCGACGTGTAGTCGACGAGCTGGTCGACGATCGTTTCGGGGAGATTGATCGCCGGATACACCGCGAAGCTATCCCCCGAATGCACGCCCGCGCGCTCGATGTGCTCCATAATCCCGGGGATGAGCGTCTCGGTCCCATCCGAAATGGCGTCGATCTCGACTTCCTTGCCCTGAAGGTATTTGTCGATCAGCACCGGCAGCTTCTCGGTCGGCGTGACGACGGTGGCAAGATACCGCTGTAGATCGTCGGGCCCGGAGATGATCTCCATCGCCCGGCCGCCGAGCACGTATGACGGCCGCACCAGCACCGGGTACCCGATGTGCCGCGCGATCGTCAGCGCATCGGCGACCGACGTTACGCCCGCCCCCGGTGGCTGCGGGATGCCCAGATCGTCGAGGAAGTTCTCGAACTTGCGCCGGTCCTCTGCCAGGTCGATCGTCGCGACCGAGCTGCCGATCACGTGCGCGCCCAGCCGCTCGAGCGGCCCGGCGAGGTTGATCGCCGTCTGGCCGCCAAACTGTGCAATGACGGGCGGCATCGTGTGTGGATCGCCAGAATGACCGTTCTGCCCCTCGTTCGCCAGCACTTCGTACACGCTTTCGTCGTCGAGCGGCTCGAAGTACAGCCGGTCGCTCGTGTCGAAGTCGGTCGAGACCGTCTCGGGGTTGGAGTTGATCATGATGCTCTTCCACCCCGCCTCGTCGAGCGCCCACGCCGAGTGTACCGAGCAGTAGTCGAACTCGATCCCCTGCCCGATACGGATGGGGCCCGAGCCGAGCACGACCGCGCGTGCCTCCCGGATCGGCTCGGCCTCGTTCTCGAGCTCGTAGGTCGAGTAGAAGTACGGCGTGCGCGCCTCGAACTCGGCGGCGCACGTGTCGACCATCTTGTACACCGGGCGGATGCCCCACGCGGCACGCAACTGCCGCACCCGGTCGGGCAGGCCCTGCACCCCGTCGGAGAGCGTTGCGATCTGCTCGTCCGAGAAACCCAACCGCTTGGCCTCCCACAACAACCCCGGTGTCAGGTGCTCCGACAGCAGCCGCTGCGCCATCTGCTGGATCGTCGCCAGCCGGTCGAGAAACCAGCGGTCGATGCCAGTCCGCCAATTTAACTCGTCCACCGTTGCGCCGCGGCGCAGCGCCGCCATCAGTGCCCACAGCCGCAGGTCACTCGGCGTATCGACGTGGCTCCAGATGGTAAGGGGAATGGCCGAGTTCGTCCCGGTCTTGACGAAGGGCCCTTCGACGCTGCTCAGGGCAGGCTTCGGACGAAGGACGAAGGATGCATCGGACGCTGTTTCGTCATTCGTCATTCGTCTTTCGTCATTCGTCGGTTCGGTCTGCCATCGCTCGTCCTCCCACAGCAGGCTCCGGCCGCCGAGCTCGAGCGAGCGGACCGCTTTCTGCAGCGCCGCCTCGAACGAGCGCTCGATGGCCATGACCTCGCCGGTCGCCTTCATCTGCGTACCGATCGTCCGGTCGCCGCGCGGGAACTTGTCGAACGGCCAGCGTGGGATCTTGACCACGCAGTAGTCGAGCGCCGGCTCGAAGGCGGCCGTCGTCTCGCCGGTGACGGCGTTCTTGATCTGGTCGAGCGTCTTGCCGGCGGCGATCTTTGCCGCCACACGTGCGATCGGATAGCCGGTCGCCTTCGAGGCGAGCGCCGACGAGCGCGACACGCGCGGGTTGACCTCGATCACAACGTAGTCGAACGACCTGGGATCGAGCCCGAACTGGATGTTGCAGCCGCCTTCGATGCCGAGCGCGCGGATGATCTTGAGCGAGGCCGAGCGGAGCATCTGGTACTCGCGGTCGGCCAGCGTCTGGGAGGGCGCGACCACGATCGAGTCGCCCGTGTGGACGCCCATCGGGTCGAAGTTTTCCATATTACAGACGGTGATGCAGTTGTCGGCGCCATCCCGCATCACCTCGTATTCGACCTCTTTCCACCCGATCAGCGAGCGCTCGAGCAGGATCTGGTGGATCGGGCTGGCGCTCAGACCGGCCTGCACCTTCTCCTCGAGGTCTTCCCACGCGTGGCTCACGCCGCCGCCCGTGCCGCCCAGCGTGTACGCCGGCCGGACGATCAGCGGGAACCCGATCTCCCGCGCGAACGCACGCGCCTCGTCGAGCGTGTGCACGATCGCCGAAGCCGGCACCGGTTCGCCCAGCTCGTGCATCAGCGCGCGGAAGAGCTCGCGGTCCTCTGCCCGCTTGATCGCCTCGAGCGGTGTGCCCAACAGGCGCACGCCATACCTGTCGAGCACGCCGGCCTCTGCCAGGTCCTTGGCCAGGTTGAGCCCGGTCTGCCCGCCCAGGGTAGGCAGCAGTCCGTCGGGCCGTTCGCGGGCGATGATGCGCTCGACGACCGGGACGGTCAATGGCTCGATGTAGACCGCGTCGGCGACGTCAGTGTCGGTCATGATCGTCGCCGGGTTCGAGTTGACGAGGACGCTCTGCACGCCCTCCTCGCGCATGGCCTTGCACGCCTGCGTCCCGGCGTAATCGAATTCGGCGGCCTGGCCGATGATGATCGGCCCCGACCCGATGATCAAGACCTTGCGGGGCTTCTCAGCCACGGTTCCGCTCCTCTAGGCAGTCGACGAATCGGTCGAAGAGGTACTGGTTATCCTGCGGACCGGGACTTGCTTCGGGGTGATACTGGACGGTAAAGACGGGCAGTTCCCGATGGGTGAGCCCCTCGACCGAGCCGTCGTTGAGACTGACGTGGCTCACGACGAACCCGCTCTGCGGCGGGATCGAATCGGCGTCGACTTGGAACCCATGGTTTTGCGACGTGATGTACACCCGGCCGCTGCGGAGATCCTTGACCGGATGGTTGGCCCCACGGTGGCCGAACTTCAGCCGGCTCGTGCGGCCGCCGATGGCCAGCCCCAGGACCTGGTGGCCGAGACACACCGCCGTGAGTGGCAGGCCGCGCTGCTTGACCGGCCCTTCGATCAGGCGGCGCACCGTCTCGATCGTCGACCGCAACGACGGGTCGCCGCCCGGGTCGCCCGGGCCGTTGCCGAGCACTACTCCGTCGGGACGCAGCGCCTCGATGTCCTCGAGTGTCGCGTCGTACGGCACGATGATCGTCTCGAGCCCGCGCCGGATCAGCGAACGGGGGATGTTGTGCTTGACGCCGCAGTCGATGAGTACGACGCGGTACGGCTTCGCGGCGTGCCGCGGCTCCGCGAACGGCGCCCAGACACTCGCATCGAGCCGCTCGTATTCGGGCTTGGACACCTCGGCGACGAGCGCTTGCTCTTCGAGTGGAATGACGCGCTTGGCCTGCTCGACGAGCCGCGCGACCTCGGCGTCGGTCCCCGGTACGCGCCCGTGGAGCCACGCGCCGGCGTCGTCGTTCTCTGCCGGCAGCGCGTCTGCCCGCGGCGGTGCGATGACCGCGCGCTTGGCGCCGAACGTCCGGAGGTGGCGCGTCAGCGCCCGCGTGTCAAAGCCTTCGCAAACGGGAATGCCGTAGTCGGCGAGCCAGGTCGCGAGCTGGCCGTTGGCGCGCCAGTTGCGCGGTTGCCGGCAGTAGTCGCGGACGATCAGCGCCTCGAGCCACGGGCGCGTCGACTCGAGATCGGCGGCGTTGATGCCGTAGTTGTCGATCAGCGGGTACGTCAGGACGACGATCTGCCCCCGGTACGACGGATCGGAGCACACCTCCTGGTAGCCAGTCATCGCCGTGCAAAAGACGAGCTCGCCTTCCGCCGCCGGCCGGCCGGCATTGCCGGGGCCGACGGCATAGCCGAAGAAGGGCCGCCCGTCCTCGAGCGCCAGGATGAGTTTCTGCCTATTCGAGCTCAAAGACTACCTCGCCACCGACCACTGTGAAAAGCACCTGTCCGCGCAAGAAATGCCCGGCCAGGGGCGTGTTCTTTCCCTTTGAACGCAACTGTTGAGGATTGACGCACCACTCCCGATCGGGATCGAACGCGGCCACGTCTGCCGGCGCACCGGTCGAGAGCGTGCCCCCCGGCAGGTTGAAGACCGCTGCGGGCCGGCTGGTCATTGTAGCGACCACCTGCGCCAGGTCGAGCTTGCCCGCATGCATCAGGCTCAGCACGCTGCCGAGCGCCGTCTCGATATTCGAGATGCCAAACGCGGCAAGGGCATATTCGCAGTGCTTGTCGGTCTCGGCGTGCGGCGCGTGATCGGTCGCCACGCAGTTGATCGTGCCGTCCTTGAGCGCCTCGAGCAGCGCTGCCACGTCCTCTTCGGCACGCAGCGGCGGATTGACCTTCGTGCTCGTGTCATACGGCGGCAGCGACGCCGTCGCCGACCACCAGTGTCCCTCGACCAGACGGTCGGTCAAAGTCAGGTGATGGGGCGTCACCTCGGCGGTGACGCGCAGCCCGCGCTGCTTCGCCTTCCGGATGTACTCGAGCGAGCCGGCCGCGCTCACGTGCGCCACGTGCAGGTGTGCGCCGGTCAGCGCGGCGAGCTCGACGTCGCGCGCGACGACGATCTCCTCCGCTTGCCGCGGCCACCCTTCTAGCCCCAACCGGGCGGCGACCGGTCCTTCGTTGATCTGGCCGCCCGCCGAAAGCGACTTGTCCTCGGCGTGCTGCACGATCGGGCGGCGCACGATCAGGCTGTACTCGAGCGCGTGGCGCATCACGCCGGTGTCGTGCACGCAGTCGCCGTCGTCGGAGAACGCGACCGCGCCGGCCGCGGCGAGCTCGGCCATTTCGCTCAGCTCGCGCCCCTTGCGCCCGCGTGTGATCGCACCGATGGGGTAGACGCGCGCCAGGCCGGCGGCGCGCGCCGTGCGCCGCACGAACTCGATCGCCGCCGCCGTATCGAGCGCCGGCTCAGTGTTTGGCATGCAGCAGACGCTGGTAAAGCCGCCGGCCACAGCCGCCTCGGTCCCCGACCGAATGGTCTCTTTGTGCTCGAATCCGGGCTCGCGCAGGTGCGCGTGCAGGTCGACGAACCCCGGCGTCACCACCAGGCCCATCGCGTCGATCGTCCGCGCGCCCGCCGGCGCGCTCAGCCCCGGTCCAACCTCAGCCACGACGCCGTCGCGCAGCAACACATCCGCCGTCGTGTCGACGCCGTTCGCCGGATCGATCACCCGACCGCTGCGGATCAGGACTGCGTGTGCGTCTCCGTTCATGAGCAGTTCCTAGTTCCTAGTTCCTAGTTCCTAGTTCCTAGTTCCTAAGCACCCTGAGAGAAGTTGTGCGCAGGATTTACACGCCTCCGCCAGATACAGAGCCGGCCAGATGGTGCGTAGAACTTCCATCGGGGTGCTTAG
>JACQGX010000170.1 GCA_016199265.1 Chloroflexota bacterium | reverse complement strand
GGTGAACACCTCGCGTGCGGGCAGCGCAATTGCCATCTGCGCCTCCGGCGCTTCGGCGGTGAGCTCGCGACGCTTGACTTCGATCTTGGTCTTGGTCATGTGATCAGGCTCCTTTCCGGGTATCAGGTACGGGTCCGTGCGAGACGCTGTTGGTGTTGTCATCCGCACATTCCAAACGTATCAGCGCTCATCGACTGTGGGAAGGCCGAAACGGACGTTTCTCGGTGGCCAGATTCGGCCCTTTTCACCGGCCGGATCCCAGCCGGCCGCCGCCGCGGCGGCAATCGCCATCAATGCCGCCGCAGCGCCGTAGCGGCACCACGCTCCGCACGTAGGGGCCGATGAGCGAAAAGAAATCGGGAACCCTGGTGAGATCTGCCAGTGCCCAATACCCATCGAACCGGCCGAACGGCAGGCACTCTTGGAGCATGCCGGTCGCCCCAGACGGCGCTGCGCCGGCGGCAGCGCCTTGGATACCGGACGGCGGCGGCACATCGCCGTCGACCTCGCCTGCCCGGGCGACCAGCGCGTCGATCTGGTCCTTGAGGTCGATCCACACCTGCTGATGCGCTTCGATCGCGGCCAGCCGCGCTTCGGCCTGCGCCGCTCGAGCTTCAGCGGCGGGTTGCGTGGCGTCTGCCACCTGGCCGGCGGCGGCCTCGGCGCGGCGCTGCCACGCCTCGCGCGCGGCGAGCAGGCGCTCGAATCGCTCGATCATGTCCCGCACCACCAGCTCGACCGTAGCGAGTGTCTCGAGTGGACTGAACTCGCCTGCGGTGCTGTCGCCGTTCGGCACAACGCCACCGGCGGCGGGCGCCACCGCTGGCACTCCCGCCGGCATCGGTCGCGTGTGTCGCGGCGCGTCGGGTGCATCCGGCCGGACGACGAACGCGTCTGCCGGCCCGCTTGGCGCCGGTCCACCAGGCCCCCTGTTGCGTATTCTGGTCATTGCGCTCGCCTCCACTGGTGCGCCTGGCGTACGTGCTGTACCTGGTCTACATGGCTCGCCTGGCTGGCCCGAGTGGGTGTCTCCCGCCACTGCGCCGAGGCACGCGAGTTACCTTGCTGGGCGTTTGCTTGCTCGGTCTGCCGTACTCGATCGTCGGGTCGGTAGATGCCGCGCAGACCCGCCCACGCCGCCAGTTCGGTCCGGTTCTTCGCGCCGGCAGCATCGCGCAGCCGTTCGATGCGGTGCTTGATCGTGTGCGGACTGAGGTGCAGCCGCTCGCCCATTTCGCGGTCGCTGAGCCCGCTCGTCAACAGCCGCAGGAGCTGGATATTCGACTCGCTCAGCGCCACGGCAGTCGAGGAGGTGCCGTCGTGCTCGTTCCCTGCCAGCACGCCGTGCAAGGACGCTCCTTGCTTCCCGGTCAATTGCAGGTGCAGCACAAGATCGCCGCGCGCCGCGTTGTGCAGCGCAACCTGAACGTCGGCAAACGTGCCCTGGAGGTCGAGTACGCTCGCCACGCCGGCTGCGGTCAAGCTGGCGAGATGCCACGGCTGGACGGCGTACGGGCAGCAGGGCAACGTGACGAGTGGCAGCGCCGGTCGCAGGCGATGCAATCGCAGGCACAGCTCGATCGCGGTGACTGGATCGAGAGACACGTCGACCACTGCCGCGGCGGCATCTGCGATCGAATGTAGCTCCAGCACCGCCTCTTCGACGTCGAGGGGTAAGGGAATCTGGTCGACGACGAACGGCGGGCGAGCCTGGCCGCCGATCGCGACGAAGCAGTCGCGGATCGTCGCACGGTTGGTCGCCAGAAGCAGGCGAAGCTCAGGGATCATCGCCGGCCCTCCCTGCTCTGTCCGTAACCGGCCGCGCTGGCTGAGGGCACCACCGGTCGTATCCAACATCGGGCTGCGGGCGCGGCGTTTGCTGGCGCACCGGCAGGGGTGCGTTCGCTCGTTTGCATGAGATCTGTCCTCCTGGGGCGGCGTGCGCCAAGGGGCGGCGCCGCGCCGCTCGTGTGGATTTGGGGTAAGGGATTCGCCCGTAGGCTGCCTGCACGGCGCGGACTTGCTTGGGGGTGCGCCCGTGGGCACCCCGCCGAGCGCGCCGGCGCTCAGCCAGGCTTACCCAGGAGGAACAGGGACGGCACTCGGCCGGTTGGTGGGAATCGCGACGAGGTAGCGTGGCAGCGCTCGCCACGCGAGGAGCATGAGCACGCTCCAGTAGAACAGCAGTGCGGAGTGTGACTCGTGCCCTCCGCCGTCGTGTGGGGATAGATTTGGCGCCGCCGTCGCGGCGGGCCAGAGCGGTGCGTGGGGCGGACCAGGCGGCGGCGGTACTCCCGTTGGCCTATCGTCCGGTCCGGCAGCCATTCCCAGCGCCGGCTGCGATGCTGGCCCCAAGATCCAGCTTGGGCCCAGCATGCCGGCCGGCCGGCGATCGGCGGCTCCCGCGGATGGGTGCCGGGCAAGCAGACCAATCGCCGATGGCTCGCCGGCCGCGCTCTCTGCGGCGCCGGCGGCTTCGGTCGCTCCGGCGGCTACCATTCGCTCGAACGCTGCCTCGCTGCACCGGCACTCGGCGCCGTATACGGCAGGCGGGGCCGTGTGGCTGGGGTGCGATGCGGCCGAAACCGCCCGTTGCACCGGCGCTGCCGTATCGGTTGATTCGGAAACGATCCGCGCGCCGGCGGTACTGGCCGCAGTTTCATCAGGCGCCGCCGCCTCATCGCTCTCCGCCGGTGGATGATCGGCTGGTCGCGGCGCTTCGACAGTCTCCGGCGGCGGCTCGATCGACTGGTCGTTCGGTAGCCCCGGCGGCTGCTGGAGGGGCGGCGGAGATGGCGGCGTGACCTCGGGCACGATCCCTGTCACAGCCGTCGCAACGGTCTCCGTTGCGATTCCGTCCACCGGCTTGGCTGCAAGCTCGGTCTGCGCCACCGTCTCCGGGATCGAAGTTACCGGCGGTCCGGCTTGCTTCACCGCATCCGCCACCGTCCCGATGGCCGTGTTTGCTGGCGGTTCGATAGTCTGCTCGACGTGCTCGACGGTGACAGGCGACGCCGGGGCCGGCGGTACCGCAGACTGCACTACCTGTAGCGCCGGCTTTGGCGGCGGCGGAGGGAGTACGGCCGTCGCTGCCGGTGCTGGTTGGGTGACCGGCGGCGTCGGTGCGGGCGGCGCGGTGTTCGGTGCGGCGGTTGATTGTGTGCCCTCGGGACTCGGCGCTGCGACCGCTCCACTAGCGGTCGCGCTCACTGCCGTCGACGTAGTGTCGTTCGGGGCTGTTGCCGGCGGGGCGAGTGGCAGGCTGTCGGCCACGGCCGTCGCCGGGGTGGTAAGGAGCGTGAGCAGCACTGCAGCGAGAACGGTGAGCACCCGCCCGGCTGCTGATCCAGCCTGCCGCTTGAGCGCGCTGCGCCCACTGCTCGCCGTGCTCATCTTGCCTCCACCAGCAGCGCTGTTGCAAGCAAGAGACGTGCCAAGCCGGTTGGTTGCGCGGTGCGGTTAGCTTCGAGGCGTAGCGGCGGGGTGCTTCAACAGGTCATCACCGGTAAGCCCGAGGCCGAGCACGAGCAACCACGACGCCAGGATGATGACCCAGACGTAACTTTCCATAACCCTCTGTAACGCGTCGCGCCCAAGGGTGGCGCCCCTCCGCCTTCCCACTCCTACGGCCACTGTTTGCGGCGGAAGGAAACAGACGGTCGTCTACGTCGGGTATCAGCTCGACGAACGTGTGCCTACAACCAGTGTTTGCGGCGAAAATAGACAAACAGCGCGGATCCGGTCGCGGCCATCAGGCCGAGCGCCCACACGTACCCGTAGCGCCAGCGCAGCTCGGGCATGTGCTCGAAGTTCATACCGTAGATGCCGGCGATGAGCGTCGGTACGATGAAGATCAGTGTCAACGAGGTGAGCGTCTTCATCACCTGGTTGAGCTGATTGGACTGGACCGTCAGCTTATTGGACACCAGCGAGAGATACGCCTCCAGGGCGTTGGTGAGCAGGTCCTGGTAGACGTCCATCGTTTCGGTGATGCGCACGACGTGGTCGTACACATCCTGGAAATAGCGATTGACGGCGCGATCGAAGAGGGAGATGTTCTGCCTGGCCAGAACGAGAAAGACGTCGCGCTCGGGTACAAGCACGCGGCGGAGTGCCAGTAGATCGCGCTTGAGCTCGAACAGGCTCTGCATGTCAAACGCTTGCCCGCCATCGATCCCCACGAAGATCGTCTCTTGCAGCGCTTCGGCGCGTTCCAGGATGTCGTCGAGAATGGGAAAGTAGCCGTCGACGACGCCGTCGAGAATGGTGTACAGCAGGACTCCGATTCCTTCGGCGATCGCCTTTCGGTTGCGCCGCCAGCGATCGAGCGTCTGGTCCAGATAGGGAATCGGCGCGTCGTGGACGGTCACGAGGTACCGCTCGCCGACGAAGCAACTGATCTCGTCGAGGATGAACGATCCGGTCGAAAGCTGCACCTGCCGCCGCCGGGCCTGCGTGACTTCGTCCTCCTCGGCCGCCGGCTCGGCGGCGGCATGCGTCGCCGAGCCGGCCGGCCGCACGGCGTACACGACCAGAAAGTAGAACGACTCATACTCTTCGATTTTGGGACGCTGGTGGCGTTTGCCGGCGTCTTCGACGGCGAGCTCGTGGAACCCAAATTCCTCTGCCACGAGGCGCAGGTCTTCTGGCGACGGCCGCTCGAGGTCGAGCCAGATGAGCCGATCGTGCGCGTCGAGCAGATCGCTGATGGTTTCGAGCTCGGGCGTGCCGCGCAACTCCCTCGCAAAGTCGCGCGCCTCGATGCCATTGACGCCGGGTTCCCATACGTAGGTCTTGATCATCTGGTCAGCCAGGGTACCATCGTCAATCGAGCGGCGTCTCGTGCCGGTCCTCCACTCCTATACAGGTCCTATACAGGTCTGCGCCTTGCGTCACGTGTGTCCGGTGGGCCATCATTAGAGGGAGCGGCCAAGCTGTCGCTCGGACAAACACGGACTGCAATGGAACCCAGCTCAGAACCTCCCAGTAGCCCCGGAGACGAACGTCGGGCCTGCAGGGGCATCGAGCGGAACTATCGGCTTCACCGGCCCAGGGGAGACGTGCCGCACGCCTAAGCGCGCGAGGACGCCTCGCCCTCTCCACGTGTGACGCCGACGCCCGCCCATGACCCAGGCGGGTGTCGTCACGTCTTGGGATCGACCTCACCCAGAACCGCACGACGAGAGGAGAGGGCCATGGCCGGCGAACCGGATGTCACGCGCGGCCGCATCGAAGACGGCCGCGAAAACGGAATGGTGCCCACGCCGCTCGCGGCGCCGCACGATGCAGCGATTGCAGCACCAAACGGCCGGCGACGACGCGTCCGCCCACGCCGCTCGATCGCAACGCTGGTCGATATCCCCTCGCCAGAGTCGGTACGGGCGGATCTACGAGACGCGGTCGAACATGCCACCGAGGTCGGCCCGGCGGAGCGCATCGCCGCGATTGCGTCGACGGTGCCGCCGGCTACGCTGGCCGACGCACTCGCCGGTCTTCCGGCTGTGCCCCTGCGCACCGTCCTTGCCGCGTTGGGCCCCGAGCGTCTCGCCGACGTCGTCGCGGCGCTCGACCCCGCGGCCGCCGCCGGCGTCCTGCTGCGCCTCACCCGGCCGGCGGCGGCCGACGTGCTGGAAGCGATGGCGCCGGACGACGCGGCCGACGTCGTGGGCGAGCTGCGCGAGGAGGATGCGCCGGTCGCCGAGCAGTTGCTGGGGGAGATGACCGCGGGCGAGGCGGCCGACGTGCGCCAGCTCCTCTTGTACCCGCCGGATACCGCCGGCGGCATCATGACCACCGACTTCATCGCGGTGCGGCCAACCGATTCGGTGGGAACGGCGGTGCGGCGCATCCGTGCGCCGCTGGCCGACGAGGTGCCGCCCGAGTCGGCGTCGTACGTCTACGTCACCGAACCCTCCGGACGGTTGGCCGGCGTGGTGCCGTGGCATCGCCTAGTCCGTGCCGGCGAGCGCGTGCCGGTGAGTGCGCTGATGGAACCGCAGACGATCACCATTTTGGCAACCGCCGACCAGGAGACCGTCGCGCGCGCCGTGCGCGAGCACCGCCTGCTTGCCGCCCCGGTGGTCGACACCACCGGCCGCCTGCTCGGCATCGTCACCGCCGACGACGTCGCCGACGTCGTCGAGGAGGAGACGACCGAAGACATCGAGCGCCTCGGCGGCTCGCAGCCGCTCGAGGAGCCGTACCTGCGTGCTGGACCCCTTACGCTGGTGCGGAAACGAGTAGTGTGGCTGTTGCTGCTCTTCCTCGGCGCAACGTACACGGGTTCCGTGCTGCGTCTCTTTTCCGCAGAGCTGGAGCAGACCGTCGCTCTGGCGTTCTTTATTCCCCTTCTCATCGGTACTGGAGGCAACGCGGGCTCGCAGACGGTGATGACCGTTATCCGCGCGTTGGCGATCGGCGAGATCGCATGGCGCGACCTCTATCGGGTGTGGGTGAAAGAGGCCAGTGTTGGTCTGCTGCTTGGAGGTATCATGGGCGTGGTGACGCTTGGCCGCGCACTGCTGCTGGGCGTAGGGCCGGACGTTGGGATCGCCGTCGCCATCGCGGCCGGCGTCATTGTGCTTTGGGCGGCGACGGTCGCGGCGATCCTACCGTTGCTCCTGCACCGGCTCAAGATCGACCCGGCGGTCGTCTCGGCACCGCTGATCACCACGCTCGTGGACGGCACTGGTCTCTTCCTCTACCTGCAAATCGCCCGCTACCTCCTCCGCCTGTAATCCGACGGCGACTGTTCTCAGGTTGTAACTCGAGCCGGCATCGGCCAATATCGCCACACTCCTCAAGCTCTGCTGATAGTGCATAGGAACGACAAGCAGAAACCACCGATGCACACAGGGGTTAGGTTGGCACACCCTTGACGGCGTGCGCGCTTCGATGTACTGTGTCATCTAGCGCAGGCGGCGGAGGGGGCCGGCCGCTCGGCGAAAACGACTGAGGAGATAAATCGTATGGTTGTCCGCTCGTACTACCTTGCAGCCGGCGGCGACCGGCCCGTGGCCGGCTCACCGTCGGGCCGAACACGCCGGTGTATCCTTGGCTCGGCGGCCGTCGTGCCGGCGGTCGCAGCTTCTGTCGCCTGCGGCGCGTCCGGTGAGAACCAGCCGGCCGCCAAGTCGACGGCGCCGGCGACGCTGCTCATGGTGACCGACCGAACCGGCACCAATCTCGACGCCCAGAAAGCGCTGTTTGCCCGCTTCACCCAGGAGCAGCCGCACGTCTCGTTCGAGTTTTCGCCCAATCCGCCGGGACAGAGTGCCCGCGATCGGGTCAAGATCATGCACCAGGGCGGCACGCCGCCGGACTTCTGGGAGAGCACGCGCGCCGCGTTCGGCGACATGTTGCTTGCCGGCGCCGTGGCGCATCTCACCGACTACGTGCGGCGCGACAAGATCCCGTTCGAGAAGATGTTTGTCCCGGACCACGTCGATCACATCACCGTTCAAGGAAAGATCTACGGCTGGCCGGTCGTGATCTCGGCCGATGCGCTGGCGTACAACAAGGAACTCTTCGATGCGCGCGGCCTGCCGCATCCACCGACCGACCCGAACGACAAAGCGTGGACGATGGAAAAGTTCCTCGACGTGGCGCAGAAGCTGACGAAAAACGACGGCCAGCAGTTCGGCTTCGGCGGCGCCCGCAGCGGTTTCGCCCGGCTGACCGACGGCACCAACTGGGGCCAGCCGCCGTGGGATGGCAAGGCCAAGTGCCTGTTCGATAGTGCCCTGTGGCAGCAGGCCGAACAGTTTTGGACCGACTGCCTTTTCAAGTGGCACATTCAGCCAACGTCGGCCGAGCGTCCATCGCTGGCGCCGCCGAGCGGGCCGTTCTTCTTCAACGGCAAGACCGGGATGGACGTCGTCTTTGGACTGCCGCCGGCCAACGTCGGCTACCGCTGGGGGCTGGCGACAGTTCCCTTTTCGGGCAAGGGCAAGAACGTCGCCGGACGGCTGGGGCTGCATTCGCTGCACATGGGACAGGGCACGCACAAAGACGTCGTCTGGGACGTCTTGAAGTGGTTCCGAAAGAAGGAGTACGCGGGAGCGTACCCGATGACCTGGGGCTCTCCCGTTTCGCCGCTGCTCGACGGCGGCTCGGACCTGGCGCAGAGCGAGTACCAGCGCCGGTTCGGCGTCGATCCAAAGGCATTCCTGCTCACCGCGCTGCACGCCAAGCGGTCCGGTTGGGGGCTGCAGAGCCTCGTCAAGTTCACCGACTACGATCCGCAGATCGAGAAGCTGTACAACGACATGTTCGCCGCCAAGATTTCGGTGGGCGAGTACGTGCGCCAGGCGACGCCGATCGTGAACCAGATGATCGACGAGTCGCAGAAGATTCTGCCCATCACTGGCAGCAAGGTCTGACGGGGGCCGGCAAGCCCGCCGGAAACGGGTGCAGGCAACACTTCCGGATGCGGGGAGGACGTGT
>JACQGX010000161.1 GCA_016199265.1 Chloroflexota bacterium | reverse complement strand
TGCAAAGCCTGCCCTGAGCGCAGCCGAAGGGTGCAAAGTGAGGACGCCTGCGGATTCCACCGTGGCTGTGGTTTAGTCGAACGGTAAACCCATGATAGGCAGCATCCCGGCAAGCGTCGGCGTCGACATTATCGAGATCGAGCGATTCGCCGCCGTCGTCGAGCGATGGGGTGAGAGATTTCTGCACCGCGTGTTCACCCAAGCGGAGCTCCGCTACTGTCGCGCCAGGGTTCCCGAGCTCGCGGCGCGTTTCGCGGGCAAAGAGGCGATTTCCAAAGCGCTGGGGACCGGCATCCGCGGCCTCGCCTGGCGCGACATGGAGATTCTTCCCGATGCGCTCGGCAAGCCGTTGGTCACGCTGCACGACCGCGCGCGCGCCCGAGCCGAGGCGCTTGGCCTGACGCACTTCGCCATTTCGCTCTCGCACTCACGCGACTATGCCGTAGCGATGGTGGTGGCGACGTGAGGCTGGTGACCACCGCCGAGATGCGGGAGCTCGAACAGCGCACGTTTGCGGCGGGTGTTTCTGAAGCGGATCTGATGGAGCGCGCGGGGACGGCGGTGGCGCACGCCGCCGCCGATTGGCTCGTCAACCCGCGCGGCCGGAGCCTGCTCGTCCTCGTCGGGAAGGGCAACAACGGAGGAGACGCGCTCATCGCCGCGCGCGTGCTCGCGCAGCGGTACGAAATGCGCCCGCGCATCTACCTGTGCGCCGAACGGGCTGCCGGCGATCCATTGCTGACCTGGGCGCACGAGTTGGGCGTCCCGACCGCGTTGCACGGCGCAAACGGCGGCGAATCCGAAGCGGCGCTGCGTGAGTGGCTGGCAGATGCCGGCGTCGTGCTCGACGGCATCCTCGGCATCGGCGGCCGCCTGCCCTTGCGCGGCGCGATCGCCGAGGTGCTCGCGCACTGCCGTCAGATCCGTCCGCCCGGCCAGCGACGCATCGCCGTCGACGTGCCAACCGGCGTGCAGTCCGATACCGGACAGGCCGACGAGCGGGCCTTTGAGGCCGACCTGACGCTCGCCACCGGCCCGGCCAAGCCGGGCCTGTTCATCTACCCGGGCGCCGGGTGCGCCGGGCGCGTGCGCGCGCTCGACATCGGCCTTACCGGCGCCGGCGAAGCCGGCACGCTCTTCCGTTTGGAGGCGAGCGACGCGGCGCGCCTGCTGCCTGCCCGGCCGGACGACTCGCACAAGGGAACGTTCGGCACGGTGCTCGTCGTCGCCGGCAGCAACCGTTACGTCGGCGCCGCGTACCTCACCGGCGCAGCAGCGGTACGCGCGGGCGCCGGCCTCGTTACTCTGGCGCTGCCCAGGCATGCCCAACTAGCGCTCGCCGGACGCAGCGTGGAGACGACATTCTTGCCGCTGCCCGACGATCCGGCCGTGCCCGGATGCCTGACACCCCGTCACCTGGGGCTGCTGCTCGAGACGGCGCTCGGCTACGATGCCGTCGCACTCGGTCCCGGACTTGGATCTGAGGACGCTACGGTCGATCTCGTGAGGCTGCTGCTCGAGCGTCTGGCCGCCGACGAAGGCGCCCCGTCCGTTCTCGTCGATGCCGACGGATTAAACGCCATCGCCAAGTCGGGTGACTGGCCGCGACCGGCCGCGCCGAAGTGGGTGCTCACGCCGCATCCGGGCGAGATGAGCCGGCTGACCGGCGTGCCGGTACGCGACGTCCAGGCCGACCGGCTCGGCATCGCGCGCGAATCCGCGCGCCGCTGGGGACAGATCCTGGTGCTCAAAGGGGCGCCCAGCATTGTCGCGGCGCCGGGCGGTACGGCGCACCTGAGCGCGTTCGCCAACGCCGCACTCGCCACCGCCGGCAGCGGCGACGTCCTGAGCGGGATCATCGGCGGCTTGCTCGCGCAGCGCTGCCCACCCCACGAGGCCGCCTTGGCGGGTGTCTACGTCCACGGACTCGCCGGAGAGCTCTGGCGGAGCGCGCACGGCGCCGCCGGCCTCGCCGTCTCGCAGTTGGCCGAGTTGATTCCCCACGCGGAGAGGCACGTAAGAGCGCTGTCATAGGGGCAGGAATGTTGCTGTATGGCGGGCGTCGCCTGCTATGCGCTGGAACGCCCGCGCGATATACTGACCTTACCCATGGCAACGACACCTCCAGGGCCCACCGCACAGCCGGCCACGCCGGAAGCACCGCCGGGCAGCGCGCCGAGCGTCGTCGCGGACCTCATGGACCGCAGCCCACCCACCGTCCCGCCGACGGCGACGGTCGGCGAGGTGGCCCGCATTCTGCTGCAGCACCACCTGAGCGGCGTGCCGGTTGTTTCGGTAACGGGAGAAGTGCTCGGCGTCGTGACGCAGGCGGACCTGGTCGCGCGGCACGCGCACGTCCACTTTCCGTTTTACCTGAGCATCCTGGGCGGGTGGATTCCGCTGACCGGCGAGCACCACTTCCAGGAGGAGTTCCGCCGCATCACCGGCAGGACGGCGGCAGACATTATGACGACGAAACCGTACATGGTTGGCGAAAACGCCGCACTCGAGGACGTCGCTACCCGGATGGCAGAGAACGGCATCGATTCCGTCGTCGTCGTGCGCGGCCGCCGGCTGGTCGGTCTGCTGGCCCGCGCTGACCTCGTACGGCTGGTGGCGATTGAGGAGACCGGCAGCGTACCTCCCGAATCGTGAGCTATCGTGCCGTCGATCTGATCGCGCAAAAGCGGGACGGCCACCGGCACAGCGACGAAGCCATCCGGTGGCTGATCGGCGCGTACCTGCGCGACGAGGTGCCGGACTACCAGATGGCCGCCTGGCTGATGGCAGTGTGCTGGCGCGGACTCGACGACGGTGAGACGCGCGCGCTCACGCTCGTGCTGGCCGGCAGCGGGCGCCGGCTCAGCTTCCGCGGCTTCGGCTTTCCCGTCGTCGACAAGCACAGCACCGGTGGTGTCGGCGACAAGACGACGCTGGTGCTCGCCCCGATGCTGGCCGCCGCCGGTATTGGCGTCGCCAAAATGTCCGGACGAGGCCTGGGACACACCGGCGGCACGATCGACAAGCTCGAATCGATCCCAGGCGTCGTCACGTCGACCGATCCCGATGCGCTTGTCGCGGCGGTCGCGCAGCGCCGGATCGCGATTGCGGCACAGTCGCCCGCGCTCGCGCCCGGCGACGGGCGGCTCTACGCGCTGCGCGACGTCACGGCGACCGTCGAATCGATCCCGCTCATCGCCAGCTCGGTGATGAGCAAGAAGATCGCCACCGGCGCAAACGCGGTGGTGCTCGACGTCAAGGTCGGCGCCGGCGCGTTCATGAAGGACCTGCCGGCGGCGCGGCAGCTCGCCCGTGCGATGGTGCGCCTGGGCCAGAGCGTCGCGTTGCCCACCGTTGCCGTGCTCACACGAATGGACGAGCCGCTGGGGCGGGCCATCGGCAACGTGCTCGAAGTCAAGGAGGCCGCCGAAACGTTGCGTGGCCGGGGACCAGACGACCTGCTGGAGGTCTGCCTGGCGCTCGGCAGCGAAGTGATGGTCACCGCCGGCGCCGAGCGCTCGCGCCCGACGGCGCGCCGACTGCTCGCGCGCACGGTCGAAGACGGCACCGCGTTCGTCCACCTGCTCGATCTCGTCGCAAGTATGGGCGGCGATGCCCGCTGCCTCGCGGATACCGGCCGGCTACCGCAGGCGCCGCACGTCGTCGACGTTCCGTCGCCGCAGGACGGGTTCGTTGCGGC
This sequence comes from Chloroflexota bacterium, assembly GCA_016199265.1. Classification (GTDB taxonomy): domain Bacteria; phylum Chloroflexota; class UBA11872; order UBA12225; family UBA12225; genus JACQGX01. The sequence goes on along the minus strand of JACQGX010000161.1, from coordinate 17,500 downwards.
AGTCGACGCGCTGGCGTGCGGCCAGGCGGCGATGCGGCTCGGCGCCGGGCGGGCGACGAAGCAGGACACGATCGACCCTGCCGTTGGGATCGCGCTGCGCGCGAAGGTGGGAGACCACGTCAGTCGCGGGCAACCGCTGTTCACCATCCATGCGGGTGCAGGCAAACCCTCCGGGCCATATACCGCTCGCCCTGAGCCGGTCGAAGGACGTCCTTCGACCGGCTCAGGGCGAGCGGAGAAGAATCCGGCGCGATTGCGTGCACCCATCCATGCCCGCCGGCCGGTTCCGGTAGACTCTTCTGAACACACTGGAGCCGGCGGCGCCGACCAGGCTCCGGCAAGCACGACCGGCGATCGGGACGACCAGCACGAGCGGCCGGTCGTCGAGCAAGTGCTCGCCGCATTCCGCTGGAGCGAGACTCCGGTATCACGCCCGCCACTCGTGCTCGCGACGATTCGCTGACCGCAGATCGGAACCACACGACTCATGCGTCTCGGGATTATTGGGCTGCCGCAGAGCGGCAAGACGACGGTGTTCAATGCGCTCACCGGTGGCGAGGCGCCGCTGAGCGCCGGCAGCAGCTACGGCCAGGAGATGCACGTTGCCGCCGTCAAGGTGCCCGACGAGCGGCTCGACCGGCTGACGGAGATGTTTCGGCCGCGCAAGACGATTCCGGCCGAGGTGCAGTACACCGACTTTCCGGGTGTCGGCTTCGGCAGCCGCGACAAGGCCGAGGCGGCGTGGGTCGGCCAGCTCCGGACGATGGATGCGCTCGTCGAGGTGGTGCGTGTGTTCGAGGACGAGCGCGTGCCGCACGAGGGCCCAATCGATCCGGCAGCGGATCTAGAGAAGGTGCACCTCGACATGATCGTCTCCGACCTGGCGATGGTCGAGCGGCGGCTGCAGCGGCTCGAGGCCGATCTGAAACGGACACGGACCGGCGAGCGCGCGCCGATCGAGGCCGAGATCGAGCTCTTCCAGCAGTTTCAAGACAAGCTCGAGGCCGGGACGCCGATTCGCGACATTCCGTTGACCGAAGACCAGGAGCGCGCGATCCGTGGTTTTCAATTCCTCTCCGCGAAGCCGATACTGGTCGTCGCCAACCTCTGGGAAGAGCAGATCGGCGAAGCCGGCGCGATCGAGGCGCGTCTGAGCGCGGCGTATCCGCATCAGAAGACGGCGGTGGCGTCGCTCTCGGGCAAGATCGAGATGGAGCTGGCGCAGCTCTCGCCGGAAGATGCTGAGACGTTCATGGCCGACCTAGGAATTACCGAGCTGGCGGCGGGAAAGGTCATCCGCCGCTCGTACGACCTCACCGGGCTGATCTCGTTCCTGACGGTGGGAGAAGACGAAGTGCGCGCCTGGCCGGTCGTGAAAGGCACCAAAGCGCCGCCGGCGGCCGGCGCGATCCACGGCGATCTCGAAAAGGGCTTCATCCGCGCCGAGGTCGTCGCCTACGACGACCTGATCGCCGCCGGCAGCCTGGCCGAGGCGCGCCGGCGCGGCCTACTGCGCCAAGAAGGGCGCAACTACGTCGTCCAGGACGGCGACGTGATCAACATTCTGTTCAGCCGCTAGCCCATTTCGAGCTTTCCCAGCGCGATGAGGCTGTCCAGGTCCTCGCGCGCGTCGGGCATATAGGTACCCACGGCGGCCCGGACCGCCTCCAGGTCTCGCTCATCGGCGCCGCCCATCATACGGCTGATGTCGGCAATGTCCTGGGCACGACTCACTTGGAGCTTCATCAGCACAAGATAGGGCAGCACGCTGTAGGGCAGCCCGTCAGGACCGTACCGTGGCTGATCGAGCGCGGGTGGTACCCAAGGCTCCGAAGATTCGATGACGTCGAGCACCGTCCCTTCCGGCAGGCGCCAACTGCTGCCCCCGATCGTGAGATCGCTCAGCTTGTGCGCGCCGGCCCGTGTCAACTCTGCCTCGAGCCGAGCGCCGTCTTCGGCACGGACAAGAATATCGACGTCCAGCGTGAGCCGCTCGGGCATGTAGAGCCGCGTCGCGATCCCTCCGACGAGGACAAAGGGTGTTTGCCGGATCAGTTGGCGAAGATCCATGACACGCTGTCTTGTGGTGCGCGTCTGGAGCGTAGAAATGTGGCTGCCACTCCCGGGACGTACTCGCTTCTGAATCAGTGCGATATAGGCTTTGCGGCGCGTCGCCGGACTTATCACGACCTTGTCCTCACGAACGTTATGCCACCCCCGACCGTATCGTAGCCACTACTCTAAACCAGAGCCACGCTGGAATCCGCTGGCATCCTCACTTTGCACTTTGCACTTTGCACTTTGCACGTGGTTCAGTCTCATCTCCACCGCACGGGCGTGGGCTTCGAAGCCTTCGGCGCGGGCGAGACGGGCGGCGGCCGGGCCGATTTCCTGGAGGCGCTCGCGGCGCAGGCCGACGACGCTGATGATCTTGATGAAATCGGCGACCGAGAGCGGCGACGAGAAGCGCGCCGTCTGGCCGGTGGGCATGATGTGGCTCGGGCCGGCGACGTAGTCGCCGGCCGCTTCGGGCGAGCTGTCGCCGACAAAGACGCCGCCCGCGTGGCGCACCCGGCCGATCAGCGACCAGGGATCGCGCACGAGCAGGCAGAGATGCTCCGGCGCGTATTCGTTCGCCAGGCGCAGCCCTTCTGCAAGCGATTCGACGACGATCGCGCCACCACGCGCCGCGAGCGAGGCGCGCGCCGTCTCGGCCGTCGAGAGCGCCTCGAGCTGGCGCTCGACCGCCTGTCCGACGGCTTCGGCGCGCGCCGGCGAGGTCGTGATCAGCAGCGGCGAGGCGAGTGGATCGTGCTCGGCCTGTGCCAACAAGTCGGCGGCGACCTCGTCGGGATCGGCCGAGTCGTCGGCCAGGACGAGCGTTTCGGTGGGGCCGGGGAGCTGGTCGATGTCGACTGCGCCGTAGACGCGGCGCTTGGCCAGCACGACGAAGATGTTGCCGGGACCGAGAACCTTGTCGACGCGCGGCACGCTTTCGGTGCCGTACGCCATCGCCACGATCGCCTGCGCGCCGCCCAGCTTGAAGATGCGCTGCACGCCGGCGATGTCGGCGGCGACGAGCATCTCGTCGCGTTGGCGGCCGTTGGCCTGCGGCGGTGTGCAGAGGATGACCTCGTCGACGCCGGCAACACGGGCCGGCACCGCCGCCATGACCACCGACGAGGGATACGCCGCCCGCCCGGCCGGCGCGTAGAGGCCGACACGCTCGAGCGGCACAATCATCTGGCCCAGGCCTTCGCCGTAATCGAGCCAGCTCTGACGCGGTTGCTGCCGGTGGAACGCCTCGACCCGCGCGGCGGCGAGCCGCAGATCGTCGACAAACTGGCTCGAGACGCGCCCGTACGCCTGCTCGACCTCGGCGCGTGAGGTCTCGAACGATGCGGGGGCAGCGCCTTCGAGGCGCTCGGAGAGATCGCGCAGCGCAGCGTCGCCGCGCGTCCGCACCTCGTGGCGCACGCGCTCGACGAACTGTTCAGGACTGAGCGGCTCGCCGAACACGGCGGCCGTCCTGGCCGCGACCGCCGGATCGGTCACCAGCTCGTCGAGCGGCACGCGGCGGAGCAGCTCGGCGGCTTCGGGGGTGCCGGCGCGGCAAATACGCAGGGCGGCCCTAGCCATCTCTGAGCCCCAACTCGGCGAGCATGGCGTCGTACTTGCGCGAGCGCTCGTCGAAGAGGTAGCGCACGGGAACGACCGAGATGCCGGAGCCGCCGGCGGCGCGCAGGTGGTCGACGGCTTCCTGGAGGGCGTCGGCGCCGACGATAATCGTCGCCGCGAAGCAGGCGGCCGGGGCGACGCCGCCATTCTGGCCGTTGCCGGTACTCGTGGTCGAAGGCAGCCCCACACTTTCTCCGGTATAGACACGCGCAACGGTGGGGCCGCTCATGCCGCGCGTCGCGGGAGACACCAGGAGCGACCGAGCGACGTCGGCCTCCGAGCTGCCGAGGAGGTTGGCGGTCACCGAGTAGAAGCCCTGTGCCCGCTGCCGGGCCTCAATCAGCTCCAGCATGCGGCGCACAATCTCGCGCTTCTCGCGGCTCGCCGCCAGCGCGCGCCGGTTGCCGATGAGGCAGGCTTGCGAGCGCAGGATGATCCCGTTGCGCAGCACCTTCAGGCGGTTGCCTTTGAGCGTTGTTCCGGTGCTGACGTAGTCGACGATGATGTCGGCGAAACCGACCGCCGGCGCCGCTTCGACGCCTCCTTCGGTCGGCACGATGGCAAAGTGCGTGATGCCCTTCTCGTAAAAGAACCGGCGCGTGAGGTTGGGGTAGCTCGTCGCGACGCGCAATTCCTCGCCGCGCTCGCGCATCGCCGCCGCCACGTCCGAAAGGTCGGCGAGCGTCGAGACGTCGACCCAGCTATCGGGCACGGCGACGGCGATACGCCCGTAGGAGTAGCCAAGATCGCCGTCGAGCATCACCAGCGCATCGCCGTCGAGGCCATGCTCTCGCCACACGTTGAGAAAGCCGATGCCGACGTCGACGCGGCCATCCTCGACTTGCTTCAAGATGTCACGGGCGCGCTGCAGGACAACGGTGACGCCGGGCTGCCCGGCGATTTCGGCGGTCAACTGCCGATCGTTCTCTCGTTCGACCTTCAGGCCGCACGACTCCAGGAATTTCTGCGTCGGCTCTTCGCTCCACGATCCCTTCGGTACGCCGAATCGCAGAATCTCGCCCGGCAGCCGCCCGGGGGTGGTCATGGATGGCGCGCTCTTTGGGCGCGCACCCGTCTCAACGCTCATGGACCGTCTCATGGATGGCGCCGTTCCCCCGCAGCAGCCCCAGTGCGTCGCCGGCCGCACCAGACGCACCGGATGCGCCGGCGACGATGATCGCCAGCGGCACCGTGTGCTCTTCGCCGGTGGCCATGTCGCGCACGCGGATCGTGCCCTCGCGTTCTTCGGTCTCGCCGACGACGACTACCTGCGCGAAGCCCTCGCGGCCGGCGTACGCCAGGCTGGCCCGCAGCGGCCGCCGGCCGACCTCGAGGTGCGCGCACAGGGCGGCGTGGCGCAGAGCCTGCGCCACGCGGATGGCGTACGCTTCGTGCGGCGCCGAGGCCGGGACGACGAACACATCGGCGGCCCGTTCGACCACGACGTCCCGTGCTTCGGCGTCGAGCGCCAGCAGGACACGCTCGACGCCGAAGGCAAAGCCGAGCGCCGGCGTCGAGTATCTCGCGCCGAGCGCGCGAATGAGGTCGTCGTAGCGCCCGCCACCGCACAACTGGCTTTCGGCGCCCAACCCGGCGTGGTCGATCTCGAACACCATACCGGTGTAGTACTGCAGTCCGCGGCTGAGCCCCAGATCGAGCTGGACGCGCGCGGCGCCGGCGCCCATACATTCGAGCAGCGCCACCGACTCTTCGAGCTGCCGTAACGGCGCGTCGTCGACGTCGAACTCGCGCAGCAGCTCGCGGCCGCGGCGGAGCACGTCTCCCGGCGCGCCATGCAGCGCGCCGAGCCGGCCGATGAACGCGAGCGCGCGTTCGACGGCGCGCGCATTCGGCCCGGCACGCAGCTTGCGCACCATCCGTTCGACGACCTCGTCCAGGCTGCGCCGTCCGAGCGCGTCGGCACCCAGCTCGGCGAGGAGACTGGCGACGACGGCGCGCGCTTCGGTCTCGCCGAGCCCCCCGAGACGATCCACCGGCTCGGTCGCGCCGGTCGACTCGCCCGCGTCGAACAGCTCGGGATCGAGCTCACGCAGCCGGGTCTTGACGGCTTCGAGGCCGTGGCGCCGCGCCTCCTCCAGGCTCTCCATCAGGAGCGTCGCCCACCGCCCGGTCAATCCCAGGCCGGCGAGCAGCTCACCCACGATCCCGATGTGGCCGATGGTGACGCGGTAATCGCGCAGGCCCAGCCTCTCCAAGGCGTGCATTGCCAGGAAGACGACCTCGGCGTCGGCGAGCGCGCCCTCCGGGCCGATCAGCTCGACGCCGGACTGCGTGAACTGGCGGTAGCGCCCGCGCGACGGGCGCTCGTAGCGGAACACGGGGCCGCTGCTGAAGACCTTGACCGGCAGACGCGGCGCCGGCTGCGCGACGTAGGCACGCACGACCGACGCCGTGAGCTCGGGACGCAGGCACAGGCGCCGGCCGCCCAGGTCGTCGAAGCCGTAGAGCTTGGAGACGATTTCCAGGCCGGATTTTCGCAGGTGCAGCTCGGCCGGCTCCAGCACCGGCACATCGATGCGCCGGTAGCCGAAAGACGCAAACGTCGCCTCGAGATGGCGGCGCACGGCGTCGAGGCGCTGGGCATCGTGCGGCCAGCTATCCTGTGTGCCGCGTACCCGCTCGACAGGCCGTCGCTCCACGCTGGGCCGATCCTTTGGTGGGCTATCGCTCAAGGACACCAAGCGCTACGACTTCGGGCCGCTCTCGCCCTTGGCAGACGAGCCGGCGGTGACTCCGCCCTCCGACTTGCTTTCGGTCTTGGTTTCAGTCTTGGTTGCGGCCTTGCCGTCGGAAGAGGCGGTCGCGGAAGACGGCGTGCTCGATTCGCTCGCCGCCGGTTTCCGGCTGTCGGTGCTGTACCAACCGGACCCCTTGAACACGACGCCCGCAGGAAAGAACACTCGACGCACCGAGCTGCTGCACTGCGGGCATTCGCTCACGGGGGGATCAGTAAATCGCTGAGAACGCTCGAAACGCGCCTTACAGGCTAGACACTCGTATTCGTAGATCGGCATAGACGCAAAAAGTGTATCAAGCGCGAGCGTCGTCGGTGGCGTTACCAGCCGTCGTGGCGATGGCTGGTAGACGCGGCACCTCAGGCAGATCGAGAAGGAGCGCCTCCAGGGCCAGTCGGACGTTGGCGTTGGCGTCGAGCTGCTGTCGCGCCTCCTGGATGCGGACCAGCGCGCGCCAGATCGTCTCCGGTGACAGTTGTGTGCCGGCGTGGCGGAGCGGCTCGAGCCGGTCGACGTTGGCGACGAGGTCGACACAGTGTTGCTGGACGAGCAGGGTATCGCGCCACCACCCCAGCCAGACGTCGAGCACTGCTTTGGCCGACGCGGCATCGCCGAAGTCGCCTGCCGAGCGCAGCCGGCCGACGCGTGGCCGGCGGAGGAGCGACTCGAGCGCGGCGACGTGCGCCTCGCGCGCCGCCAGGTGCGCCGCCCCGGCCGCCGCGGCCAGCGCCCAGCCCGGCCGGCCACCGGCCAGGCGCGCAAGCAATCTGGCGCGCTCCTGCGGCACCCCGCGCGAGACCAGCGCCGCCTCGATCTCGGCTGCCGGCACCGGCCGCAGCGGGATCTCGCGGCAGCGGGAAGCAATCGTCGGCAGGACCTGCGACGCATCGCTCGCGGTCAGTACGAGGACCGTATCGTCGGGCGGCTCCTCCAGCGTCTTGAGCAGGGCGTTCGCGGCCGGATCGGGCATCGCGTCGGCGCCGCGCACGACGAACACCTTGCGCTTCGCCTCGTACGGGCGCAGACCGGCCGCGTGCTCGAGCTGGCGCACCTGCTCGATGGTCACACCGCGCCTACCGGCCTCTGGAGCAATCAGGCGCACGTCGGGGTGTGTATCCTTGGAAAGCAACCGGCAACTGAGACACTCACCGCAGGGTCCAAAACGTGCCGTTGTACCTTGCCAGCCGAGCGATTCGTTGGAGACAACAGATGCCGGCCGCGGACAAATAAGCGCGGCGGCCAGTGTGGACGCCAGCGTTCGCTTCCCAACCTGCGGCGGGCCGGTCAGCAAGAGGGCATGCGCCAGCCTCCCCGCCGCGAGCGTCGCTTGCAGCAGGCGAACTGCGGTCGCATTGCCGACGAAGTCGACGAAGCTGCCGAACGTACCTGGCACCGATTGCCTCCTATCGAATCGTACTGATTTTCGTTATGGACAGTGGAAGGAGTGTGGCGGCGGTTGACACAGCCGATCGAGCCAACGCAACCGAGGCGGTCGGCGTTACCGACGAGATACTGGTCCGCAATGCCCAGGCAGGCGACACGGCGTGCTTCGGACAGCTCTATCAGCGATACGTCGACGGCGTGTACAGCTACCTTTCGTTCAAGATAGGCAACGCGACGGAGGCTGAGGACCTGGCCGAGCAAGTGTTTCTCAAGGCGCTCGAATCGCTGGGCGGATACAAGTGGACGGGCGTGCCGTTCAAGGCGTGGCTCTTCCGCATCGCCCACAACCTGCTGGTCGATCACCTTCGTCGTAAGACCAAACGAACGAGCGAACCGCTTGACGAGGCGCTGCCCGACCGCCGCCGCGAAACCGATCCGGAGGACATGCTGATCGAGCGATTGACCAGGCAAGGACTGATCCACGCCGTGGACCAATTGACCGAGCTGCAAAAGCAAGTGATCTCTTTGAAGTTTGCCGGCGGCCTCACAAACGCCGAGGCAGCGCGGATCATGGGCAAGACCGAAGGCGCGGTCAAGGCGCTCCAACACGCCGCCCTGCAGTCGCTCCAGCGCCGCCTGTCAAAGGTACCCCGCTGATGAACGTCAACGTGACCGGCCAGAACACACCGTCGGCGCTCGATTTCGATACCGCGCTCAACAAAGCGATCGATCGCTTGCGTGCCGGTTCACCGATCGACGAGTGCGTTGCTGCCAGCCCACGGTTCGCCGACGACCTGCGGCCACTGCTCGAGTTGACGCAGATGACTCTGCAGCTCGCACCGGTGCCGGCGCCCGCGGACGTGAAGGCGCGCGTGCGAGCGCGCGTGATGGCTGCTGCCGAAGCCAAGCTCAACCGCCGGCCGTGGTGGCACACCGCCGCGAGTTGGCTGGCGGGCGGGCCGGCGTGGCGGCTGCCGCCGGTCGGAGTGGCCGCGGCCGTGGTGGCCTTTGCCGTATTCGGCGGTGGCGGCGCCGTCGTCGCCGCGGCACACTCACTTCCGGGCGATACGCTGTATCCCATAAAGCTGGCGGTCGAGGACGTGCGTCTCGCGGCGGCGCGCGTCACATCCGGTGAAGATGCGCAGGCGGCGCTGCGGAACGAGATCGCCGACCGGCGCGTACACGAAGCGAAGGCGCTTGCCGATCACGGACGGACGGTACCACCAGGACTCATCGAGGCGGCGCTGCGGCACGCCGAGGCGGCCGATCAGCTCGTCGCGGCGCTGCCCGACGGCAAACGTGTCGAGGTGGCGACCGCGCTCGCGGCGTCGGAATCGCAGCGCGCAGCCACCCTACACGAAGTGTGGCTGCGCGTGCCGGAACCGGCGAAGCCGGCGATCGAGCACGCGATACAGCAAGGGCAGGCGAAACGCGCCGACAAGAACCAGTCTCAGAACGAGCGCGGCGACGACCGCTCGGGCAGGTCGACGACGGCAGACGCCAGGACGCCGGCGACCGCAACGCCCGCCGCCACACCGGCAGCCACCGCCACGACGGCGACCGGTGCGCCGGCCACCGGACCCACCGGCGCGCAGGGCGGCAGGCAGGAAGACCGCCGGGAAGACCGGCAGGAGGATCGAGGGAGCGACCGGGATGGCCAGAACGACCGGCAGGAAGACCGCCGGGCCGGCGGACCAGGCGAACGACAGGATGATCAGCGCACAGGGGATCGTGTCGGCCAACCGGCGGGGGGGCAGCAGGACCGCAGCGATTCCGGGCCAGGCAACTCCCGCGACCGCGACAATCCAGAAGGACGGGGCGGCGGCAGCGGCGCCGCCGGCCAAGGCGGTTCGCGCGGCGCTAGCGGCCCAGGCGGGCGAGGCAACCGGTAGGGACACGTCGCGATGCAGAGCGACACGCGTCCGGACCGGCGGTGTTGGCGCCAACAGCCGATCCACCCATGTGGCGTGTTCATCCCGTCACGTCACGTTGTCCCCCGACCGTAACCCCGCGTAGCGCGGTACGTTGATGTTGCTGTGGCCGCCTGTCATCGGCCGGCTACCGCAGGCTCACTCGACCCGCGACCGGGTTCGACCGTCCAGACGCTGGAATCGCAGGCAGATTGCCGCCGAATCGCTACCGAACCGAAGCAGGATCATTACCGAAAGCGGCACAGCGCCTGCGTATAAATAGTGCAAGAGTCACAAGCGAAAGACGCAAGGATGTTTGAGGTGCCACACGACGAAACGGCGAGCGCCACCGGCACGGCGAGCCACTATTGCCCGCAGTGCCTGAAGCGAGTCTCCGCCACGAGCGCTCGGCGGTGCAGGCACCGTGAGCTGTGTCGCTCCGGCCCACTCGACGTGTTGCTCCTGCAGTGCCCCGCGTGCGGCCTCGTGCTGGCCGCCGAGATCGAGCCGCCGGCGCCCTGGCAAGCGCCGGGCGAGGCGGCGTAGTCGACGAGTTATGCCATCGGTGCGGCCGCCGGCGCAGCCCGCTTGATGCCCAGCAGTAGGTCATGCCCGTCGAGGCGCATCGCTCGCCGGAACGCGCTATCCTCGGGCACGCCTAGCTGCAACCGCAGCGACAGTGTCTCCTGCCGGATGTAGTCGCCGAACCGCTCGAAGACCGCGGCGAGTTCGGGATCCGCCTGATACACCGTCTCGATGCGGTCCTCCAGCCGGAAACCGGCATCCTTGCGCATCGTGTTGAGCCGGTGGACGAGTTCACGCGCCAGGCCCTCGTCGACCAGCTCAGGTGTTAGGCGTGTGTCGAGCGCGACGGTAGAGTCCCTTTCTTCGACGATGACGAAACCCTCGCGGGCCACCGTTTCGACGTCGTAGTCTTCGGGCGGAATCTCGAGCTCGAGCCCGTCGACCACGAGCGACACCGGCTCGCCGGCGGCGTGCGCCTGCACGAGCTGCGCCGGGTTGGCGCTCTGCAGCGCCTTGGCGATGGTGTTCGCGCGCGGGCCGAAGCGTGGCCCCAGCAGCTTGAAACTCGGCTTGATCTCGTACGAGACGAGCGCGCTGGTGTCCTCGACAAACGCGAGCCGCTTGACGTTGAGCTCGTCGGTCACTTGATCGGCAAGCGATTGCAGCCACTGCCGCTCGCGTTCGTTCTTGACGCGCACGAGCAGCGCCGGCAGCGGCTGCCGGACCTTGATCTTCGACGTGCTGCGCGCCGCGCGTCCCAGGCCGACGATCTGGCGCACGTGCGCCATCGCGCGGCGCAGCTCGTCGTCGATCAGCGCCGGATCCACCTTCGGCCAATCGCAATGGTGTACCGATTCGGGCGCGTGCGCATCGACGCGGCGCACCAAGTTCTGGTACATCGTCTCGGCCAGGAACGGCATGCTCGGCGCGAGCATTTTGGCCAGCGCGACGAGCACTTCCCACAGCGTCAGGTACGCCGCCGCCTTATCCTGGTCGGCCTCGCTCTTCCAGTACCGCGGCCGGCCGCGCCGGACGTACCACGTGGAGAGATCGTCGACGAAGGCCTCGATGCGCCGCGTGGCGGTCATCGCATCGAAGTCGCCGTAGCGCCTGGTCGCCTCCTGCAACAGCGCGTGCAGCTCGCCCAGAATCCAGCGGTCGAGCGCCGGCCGCGACGGCGGATCGACGGCGATCCTGGTGGGGTCAAAGCGATCGAGACGCGCGTAGGTGCAGAAGAAGGCGTAGACGTTCCACAGCACGAGCAGACGGCGCTTGACGTCTTCGGCGATGGTGTAGCCGAAATTGAGGTTGGTTTCTGGATTGGCCGCGACGTACATCCAGCGCATGACGCTCGCGCCGATGCGTTCGGCCGCTTCGTTGAACTCGATCGCGTTGCCCCATGACTTGTGCATCTCGCGGCCCTGCTCGTCGCGGACCAAGGCATAGCCCAGCACGGTGCGGAACGGCTCGCGGTCCTCGAGCACCGTGCTCATCGTGAGCAGCGCGTAAAACCAGTTGCGAAACTGGCCGGGGAAGCTCTCGGAGATGAAGTCGGCCGGGAACCACTGCATCCAATAGTCGCGGTTGTGGCGGTAGTGCAGCGTCGAGTACGGCACAATGCCGGCGTCGAGCCAGGGATTGCCGACGTCCGGGATGCGCGCCGCCTGGCCGCCGCACGTGGGGCAGGCGATCTTGACCGCGTCGATCCATGGCCGGTGTGGCGTGTGGCCCTCGAATGCGTCCCAGCCGGCAACGGCGCGCTGTTTGAGCTCGTCTTCGCCGCCGACGACGTCGAACCAGTCGCACGTGGCGCAGGTCCAGATCGGCAGCGCGAGGCCCCAGTAGCGCTTCTTGGAGATCATCCAGTCGTCCATGTTGCGCAGCCAGTCGAGCTCGCGGTCGAGCCCCCAGGACGGCAGCCAGCGGATCTTCTTCGCTACCGCCATGATCTGCTCGCGCAGCGGCGGCAGCTCCTCTCCCCCTCTCCCCGTGATGCGAGAGGGCGAGACGGTGCTCCCGCTCGCGCCGTCTCGCCCTCTCGCCGTCTCGCCCTCTCGCATCACGGGGCGGGAGGAGCCGGGGGGTGAGGGCGGCCGCCCCTTCGGTCCGTCCATCGAGATGAACCACTCGTCGACGAGCCGGAACACAAGCTCGGCGTGGCAGCGCCAGCAGACCGGGTAGCGGTGGGTGTACGGCTCGGCCCGGTAGAGGAGCCCCTTTGCCTGGAGCGAGTCGACGACGTCCCGGGCCACGTCCTGCGCGTTTCGTCCGGTGAGCACGCCGAAGCCCTCGACGTAGTTGCCGAACTCGTCAATCGGCACGATTGCCGGCAGGTCGTGCTCCCGGCCGAGCACGAAGTCTTCCCGGCCGCAGCCCGGCGCGATGTGGACGATGCCGGTCCCTTCGGCCTCGACGACGTCCTTGCCGGCGATCACGCGGTGCGCCTCGACGGCGCCGGCGCGCTGCACCGCCGGCAGTTCGTCGAACGGGCCGCGGTACCGCATTCCCACGAGCTGCGCGCCCGGCAGCTCCTCGATCACGTCGTGCGGCCCGCGCACCGCGCTGGATTTGGCGCCCTTGGCGACGTAGAGCACCTCGTCACCCTGGTGCACCTTCTGGTACACGAGGTCGGGATGCACCGCGACGGCGACGTTGGCCGCAAGCGTCCACGGCGTTGTCGTCCAGACGAGAAGCGACTCGCCCGGACGGTCGACCAGCGGGAATTTGAGGAAAATCGACGTGTGGGTGACCTCCTCGTAGCCCTCCGTCGCGATCTCGTGCTGCGAGATGCCGGTCGAGCAGCGCGGACACCACGGCATCGCGTCGTAGCCGTGGTAGATCAGCCCGCGCTCGTGGCACTTCTTCAAGAACAACCAGATGGTGTAGTTGTTCTCGTCCGACATCGTGTAGTACGAGTTGTCCCAGTCCATCCAGTAGCCGAGCCGGATCGACTGCTCGGTCTGCATCTGCGAGAAGCGCAGCACGCGATCTTTGCATGCCTGCACAAATCGGTCGATGCCGTATTGCTCGATGTCGCGCTTGGAAGTAAAGCCCAGCTCCTTCTCGACTTCGACCTCAACCCACAGCCCCTGGCAGTCGAACCCGTTCTGGTAGCGCTGGTCGTAGCCCTGCATCGCCTTGTAGCGCTGGAACAGGTCCTTATACGTGCGTCCCCAGGCGTGGTGAACGCCCATCGGGTTGTTGGCCGTGATCGGTCCGTCGAGGAACGCCCACTTCGCCTTGCCGTGGTTCTTGGCGACGAGCTTGTCGAAGGCGTGCGTCTCGCTCCAGAACGCGAGAATGCCCCGCTCCATTGCGGGGAAATCGACCGTCGATGGCACTTCGTCGAACATCGTCAGGCCCCTCGAGTCAAGCGTCTCGCGTTCGGGTGATTACGTCAAGACCGGGACGCCCGCTCGCCGCAGCCCGAGCGTGACGGTGGCGCCGTCACGCTCGGCTTGCGCGACGTGTGCGCCCGGCTCCGGCGGCGCAATGATAAGCGATTTCGCCAGAGTCTCCGCCTGGATGTAGTCGCCGTAGGCGTCCAGCACCGGCGTGAGGTCTTTGCCGGCCGGCGGCTGGAGGGTCACGTCGATCCGATCGGTAATGGCGAAGCCGGCGGCCCGGCGCGCATCCTGGATGAAGCGCACCAGGTCGCGCGCCTGGCCTTCGAGCCGCAGCTCGGGCGTCAGCGTCGTGTTGAGCGCCACCAGCAAGCCGTCGCTCTCCGCCACGGCGTACCCCGGCGGCGAGCTGGCCTCGATCAAGACTTCATTCGGCTCGAGCTGGAGCGTTTGGCCGTCGACCTCGAGCGGGAACGGTTGGCCGGCCCGGACGGCCTGCGCGGCCGCGGCCGCTTCGGCGCCCGTGAGGCCCTCCAGCGCCTTTCTGAGCGCCGGGACGAGCCGGCCGTACTTCTTGCCGACGACCGGCAGGTTCGGCTTGAACCGCTGTACGACGAGTCCGTCGCCGACGTCGAGGAAGCGCACCTGCTTGACGTTGAGCTCGTCGCGCAGCTCGTCCTCGAAGCGCCGGAGGTCGCCGGCGCCGCGCGGCGTGCGAACCAGCAGCTCGCTCAGCGGCTGGCGGATGCGCAGCCCGGCGGTCTTGCGCGCCGAGCGGCCCAGGCTCACCGTTTCGAGCAACAGCGCCGTTGTGGACAGCAAGTCCTCGTCCATCAGCGCCTGGTCGACTTCGGGCCAGGCCGCCATGTGGACGCTCTCCGGCGCGGTGACGTCCTGCGACGCCACCAGGTTCTGATACAGCGCCTCGCCGAGGTGCGGCATGAACGGCGCCACCAGCCGGGCGAGCGTCGCCAGGCAGGTAGAGAGCGTGGCAAACGCGGCCTGCTTGTCGGCGTCGGTTTCGGCCTTCCAGAAGCGGCGGCGGCTGCGTCGCACGTACCAGTTGGACAGCTCTTCGACGAACCGCTCGATCTCCTTCGCCGGGCCGTGGATGTCGTAGTCGTCGAGCAGCGCGGTCACATCGCGTACGAGCGCGTTCAGCCGCGCCAGGACCCAACGATCGATCGGCTGGAGCGCGGCGCCGACGAGCGGATCGCCGCCCTCGGGAGGCCGCCAGCCGTCGAGGTTGGCGTACGTCACGAAGAAGGCGTATGTATTCCACAGCGTGAGCATGAACTGCCGCAGCACGTCGGCCACGAGGTCATGCGAGAACCGGCGCGGCTGGTAGGGCGGCCCGGAGGCGTACATGAACCAGCGGGTGGCGTCGGCGCCGTAGTACTCGAGCAGGTCTGCCGGCTCGACGACGTTCCCGCGCGACTTCGACATCTTCTGGCCCTGGGCGTCGAGAATGTGCCCGAGGCAGATGACGTTGCGAAACGCCGGCCGGTTGAAGAGCAGCGTCGAGAGCGCGTGCAAGGTGTAGAACCACCCCCGCGTCTGGTCGATGGCCTCGGAGATAAAGTCGGCCTGCCCGGCGACCTTGAAGATGTCCTGGTTCTCGAACGGATAGTGCCACTGCGCCACCGGCATCGCGCCCGAATCGAACCAGCAGTCGGCCACGTCGGGGATGCGGCGCATCGTGCCCGGTTCCCCGGACGTTGCGCCGGGCGCGCCTGACCCGCAACCCGCGCAGGTCCACGTCACTTCGTCGACGTAGGGCCGGTGGAGATCGAGCTGGCTCAGGTCACGGCCGGCGAGCGACGTGAGCTCGGCGACCGAGCCGGCGCAGACGGTCTGGCCACACGAGTCGCAGACCCAGATGGGCAGCGGCGTGCCCCAGTAGCGCTCGCGGCTCAGCGCCCAGTCGACGTTGTTTTCCAGCCAGTTGCCGAACCGCCCGTGCTTGATGTGGTCGGGCACCCAGCGGATCTGCTCGTTGTTGGCGAGCAACTGCTCTTTCATCGCCGTCGTACGGATGTACCATGACGGCTTGGCGTAGTAGAGCAGCGGCGTCTTGCAGCGCCAGCAGAAGGGATAGCTGTGGCGCACGCGGCCGGACCGGAAGAGCAGGCCCCGCTCCTTGAGGTTGCGCGTGATGAGCGGATCGGCGTCCTTGAAGAACATCCCGCCGAAGCCAAGCGCATCGAACTCGGGCAGCGTCTTCCCGGCGAGGTCGACCGAGAAGAGCGTCGGCAGCCCGTACTTGCGCCCGATCTCGAGGTCACCGTACGCCGGTGCGATGTGGACGATGCCGGTGCCGTCGTCGAGCGAAACGAAGTCGTCGGCGACGACGCGGTACGCCTGATCCACATCCACCGTCTCGCCCGGCGCCGGCACGCCCTGGAAGAGCGGTTCGTAGCGTGCCCCGACGAGCGCATCGCCGTCGAACGTCGCGCGCACCCGGTACTGGCCCTCGCCGAGCACGGCCGGCGCCAGCGCCTCGGCCACGATGAGGCGGTCCGGCGCCTCACCTTCCCGGCCGGCGCGTTCCGCCAGCACGTAGGTCGCACCGGGCTTGACGGCCAGGGCGGCGTTGGCGGGCAGCGTCCAGGGAGTTGTCGTCCACGCCAGGAACGACGCACCGGCCAGCGTCTCGTCGCGTGGATGGCCGCTCGGACGATGGCGGAAGCGGATCCACACCGACGGATCCTCGACGTCGTCCTCGAAGCCGAGCGACACCTCATGATCGGACAGCGACGTCCCGCAGCGCGGGCAGTGCATCGTCACCTTGTAGTCGCGGAAGAGCAGCCCACCGTCCCATAACGTCCGCAGGATCCACCAGAGCGACTCGATGTACGTGGTGTTGTAGGTGACGTAGGCATCGTCGAGATCGACCCAGAAGGCGATACGCTCGGTCAGCTTCTCCCAGTCGTCGGTGTAGCGCCAGACGCTGCGGCGGCAAGCCTCGTTGAACGTGGCGATGCCGTACCGCTCGATGTCGGTCTTGCCCGAGAAACCGAGCTCCTTCTCGACCTCGAGCTCGACGGGGAGGCCGTGGGTGTCCCAGCCGCCGCGCGCGCCGACGACGAACTGGCCGCGCATGCGGCGGTACCGCAGCACGACGTCCTTCGCCGCGCGCGACTCGACGTGGTGGACGCCGGGGCGCCCGTTCGCCGTCGGCGGGCCCTCGAAGAAGATGAAGGGGCGCGACCGATCGCCGCAGTCGAGCGTCCGTTTCACCACGTTGTGTTGCTTCCACCACTGCCCGATCTCCTGTTCGAGCGTGGGGAAGGACAGCTTCGTATCTACCTCTCGAAATGCCATCTCTCGTGTCCCTAGGTGACGTGTGTTCTATTGATGCCGTTGATGCCGTATCGAAGAGGGACGGCGCAGCCCCAAGAATCAGAAAAGCCCCGTCCCCCTTGGGGACGAGGCGCACGTTGCCCCGCGGTACCACCCCGCTTAGCCGCACCTCACGCCCGGAGCTGCCCGCAACCGCGCATGATGAAGCGCGGTCACGGCAAGCGCCGAGCATGCAGCGCTGCTCGCTCGCTCGGGTGCCATCACACCCGTGCCGGCGGTAACGGGTGGCAAACCCGGCCCCGCTTACTGGCGAGTTCCGAGTTCCGAGTTCCGAGTTCCTAGTTGAAGATCGACCAGCATGGCCGGCCAGCTAGGAACTAGGAACCAGGAACTCGGAACTCCTCGTTCAGGGGGCGGCTCGGGAAGGATGTTCCGTCCACGCGCGCTGCTCGGTCGCACCGTGCCTGCCGGCCACTTGCGTGGCCCGTCACAGGCCCCCGAGCTCTCTGGAAGCGCGGTCGCGGCGTACTCGTTTCCGTCTTGGCCGTTCCTTGCGATTCTAGGTGCATCCTGGGAGAATGTCAACAGAGAGGGCTCCCCC
>JACQGX010000007.1 GCA_016199265.1 Chloroflexota bacterium | reverse complement strand
CGGCGCGGTGGTACCGCGTCCTACGCGCGGCGCCGGTGCGCGACGTCGTCGGGCGCGACCCCAGTGGCCGGCGCCAAGAGGCCGCCTGCTGCGGCACCGACCGGACGGTCAGGGTGGCCCTCCTCCTGGAGACGTAGGCGACTCGGTGGACCGTGGAGGTGACCTTCTTCCTGTTGAAGGGGCGGCTCGGCTTCGACGAGCCCCAGAACCAGACGGTGCTCGCGGTCCGCCGCACCGCGCCGTTCGCCGGCCTCGTCTTCGCCCTCAGCGTCTTGTGGTATGCCACCGAGCTGCAGGCTGGCCGCGTGGCCACGTGGGTCACGCGGCCCTGGTACCGCCGCAAGACCGCCCCCTCGTTTGCCGACGTCCTCGCCACGCTGCGTCACGCCGGCCTCACCCAAGCCGCCGCCTGGCAACCGCCCCTGGGCTTTTCGACGCCGCCGTGTCCACCACGACGGCCACAAAACTCCTGCCACCGACGCCACCCTACCAGGGCTGTCCCTGCATAATGGCGGAACTCGAGCCTAGTCTCGTCCGTTCTAACCCGTTTCGCCGAGACGAGCGCTCACATGTTCGACGAGTGTCCGGCTATCGTTGCATGCAGTCCTGGCTTGACGGTCAGTAACGGACACCACCTGGTAGTCGGCCCTCACCCGCAAATCATACAGCCGATGTAGGACTGTTCGAAGCTCGGGCGGATACAGCTTACGCCGGTACACGAGCCGGCCAGACCATTCACTCTGTACCACCGCATGTGAAAGGGTGCCCGCCTGGTCGCGAGGTGGGCGGATGCCTTCCTCCCAGAGCGCCGCGACCGCGGCTTGAAAGGCAGCGTAGTAGGCGCGGCTGGCGGCAGCATCAAGGTGACCGGCTGCGCGGGCAGTATCGGCCACCGTGAGGTTCTGGCGTGACTTGGCCAGATACAACCTGGCCTCGATTGTGGGCATGGCTGCAACATGGTAGCTGAACCAGGGCGGAGCGGCTCGGCAGTGTGATGTGTGGTGGCGTCTCGTGTTTAGGTTTGGATATTGGCGCGAGGCTAACGTGGAGACGTAGCATCCGGGCGACGCTGCGCTGCGCGGGAGCGGGTATCTGTGTATCCATAGGTGGACGCGGCGGACTAGAGGAGCCAGGAGCTGCAACCGTGGACGTCTTTGCGCTGCGTGAGCGGGTAGTCGGGGAATACCGGGAGTATTTCGAGAGTTTCGTCAATATCCTGGATGGCCGGATCGACGGGTTTGTGCGCGAGCGGCTTTCTGACGGGGAGCTCTGGCCGCCGACGGTGCTGCAGCTCAATCCGGCGTACGAGCCGGGGGAGACGCTGGGCGACCTGGCCGATCATAAGATCATCACGCCGGAGACGGCGCGCTTCTTTGGGCGCGGGCTGCGGCTGCACCGGCACCAGCAGGAGGCGCTGGAGATCGCGCAGCGCGGCGAGCCGTATATCGTCACCACGGGCACCGGCTCCGGCAAGAGCCTGACGTATCTCGTGCCCATCTTCGACCACGTCATCCGGAACAGGCCGGAGCAGCACTCGGTGCGCGCGATCATCGTGCACCCGATGAACGCGCTGACCAACAGCCAGCAGGAGGCGCTCGAGCGGTTCCAAAAGCAGTGGCCGCAGTGCCCGGTGCGCTTCGCCAAGTACACCGGCCAGGAACGGGGCGAGGCGCGGCAGGCGATTCTCGACGACCCGCCGCATATCTTATTGACGAACTACGTCATGCTGGAGTACATGCTCATCCGGCCGCACGAGCGCGCGCTGGTGCGGCAGGCGACGCGAGAGCTGCGCTTCCTGGTGATGGACGAGCTGCACGTCTACCGCGGGCGCCAGGGAGCCGACGTGGCGATGCTGATGCGCCGCGTGCGCCAGCGGGCGGGCGTACAGGATCTGCAGTACATCGGCACGTCGGCGACGCTGGCGACGGAGGGAAATCGCGACGCGCGCCGGCAGCGCATCGCCGAGGTCGGCTCGACGCTGTTTGGCGTGGAGGTGCCGGCGGGGAACGTGGTCGACGAGACGCTGCGCCCGGTGACGCAAGTACCGGCGCCCAGGACGCCGGTCGAGCTGCGGGCCGCGGTGGAGACACCGCCGCCGGCGCCAACTATGGACGCGGTGGTCAACCATCCGCTGCCGGCGTGGCTGGAGGAGACGTTTGGGCTGGAGAGGGAGGCCGGCCGGCTGGTGCGCCGGCGGCCGGTGACGTTTGACGAGGGCCTGGCCCGGCTGGTGAAGGAGACACAGCTCGACTCCGGTCTCGGCCGCGAGCGGCTGCAAGCGGTGCTCGCCGCGGGGAATGAGGCGCGCACGCCGGCAGGGGATCCGGTGCTCGCGTTCCGGCTGCACCAATTCCTGTCGTCGGGCGGCAGCGTCTTCTCCACGCTCGAAGATCCGGCCGGCCGGGAGCTGACGACCGACGGGCAGTACGCCGTTTCAGGGAGCGCGGATGGCAGCGCGATGGCGGCGCGCCGCGCGTGCTGTTTCCGCTGGCGTTCTGCCGCGACTGCGGGCAGGAGTACTACCTGGCCTCATTGCTCGACGAGGGCGGCTCGCGGCGGCTGGTGCCCCGCTCGCCGCTGTTGAATGCGCCCGACGACGATACGCCGGGGACGGCGGGATTCTTCGCGCTCGAGCAGGACGAGCTGTGGTCGGGCGACGACGATTTACCGGATTTCTGGCTGGAGCAGCGTGCGGCCGGGATGCGCGTGCGGCCGCGCTATGCACGGCTGAAGCCGGTGGCGTACTCGGTGCGGCCGGACGGCACGGCGAGCGACATGCCGGTCGACGGTGCGGTGCAGGGCTGGTTCCAGCCCCGCCCGCTGATGCTCTGCCTGCGCTGCCGCGCGGCGTACGATCTGCGAGAGCGCAGCGACTTCCGCAAGCTGGCGACGTTGAGCCAGACCGGGCGGTCTACGGCGACGACCATTCTGACGTGCGGCTCGGTGATCGCGATGCGCGAGACGGCGGGCGGCGATCCGTCCGCGCGCAAAGTGCTCAGCTTCACCGATAACCGCCAGGACGCATCGCTCCAGGCCGGCCATCTCAACGATTTTGTCCAGGTGGCGCTGCTGCGAGGGGCGCTGGTCAAGGCGATGGCGGAGCGGGGGCCATTAAGCTTCGTCACGGTGGGGCGCGCCGCGTTCGACGCGCTCGATCTGCCGCCGGAGGCGTTCATGCGCGAGGAGCGTTCGTCCGGCCCGGGGCTGCGCAGCGCGGGGAACGTGATGATCGACCTGTTGCAGTACCGCGCGTTCGAGGACCTGCGCCGCGCGTGGCGCGTGGCGCAACCGAACTTAGAGCAGGCGGGGTTGCTGCGCGTCGAGTACGAGGGGCTGCGCGAGCTGGCACAGGACGGCGCTGCCTGGGACGGCGCGCCGGCGATCGCGCAGGTTTCGGCCGCGCGACGCGAGGCGATCCTGCGCGC
The DNA here is from genome assembly GCA_016199265.1 of Chloroflexota bacterium. Taxonomy (GTDB): domain Bacteria; phylum Chloroflexota; class UBA11872; order UBA12225; family UBA12225; genus JACQGX01. The sequence continues at coordinate 3,566 of JACQGX010000007.1, read as the reverse complement.
CATGCTCGACCACCTGCGAGGCGAGCTGGCGATCGACGCGGAGTGCCTGCGCGACGACAGGGCCGAGCAACTGGTGATGCGCGCCGGGCAGTGGCTGCGCGATCCGTGGTCGATCGACGAGCACGAGCGCCTGCAGCGCGGGGCCATCGCCCTGCTGCCGGAGGAGGTCGCCGCCGGGCGCGAAGAGAACCGGTCGTTCGGGTTGGGCTGGCGCTCGACGATCGGCCGGTATCTCCGCTCGCGCCACACGTGGGGGTTGGACCGCGACCTGAGCGCCGAAGAGACCGACGAGCTGGCGATGAAGATCGTCGAGGCGCTCGGGGGCCACCTGCTCACGGTGATGAGGCACCGCGGGCAGGATCACGGGGTGCAGATCAAGGCGGCCGTGCTGCGGTGGGAGCGCGGCGACGGGCGGGCGGCCGGGCCGGACCCAGTGCGCACACGCGCGTTGCACCTGCGCCGGCTGGAACGGCTGCGCGACGAGCCCAACCGGTACTTCCACCGCCTGTATCAGGAGCGGGCGCCGCTGCTCGTGCAGCTCACGGGGCGCGAGCACACCGGCGCGGTGAAGGTCGACGACCGGATCGAGCGCGAGAACCGGTTCCGCGAGGGCACGCTGGCCGCGCTGTTCTGCTCGCCGACGATGGAGCTCGGCGTCGACATCTCCGACCTGAGCGTCGTGCACCTGCGCAACGTGCCGCCGACGCCGGCCAACTACGCCCAGCGCAGCGGCCGCGCCGGCCGTGGCGGTAAGCCGGCGCTCGTGCTGGCCTTTTGCAGCCAGGGGAACGCGCACGATCAGTACTTCTTCCGGCAGAAGGAGCAGATGATCGCCGGCGCGGTGGCACCCGCCCGGATGGACCTGGCGAACCAGGAGCTGGTAGAGGCGCACCTGCACTCGGTCTGGCTGTCGATGGTGGGGCTCCACCTGGGTGGCTCGCTCGCTGAGCTGCTCGATCTTGAAGCGCTGGACTACCCGCTGCTGCCGGAGAAGAGACGGCACCTGGCGCTCTCCGAGGCCAGGCAGCAGGACGTCATCCAGGCGTTTCGCGACGTGGTGGGAGCCGACGGTTTGGTGGCCGGCGCCGAGTGGTTTACCGATCGCTGGCTGGAGGATACGGTCCGGAGCGCGCCCGATGTTTTCGACCGGGCGCTCGACCGGTGGCGCGCGATGTACCGCGCCGCGGTCGAGCAGCGCGACGCCGCCCGGCGCACGATCGACCGCCCGCGCGTCGACCGCAAGGAGCGCGAAGCCGCCGAGCAGCGTGAGCGCGAGGCGAAGCGGGAGATTGCGCTACTGCTGAACCAGTCGGACGTCACCGAGACCGAGTTCTACCCGTACCGCTACTTCGCCACCGAAGGGTTTCTGCCGGGCTACAACTTCCCCCGCCTGCCGCTGCGCGCCCTGGTGCCGGTCGGGGATGAAGCGCAGGCGATCGACCGCCCGCGCTTCCTGGGGCTGGCCGAATTCGGGCCGCAGAACGTGATCTATCACGAGGGACGCAAGCACCGCGTCTCCGCCTGCGTCCTTCCCACCGCCGGCATCGAACAGCGCCTCACCAGCGCGCGCCTGTGCCGGACGTGCGGCTACTTTTATCCGGGCAACACCGGCCTGCGCGATCGCTGCGACCACTGCCAGAGTGTGTTCGACGCCGACAACTCGCGATTTCCGCAGGCGCTGTTCGACCAGCCCACCGTGCGCGCCTCACGCTGGGCGCGCATCACCTCAGACGAGGAGGAGCGCTCGCGCGAGGGCTACCACATCACGACGCACTATCGATTTGCCCCGGGTGTCGATCCCAAGCAGGCGTCGGTGCAGGACACGGGCGGCGCGGCCCTGATGGAGATCACGTTCGCGCCGCGGGCCGAGTTGTGGCGGATCAACCACGGTTGGCGCCGGGCGGCGCAACGCAACGGGTTCACCATCGACCAGGAGACGGGCCGCTGGACCAGCCCCGACGACGATGGCCTCGCCGGCAACGGCGGCGCGGCTGATCCTACTGCCCACCGCCCGCTGTCCGGTGTGATGCCTTACGTCACCGACAGCCGGAACATCCTGCTGCTGCGGCCGGCAGCACCGAACCGGGACGGCGGGAACGGGGAGCGCTTCCTGAAGACGCTGGCAGCGGCGCTGCGCCGAGGGATCCAGGTGGTCTACCAGGTGGAGGAGCACGAGGTCGCCGTCGAGCTCATCGGCGAGGGCGAGCACGAGCGCATCTTGCTATGGGAAGCGGCCGAAGGCGGCACCGGGGTGTGGGAGCGCATGCTCGGCGAGCGGCGCTCGCTGGCCGAGGTCGCGAAAGCAGCGCTGCGCATCTGCCACTTCGATGCCCAGAGCGGCGCGGCCGATCCGGAATGGGACGCGCGCTGCGCTGTCGCGTGCTACGACTGCCTGCTCAGCTACAGCAACCAGCCCGACCACCGCTTCCTCGACCGGTACGCGGTGCGAGACTACCTCGTGCGCCTGACGCAGGCCGAGATGGCCGGCACAACCGGCGGCCGGCCGCGGGACGAGCACTTCGCCTGGCTGCGCGAGCGGACCGACCCTGCTTCCACGCTGGAACGGGAGTTCCTGGAGTATCTCTACGGGCACAAGCTACGCCTGCCGGAGCAGGCGCAGTGCCAGCCAGAGATCGACGTCCCCGCCCAGCCCGACTTCCACTATCTACGGGACGGCCGCGCCGGCGTCTGCGTCTTCGCCGACGGGCCGAGTCACGACGACCCACAGCAGGCGGCGCGCGACCGGCAGGCGAGGGAAGAACTGGAGGACCGCGGATATCAGGTCGTGGTGATCAGCTACAAGCGGCCGTTTGAGGAGCAAGTAAGGGACTACCCGGAGGTGTTCGGGACGGCGTGAGCGCAGCAGTACGTTGTACTTTCTGACATCTGCTCTATTATTGGAGGCAAAGACACATTACGGAAATGGCGAGTCAAGTCAGCGAGCGTGGACAGATCACGATAGATCGGGAGATCCGCGACCAATTGGGTGTGAAACCGGGGATGATCGCCTATCAGACTGTGGTGAATGGGCATCTTGAGGTGGTGTTCCTACCGGCACCGCACCGACGTTCGTTGTATGGCGCACTCGCGGGACTGGGTAAGGGCCCGTTCCCGAAGACTCGACAGGAGATAAACGACGACGTGCGCGAGGCTATTGCGGAGGAGCAGGAGCGACGCGAACGTGAGCATCGAGACTCTACGCGCCGTTGACTCGAGCGTGATCCTCCGCTACCTGCTCAAGGATGATCCTGTCCAATCTCCAGCAGCACGGGATCTGATTGAATCTGATACGCCACTTGGGGTCACTGGCGTGGCGCTCGCCGAGGCAGCGTGGGTATTAACCCGGCAGAGGCGCGGCTTGGATCGCACCCACGTCGCGACCCTCTTGAGCGATCTCCTGGCCCGAAACAACATCGTCTGCATTGGCTTAGACAAGCGTGAGGCCCAAGCGGCGCTCCTTCGATGCGCAGCGGCTGTCGGCGGCGCCGACTTTGGCGATGCCCTGATCGCCGCCGCCGCCCGCTCGGCAGGCGTCACCGAGGTTTATACCTTCGACGCCCAGTTTG
>JACQGX010000186.1 GCA_016199265.1 Chloroflexota bacterium | reverse complement strand
TTCGAGGCCATCGAGGCAACGGTGGCGGCCGGCGATGTTGCCGGCGCCTAATCCTAGTGCAAAGTGCATAGTGCAAAGTGCAATGTGAGGCGGCCTGCGGATTCCACCTTGGCTTTGGTTTAGGAGGACGACGCATTGCCGGGGAGGGACCTGGACACCATGACCACGAGCAGCCGAGCCGGACGTACACGCGCCAACGACACGCACGGCGCCGGTAGCGGCGACACCGTCGTGCCGGAGAACGCCGGACTGCGCGTCGAGATGGACACCGCCACCGGCGCCTTCGAGGTCGTCGAGAAGGCCAGCGGCACCCGCTGGGGACGCGACCCCTTTGCCGGCAGCCCGGGTGTGCTTACGCTGACGGACCGCACAACGGGCCGCCCGATCACGCTGGATCTGCGGCGCGCGGGCCGCCTCTCGGTCGAGCAGCCGGGGTCGCGGCGGGCGGTGCTCCGTTTCGAGGCGCTGTGCGGCGACGATGGCGACATGCTCGACGCGGCGGTGCGCGTCTCGCTGGTCCTGGCAGAGGACGCGCCCGAGTTGCGCCTGACGGTCGAGGAGGTCAGCTACGACGACGCCCGGCTGGCGTTCACTGCGCTGCTCTATCCGCTACGTCAGTTCGCGTTGCGCACGCACGTCGACGAGGGCTATCTGGCTATCCCCTACCACCAGGGTTGCCTGGTGCCGGTCGGCCGCTTCCGTGTGCCGCTGCGCGACGACCACTACATCTGGGATGACCTGTCCTGGCAGGCCCGCGGCCTCGCCTGGGGCACCGAAGGCGCACTCGCCGACGTGCCCGTCTACGGCTGGAACGCGCTGAGCATGCCCTGGTACGGTGCGGTCAAAGAGTCGAACGGCGCCAGCGAGAGTGCCTTCGCCGCCGTGGTGGCGACCGAGAACGACGCCGGCTTCCAGTTCATCCTCAACTACAACCTGCAGGACGACTTCAACACCCAGGCGGAGGCCTCGCCGTATCCGCGCATCGCCGCCGGCTCGCCCCGCTGGCTGGCCAGTAAAGGGCGCTTTGGCTATCCCCGCACGCTGGTCTACCGTTTCTTCCGCGGCGGCACGCACGTGGAAATGGCCAAGTACTACCGGCGCATGGCCGCAGAGCAGGGGCTGCTGGTCAGCCTGCACGAGAAGCTCGCCCGCAACCCGGAGGTGGAGAAGCTCTTCGGCGCGCCGGTGATCAACGTCGACGGCGGCTACCCCTGGTACACCGACTACCGGTCGTTCATGTACACCTGGGACGATCTCAAGCGCATCGTGGAGGACATTCACGCCAACCTCGGCGTGCGGCGAGCGGTGATCTGCACCTGGGGCGGCTACGCCAAGCTCCCGCCCGAGTCGTACCCTTTCCACCCCGCGTGGGGTTCCGAAGCGGCGCTCCGCGAGGCGGTCGATACCGTCCACCGCGCCGGCTATCTGTACACCTCGTACCATGGCTATCCGTCCCTGCTCACGCACTCCACGTCGTTCGATCCGGATGAGGCGGCACGGAACGCGGCCGGAGGCATGGGTGGGCGCTGGGGCGGGCGCTGCTCGGCGCCGCAGCTCAAGTACGCCCAGCGCGACCTGCCGCGCATCGTCGCCACGACCGGGCAGACGGCGGACTACTCGGACATCATCACCGCCGGTGGGCTGCGCGAGTGCTACCACCCGGCGCACCCGGTCACGCGCAGCGAAGACCGGGCGGCGAAACTCCGGCTCCTGGACTACATCCGTTCGCTGGGGCTGGTGAATGGCTCCGAGGTGGCGCAGGGCTACATGGTGCCCCACGCCGACTACGCCAAGGGTGGCATGTACGTCGGGCTGCGCTCCTGGCTGCTCCAGCACATCCACGCGCCGCTCTTCAGCCTGGTCTTCCACGACTGTCTGGTGACCTACGACGGCTCGGTGGGCACGTCGCGCCGCAAGGAGTACTCCAACGAACTGCTGGAGTGCCTCGCCTACGGCGTCCAGCCGATGGTGAGCTTCAACCTGCCGCACTACGCGGGCGCGCGCCGGCTCATCCAGGAGACGGCGGCTCTGACGACAGACTTCCAGCGCGCCACCGGCGCCGACGAACTACGCAGCCACGTCTACCTCGCGGGCGGGTACGACGTGCAGCAGACCGTCTTCTCGTCCGGCGCGCGCGTGACGGCGCGCGTCACGATCAACACCGACACGGCGCCGTTCACGACCGACGACGGGTTGCAGGTGCCGGCCCGCGGCGTGGTGATCGAGCGGGAAGGCCTGGCGCCGCAGCGAGCGGCGATCGAAACGCACATTCGTATAGAGGTGACACCATGAATACGAGCACGGAACTTAGCCCGACCGGCCTAACCCGGCGCCGGATGGCGGCCGGTGCGGCCGTTTTGGGCGGTGCCGGCGCGCTGGCCGCCTGCGGCATCGGGACACTCGGTAGTGGCGAAGGCACCGCCGCCACGGCCGGCGGCGCCAAGCCGTCGCTCAAGTCCTAGCTGACGCTCAGCATCATGAGCTGGGACGCGCCGAGCGACGAGTCGGAGCGCTTCCTGAAGACCTTCGGGCAACAGCATGCGGGGCTGACGGTGGAGTACCTCCACACGCCGTTTGGCCAGTACATGGACAAGTTCCAGACGATGCTCGCCGGCGGCACGCCGCCCAACGTCTTCCTCTACTCGCTCCTGGACTGGCTGGACCTGCAGGTCAAGGGGCAGTTGCTCGAGTTGACGCCGCTGATGAAGCGCGACAAGTTTGACACGAGCGACTTCTTCCCCAAGATCCTCGCCATCGGCCAGTGGCGCGACAAGCAGTACGGCATCGGCGACAACTTCGTCTACGCCGCCATCTTCTACAACAAGACGGTCTTCCAGAAGGCCGGGCTCACGCTGCCGTCGTCCGACTGGAAGGACACCAGGTGGGGCTGGCAGGCGTTCGTCGACGACGCCAGCCGGATCGCCAAGTTGGACGTCGACGGCCGGCCGGTCTTCGGGTTCAACATGGGAACAAGCGTCACCAACATGGCGCCCTGGATCTGGAACCACGGCGGCGACCTCTTCAACAAGGACTTGAGCGCCAGCACGCTCGATCAGCCGGAGGCAATCGACGCCCTCCAGTTCATCGCCGACTGGCGCTACCGGCACCGGTTTGCGCCTACCCCCGATCAGCTCAGGCAGGAAGGGCAGGCGGTGCTTTACCAGCAGGGGCGTCTCGGCATGTGGTGGGACGGTCCGTGGTCGATGCAGGGGCTGCGCCAGGTGGGAGGGCTCGATTGGGATGTGGTGCCCCTGCCGCGCGGCAAAGCCAACCGGTTGATCTACGCCAGCGGCGCCCTCTGGTTCATCCCCAAGGCGAACCCCAACGCCGAGGAGAGCTGGGCCCTGCTGCAGCACATGATCAGCAAGGAGGGCCAGTTCTCGATGATGAAGCGGTTCGGCTTCCCGGGCAGCCGCAAGTCGGTGGCGCTCTCCCAGGAGTTCCTCAGTACGCGCCCGCCGGAGCACATCCGCGTCTTCGTCGACGGGGCGGAGTCCGTCCGGCCGATGCCGCTCTTCATCAACTGGCCGGACATCAACCGCGCGCTGACGGAGGAGCTGGCGCCGCTGTGGAACGGGCAGAAGGCAGCCCGCGAGGTCGCCCTGGCCGCCAAGCGCGCCGTCGACCCCCTGATCAAGAAGACGCCGTAGCGCGGGTGAGCGCAGCGGCACATCGGATTGGCACATCGGATTCGCGCTACCGCCCTCATCCTACCCTCTCCCAGGCCGAGAGGGAGCAGTGCGGCCGATTGCCGCCGCGGGCGGCGGACCGGGTGCGGTCATGACGACGTAGCGCAGCGGCGCCGCGCCGATGTTACGGAAGCCATGCCGGCGGCGGGTATTGATCACCGCCCCCTCGCCGGCCCTGAGGTGCCTGATCTCGTCCTCGATCTGCACCTCCGCCTCCCCCTCGATGATGAAGAACGCCTCCACCTGGTCGGCGTCGTGCGTGTGCGCCGCGTGGGCGCGGCTGCCCGGCTCGACGACCCGATGGTGGAAGTAGAGCGGGTCTTCGGGATCGGCGAGCGTCTCGTCGACGTATAGCGCCGAGATGCCAATCCGGTCGGTGATCACACGCATGCCCATCGCTCTCCTCGCAAAACTGAAGCCAAGGTGGAACCCACAGGTATCGCCACTTTGCACTTTGCATTTTGCACTTTGCACTTGGTTTAGTGACTGATGGCCGCCGGCGGCGCGGCCGCCGGGTCGAGATACTCCAGAAAGCGTTCGCGCAGGTAGCGTACGCTCCGGACGATCAACTCGGCCGCGTCCTGCCCTTCCGGCGGCCAGTTTACCTCGACAACGAGTGGCAGCGTCTGCGGCTCGGGCGCCTCGCGGGCGAGCCGCGCCACGATGGCCGGGACGTCGACATTCCCCTCCCCAAGTGCGCAGCCGACGGGGATCCAGGGCGCCTTGCCGGGAATGCCGAGCGCCTCGATCCGGAAGTCCTTGATGTGCGTCGTGTAGGCGTATGGCGCCAGGGCCTCGGCGGCGTCCATCGGGTCCTCGAAACTGGTAAAGGCGTTCGCCGTATCGAGGGCGGCGCCAAAGCGGGGCGAGTCGATGCGCCGGATCAGCTCGGCGATCTCGCACCCGCGGTAGTCGCAGTGGTTCTCCATCGCCATGGTAATGCCTAGCTCGGCCGCGACCGCCACCACCTCCCTTAGATTTGCCTCGATCATGTCCAGTTGCTCGTCCAGCGGCGGGTGCTTGGTGAACCGGTTGATGGTGCGCTGGGCCATCGTGCGCAGGCGCGGCCCGCCCAGTCGTTTCACGTTCTCCAGCGCGGCGATGACCTTCGCGCGCACCTGCTTCGCCTCGTCGCCCGTGGAGCAGTAGTTCACCAGGCAGCTCGGCTCCAGCTCGATGTCGCCGAGCTCATCGCGGAGCCGAGCCAGCTCGCCGTCGTCCAAGCCCGCCGGTAGCGGCGCATTGAGCACCTGGACGCCCAGCTCGCGCGCGCGGCCGATGCTGTGGCTCAGGGCCTGCCGGGGGCTCAAGCCGGCGGGTGCAGGGAATCCCGTTGTCCCCAGCCGCATCGTTAGCTCCTTCCGGCCACGGCGGCGGCCGCGACTGCCTCGCGGGCCGGCGGCGCAGTCTTGCCTGCCCCGCTGCTGGACGGAGCCTCATCAAGCACGTAGTGCATCTCCCAGCGGTGCTGCGGCACGAAGCCCAGTACCTCGCGGGCGTGCCGGCCGCTGACGATGCTCTCACACGGATCGTCGCGGCCGAAGTCGTCGGCGATCGGCGTGCCGTCCGGGGCTGTCTGCTGTCTGATACAACAGTTAGTATACTCCTGCAGGAACAGAGAAGCCATGACCAGTACGTCGGCGGCGTCAGCCGCCTCGTCGGCTGCCTCGTCAGTCGCCGCTCCCTCGACGACCCCGATTCGGCGGTGCCGGACAGGCCCGCTGATTGGCGAGTCTGCGGATCAGGCAACCCAACTCGTGCTCGGCAACCGGCACCTGCGCGTGGTGATTTCGCGCACGCGCGGCGTCTTCGAGGTGGTGGAGCTGCAGACTGGCATGCACTGGGGATACGATCCGTTCGACGGGAGCCCCCGGCGAGCTGGCCCTGCAGCCAGTTCGCGGACGACGTAGGGGAGCTCCCGCAGGTCCTACGTGCGCGCCCGGCGGCGCCGCGCCGTCGGCCACGCTGGATGCCGCCACGGTGCGGGAATCCGGCGCCCTGCCCCCAGGCGCGTTGGTTTTCGCCGCGTGCCGCGTAGATTCCCTTAGGGAGGCATGTGCCATGCCGTCCACCCCTCGCCCGTCGCCCCTTCACCACTGACCACCGTCCACTGCCTACTGCCTCGTTCATCCTGCCGTCTGGATTCCGTACACCCCTCGCCCGTCGCCCCATCACAACCGCATACGCCCCTCACGG
>JACQGX010000155.1 GCA_016199265.1 Chloroflexota bacterium | reverse complement strand
CGGCAACCGCCGCGCGCTCTCGCTCTGCTACCATGCGCTCGGTGCCGTGCAGTACTTGCGTGGCGAATGGCAGGAGAGCCTCGCAGCCCTCCAGCGCAGCATCGCGCTCGCCCTCTCGTTCGGCGGTACCTTTGGCGAGGTACTCGGCGAGCAGCGGCTGGCGCTGACCGAGACCGCGCTCGGATGGTATCAATCCGCCTACGACCGACTGCGCCGCGCGCTGCAGATTGCGCGGGCGTCGGACAATCCCATGGTGCAATGGCACAGCATCGGCCGCATCCTCACCACGCTGGCCCAAAACCGCTTCGAAGCCGGCGACCGCGCGGGTGCGGCCGAGTACCTAGCGCGCGCTTCGCCTCCCAAGAAGAAGTCGGCGAGTGCCCCGGCTGCGACGTCCTCCTCTATCCCGTCGCCGTGCCGATCTATCTCGCACTCGGCCGGTTGGAAGAGGCAGAAGCGGCCTGCCGCAAGGCCGAGGAAACGGCACTGCTGTTCCGGAGCCAGGCCTGGGTGGCCGCCGCGCGCCACGCGCGCGGGTTGATCGCGAGGGCGCGCGGCGACTGGTCCCTGGCCGCCGACCGTCTCCAGGCGGCACGTGACCTCTTCGAGGCGCTCGGCCAGCCGTACGACGTCGCCCGCAGCCTCGAGGCCCTGGCCGAAGTCGCCGCCCAGGCCGGCCCGCTGCTGCCCGACCTCGACGCCGGCGCGCTTCGCCGGCAGGCGCGGTCACTCTACGAGCGCCTCGGCGCAGCCGGTGACCTCCGGCGCCTCGCCGGCGCGGCGGCCGCCGCGTAGGGGCGACGGTGGGGTCGTAGGGGCGCGATCAATCGCGCCCCTACCGGACCGTGTCCCTGCTCCAACTCATAGCCGGAGCCGGGGAGAGGATGACCCGCGTGTCCGCCCTGGGCCGTCCGCTCGGCCCGAGCCTGCCAAAGAGCGGGAACCTCGCGAGAAGTTTCGAGGAAGAACCGGCGAAGGAACCGGGAAGCGCTGAGGTTTAGGATAAAAGCCAAGGAGGTAAGAGCCATGACCACAGCAAGATCAACCACCACAGCGGGAGAGACCGCAACCCAGGCAGTGCGTGAGGCAATCGAGCAGTTTCGAACGGCCGTCCAGGCGCGGGACATCCAGGCGCTGAGCCGGGTAGTGGCCCACGAAGACAACATCGTCTTTTACGGCTCACAAGCCGGCGACAAGCAGGTCGGCTGGGACGCCGTCCGGCGGTCGTTCGAGGAGCAGTTCTCGGAGGTGAGCGGCCTCCAAGCCGAAGTGCGGGACAGCACCATCTCGGTCGTCGGCGATCTGGCCTGGGCCGCCTACGACCTGCGCTACACCGAAGTTGGCGGCTCCGAAGCCAGCAGCTTCGATACCCGCTGGACCTGCGTCCTTCGTCGTTACGGCGATGGCTGGAAATTCGTCCACATGCACCACTCGGTGGGCCGGTAGGCGGCGGAACGGAGGTTCGTAATGGCAGTCGAGCCCATGGACGTCTCACCAGGCGCGTGCCCGCTCAACCTAGATGTCGAGGCGCTGCGCCGAGCCGTCCAGGAGGAATACGCCGAAGTGGCCAGCAACCCGGCCAAGGGGTTCCACTTCCACACTGGCCGTACCGTGGCGGCGATTATCGGCTACGAGCCGGCGGCCGTCGATCCGTTGCCCGACGTCGTGGTCGAGTCGTTCGCCGGTGTGGGCAACCCGTTCATCTGGGGGAGCCTGCGCCCGGGCGAGGTCGTCGTCGAGGTGGGCAGCGGCGCCGGCCTTGATGCGCTGATCGCCGCGCGCCAGGTTAGGCCGGAGGGCCGCGTCATCGGCGTCGACATGACGCCGGCCATGCTCGAGAAGGCGCGCGCCAACGCCGCCCTGGTCGGCGCCAAGAATGTGGAGTTCCGCCAAGGGCTGGCCGAAACGCTGCCGGTGCCCGATGCGTGCGCCGACGTGATCATCTCTAACGGGGTAATCAACCTCTGCCCGGACAAGGACGCCGTCTACCGCGAGCTTGACCGCGTGCTCAAGCCCGGTGGTCGCCTGCAGATCGCCGACATCATCGTCAAGCGCGCCGTCCCGCAGGACGCCAGAGAGGACATCGAGCTCTGGACCGGCTGAATTGCCGGCGCTCTCCTGGAGGGAGAGACGAAGGCCGTCATCGAGTCGGCAGGCTTTGTGGACGTGCGCTTCTCGGCGCAGCGGTGGGACGCCTTCGGCGGCTCGCCCTCAGAGAGCAGCGCCGCGAAGTATGGCACCGAGGGCGCGGCCATCTACGCCGTCAAGCCAGTCCAAAGAGGATAGATGATGCCCATCCGTACTCCAGCTTCGGCGGCGCAGGAAATGTTCGCCGGCCGCCTCTGGTGGCGCGATCCCGGCACCCTGGTCACCGGGGCGTCCCTGCTCGGCGTGGCCGCGCTCGCCTCGGTTGGGGTCGTCCACCAGGCCACGACGATGGGCATGGCTGCCCACGGCGCGTTGGACAGCGTGGTGGACAGCGTGGCCGGCATGCGCGGTACAGACGCGATGCCCGGCATGGCCGGTCCAGCGGGCGTCCAAGAACCGACCTGGCTACTGGCGACGGTGATCTACGTCGCCGCCTGGGGTGTCATGATGGCGGCCATGATGCTGCCCAGCGCCGCGCCCATGATCGCCCTTTACGGCGCCGTGAGCCGCAGGCTCTCCCCTAGCGGCCAGACCGTCGTTCCCACCGCGCTCTTTGCCGCCACGTACCTCTTCGTGTGGTTCGCCTTCGGTATCCCGGTGTACGCGGCGAGCGTGTTGGTGGACCTCACTGCGCGCGTGCTGCCGGCCGCAGCCGCCCTGTTGCCGTACGGCATCGGCATCACGCTGCTCGCAGCCGGCGCCTACCAGTTCAGCGCCGTCAAGCAACGCTGTCTTGTCCAGTGCCAGGACCCGTTGAGCTTTCTGATGCACCGCTACCGCAGCGGCTACGCCCACACTTTTCGGCTTGGACTCTCCCACGCCGCCTACTGCGTCGGCTGCTGTTGGGGCCTCATGGTGGTCCTGGTCGCGGCCGGCGCTATGAGCCTGCATTGGGTGCTCCTCATCACGTTGATCGTTTTCGCCGAGAAGCTGCTGCCGGGCCGCCGGCCGGCAACGCTCGCCGGCGTTGTCCTCGTCGTCCTGGGCGCGGCCGTGCTGGTCAGCCCGGGCCTCGCCGCGGTGCTGCGGACTACTCCCGTAGTCCCGGCGGCTATGTAGCAACTCATGTAACAAAGGAGGGAAACACCGTGACTCAGACCCAGACTACGACCAATTGGCAGCTCAAGGGCACCGTGCTCATCGCCTGCAATTGCGACTATGGGTGCCCGTGCAATTTCAACGCTCTGCCCACGAGAGGCGACTGTGAGGGCGCCTGGACCTGGCATATCGAGCAGGGACAGGTCGGCGATGTGCGCTTGGATGGCCTGAACTTCGCCGCCGCCGCCGACTGGCCGGCAGCGATCCACCAGGGGAACGGCGAGGCGACCATTCTCGTCGACGAGCGTGCCGACGAGCGGCAGCGCGAGGCCATCCTGACGCTCCTCAGCGGCAAGGCCGGCGGCCCTTGGGCGATCATCGGCGCGACGCTGAGCAAAGTGCACGGGCCGCACTTCGTGCCGTTCGACCTCAAGCTGGACAAGGAGCGGACCACGCTCCGCGCCGGCAATGCTTTGACGCTTGAAATGGAACCGATTCGCAATCCCAAGAGCGGCGCCGAAGTCCACCCCGGAGCGATCTTGCCGGAAGGATTCATCTTCAAGCAGGGGCAGTTCGCCGCCTCCAAGGTATTCTGCGTCGACGACGGCGTCAGCTACGACCACTCCGGCAAGTACGCCGCCTTTGCTCCGTTCGAGTACAAAGGACCGTAGCTGCTGATCGCCCTACGCGTCCGTCGAGCGATAGCCGGCGACCGGTTATCGCTCGACTTGTCGTACGTTGCCTACCTGGTATCCTGCCACCGCGATGGCTTGTTTCAGTTGTTCGACGGTCGCCGTCTTGGCGTCATAGAGCACGGTGGCGCTATCCCCATCGAAGTCGACGTTGTAGGCAATGACTCCGGGCACACGGCCCAGCGCAGCGCTGATCGCGCTGGCGCAGGACGTTCAGGTCATGCCCAGATTCTCGAGCACCACCTTCTGCTGGCCCGGCCCGGGCGCCGGCACGACGGCGACCGCCTGTACGACCGGATTGCCGGCTTGCCCGGCCTGGACGCTTGCCCCGCGGGCCGCGGCTGCCGTCGCGGGCGCGGTTTCGGTCCCGCTCGTACGGATACGCACTCCGCAGCCGGCGCTGGCGGTGGCCATCACCACCACGCCGGCCACGCCGGCCACGAGGGCGCTCCACACCCACCACTTCGCTGCTCGATCTTTAAAGCCCATGCTGCCTCCAATCGTATCGTGCTGCGGCACACACCGCGAATTGCAGGGACGGCCGCCTGCGCGTCAGGCCTGGAGGCCCAGGCTACCGGTCGCCTTGAGCTGCCGGGTGCTGGCGCGGCTCGTGCTGCTCGACGATGCCGCAGACGCACGCATCGTCGGTGATCCGCTCGGCGACCCGCTCACGCAGCGCGACCAGGTCCCGCCGAAGGGATCGCCGCTCTCGGTCGAGAACCCGACCGGCGCATACGGCGCAACCACCAGCCGGCGGCCGCCAGCCCCACGAAGGCGACCAACGCCGCCAGCACCACGCCTTCTACGTTCGGCGCGAGCACGCCGAGCCCTACCACGACGAACACGGCGACCAGGAGCGGCGTGAGCATGGTGCCGCAAAAGAGGAGCGATACGATGGCGCCGACGATGCCGATCCCCATCAGCTTGTTGATGCCGAGTCTGCGCGCAAGCACTTTCATCTTCGGTTCTGTTCCTTGTCTGTTCCTTCGTGGATCCGTGGATTGGGCCGATCGTCTGCGCCGTCGCGGCGCGGCGCCGCCCCTATCGTTATCGTTCGCTATCGTTGCCCGCCCGGCCAGGTCAGCAGCGGCATGTTGACCACCACCCCGGGCTGCTCGATCGTGAGCTCCCCCCGCTCCGCGGCCGCCCGCACCTCGGCCTCCGATCTCAGCAGCCGGGCAGCGCGCTCGTCCGTCCAGCGAACGAGGTGCACCGCGCGCAGCGGGCTGTACCCGGCCCGTCCTGGTGGGTTGTCGAACACGTCCGGCTGGAAGCCGAACGGCCCCTCGCCCTTCACGCCGTTCTGGAAGACGTATACCGTCGCCAGCGCGGCCGGGGGTGCCTGCGCCAGCGAGGGGACGACCAGCACGGGCGAGCCCATCATCTTCGTGAGCATGTCCGCCACCTGCGGGTCGGACACCTCGGTGTGGATGAAGCGGATTTCGCGCCCGTCGAGGTAGCCCTTCACCGGCGGCACGACAGGGCCGCCCGCCACGGCCATGGCGCGGCCGCCCATCGCAGGCTGCGCGCCGGCGGGAGCCCAACGGGTGTAGGCGAGGACGACGCCGGCCATGAGGACGCCGACCACGGCCGTCACCACCAGCGGGCGCGGCGGGCGCAGCTTGACCAGCCGCACGCCGAACGAGTTAGCCAGCACGGTGCTCACGCTGGCGACCATGGCGATCATCGCCCACACCGGGTGGACCAGCCCGGTCACCGCCAGCGGCACGCCGATGCCATTGAAGGCAAAGGCGAGCGAGACGTTCTGCACCGTCTTCCGGTAGGAGGCCGTGCCGATCTCGTAGGCGTCGGCCACTGCTCCCAGCCGGTCGCCGATCAGCACCACGTCGGCCGACTCGATGGCGATGTCCGTCCCGGCGCCGATGGCAATGCCGACGTCGGCCTGCATCAGGGCGGGTGCGTCGTTGATGCCGTCGCCCACCATCGCCACGCGATGGCCTTGACGTTGGAGGTCGCGCACGGCCGCGGCCTTTTCCTGGGGCAGCACCTCGGCGCGGTACTCGGCGATGCCCACCTGCTCGGCCACGGCGCGGGCGGTGCGCGGGTTGTCGCCGGTCAGCATCACCGGCGCCAGGCCGGCCGCACGCAGCCGCCCGATGGCCTCTCGCGCATCGTCCTTGAGCCGATCGGCGATGGCGATCAAGGCCGCCGGGCGCCCGTCGACGGCCAGCACCACGACGGTATGGCCCGCCTCTTGCAGCGCCTCCACCTGTTCGCGCGCCGGTCCCAGCGGCGTCCCCCCAGCCTCGACGAAGCGGGGGCTGCCGATGGCGACGCGGTGCCCGGCGACGGTCGCCGTGACGCCCTTGCCGGCTACCGCCTGGAAGTTCGACGCCGGCGGGATCGTGAGGCCCTCAGCCTCCGCCGCCGCGACCACCGCGCGCGCCAGCGGGTGCTCGGACACGCTCTCGGCGGCCGCCGCCAGACGAAGGAGTTCCGCGTTCCGCGTTCCTAGTTCCGAGTCGCGGCCATTTCCACTAGGAACGAGGAACTTGGAACCAGGAACCGCGGTGATCGCAGTCACCGCGGGCTCGCCGCGGGTGATCGTGCCTGTCTTGTCGAGCACAACCGTGCGCACGTCCTTGAGCACCTGGAAGGCCTCGGCCGAGCGCATCAGGATGCCCTTCTCCGCCGCCATCCCGCCGCCGCGGATCATGGCCAGCGGCGTGGCCATGCCCAGGGCGCAGGGATAACCCATCACCAGCGCCGCCAGGGCGCCGAAGACGGCCCGTGTCCACTCCAGCCGGCCGGTGACCAGCCAGGCGCCAAGCGTCCAGATGACAAGCGCGGCGCCGGCGAAAGCGAGCACGGCCGGCACGTACCCCTCGAGGACCCGATCGACCAGCGCCAGGAGGCCGGGCTTGAGCGCCCGCGCCTCCTCCACCTGGCGCGCGACCTGCTGCAGGAAGCTCTCCTCGCCGGCCTTCGTGACCCGAACGAGCAACGTGCCGGTCTGGTTGACCGAGCCCCCGATCACCTGGTCGCCCGGCTCCTTGTCCTCCGGCATCGACTCGCCGGTGACGAGGCTCTCGTCGACCCCCGAGACGCCCTCCACGACCTCGCCGTCGACCGGGATCGACTCGCCGGGACGGACGCGCACCAGGTCGTCGGGCAACACCTCCTCGATGGGGACCTCCTCCTCGCGGCCGTCGCGCACCACGCGCGCGGTCGGCGGCACTAGCGCGAGGAGCTGGCGCACCGCCTGGGAGCTGCGCGTGCGCACCAGCAGCGAGACGTAGCCGGAAAGCAGGTGGTACGTCGTGATGAAGACGGCCACGCCGAAGAAGTCCGGGACGGGGAAAACGGGAACGACGTAGCCGAGGAACCCGCCGATGAGGCCGGCGAAGGCGCCGAACTCGAGCAGCACGTGCTGGTTCAGGATGCCCCGGCGCAGGCTGGCCCAGGCCATGGTCAAGATGTGCCAGCCTGGCCCGAACACGGTCGCCAGCGCCAGCGTCGGCATCAGCCAGAGCAGGAACGGCGAGGCCGACGGAGCCAGGAACCCCAGCCACATCAGGAGCATCAGGCTCACGGCGGTGGCGGCGAAACCAGCGGCCAGGAACAGGTTGTGGCGCTCCCTCCGTAAATCGGCCTCCTCTTCCTCGGCGGTGCGCTGCTGGCTGACGTCCCGCACCGTGTAGCCGAGGTCGACCAACGTTTCCTTGAGTTCGGCCGGGGTCACCTTCGCCGGCTCGTACGTGATAAGCGTCTCTTCGTGCGCCAGGTTGACGTTCGCCTGGTGGACGCCGTCCATCCGCCCCAGCGCCTTGGTGATGCTGGCGACGCAGAACGAGCACGCCATGCCGCCGATCTTGAGCTGCAGCTTGGCCGGGCCCTCGGCCGGAGGCCGGGCGAAGGCGTCGGGCTCGTTGGTCCGAGCCGCCGCTTCGCGCTGCCGCTTGGGTGACGAGGGCGGCGTAGGCGGGCGAGGTGGGGTGAGAATGCTCATAAAGCCACTCCTTGGGGCTCCGCTTTGTAGCCGAGTTGGCGCAGCTTGGCCCGCACCTGGTCGGGGCCGACCTGCGTTGGATCGACCATCGCCAGCACCTCCTGGTTCTGGGCGCTGGCGTGGACGCTCTGGACGCCGTGCAGACGCAGCAGCGCCCTCGTGATCCGCTGCTCGCAACCGGCGCAGTGAATCTTCTCCTCACCCGTAACGGTGAAGGTGAGGGTGCGCGTCGCCGCCGCCGTTGAACCTGCAATACCGGTTGTGCCGGTCATCGTGTGCCTCCTCACAAGCCGTTCTCTCCATACGGTACACCTTCCACCCCACTGGAATGTCAAGTGCCCAGAGGGGGGCGCAGTCGAAGCGGGACCAGCAACCTGGACCCGACCGCCGGGCGCCGGCCGCCCGGGCTGCCTGAGGCCGCGCCGGAACATGGGCGCCGCCGCTGCTATCCCAGAGTAATCAGGCGGCCCCCGTTCATCCTGAGCTTGTCGAAGAGCCTCGTCGAGCGCGGCCAGGGGGAGGTCGATGGCTTGGGCCAGGATGGACACGAAACTGGCCACGGCAGCAAGAATGCCGCTCGTCGTGGCAGAATGGCGACCGGCGTCGCGCCGGGGCCGCCGCCGATTGCCAGGCGAAGGGAGTAAGACCGTGGCCGTAACGCACTTGGAGATCGTGCGCCGCGTGCCGTTCGCGGAAGGAATGCCGTTTGGCGATGCGGGGCCGTACGAGCGGCTGGATGCGATCGTCCACTTCGCCGTCGATCCGGCGCACCCGGCGAACGCCGGGATCGTGGACCTGGACAAGGCGCCGCGCGATGCGCATGGCCGTATCCGCTTCTGGGCCGACTTCTGCCTGCTGCAGCCCGTCGACCCGCAGCGCGGCAACGGCCGCCTGCTCCTCGACGTGCCGAATCGCGGCCGCCGGCGAGCCGTGGCCACGTTCAACCGCGCCCGGCCGGATGCGGCGCCCACCGAGGCGATCGACCCCGGCGATGGCTTCCTGATGCGCCGCGGCTGGACCGTGGCGACGTGCGGCTGGCAGTGGGACGTGCCGCGCAGCCCGGCGCTGCTGGGGCTCGAGGCGCCGATGGCGCAGCACGACGGCGTGCCGCTGCAGGGGCAGGCGATCGTCGAGATCCAGACCAACGTGCCATGCCGTGACCACCTGCTCGCCAACCGCGTCCACCGCCCGTACCCGGCAGCCGACGTAAACGACCCCGATGCGGTGCTGACGGTGCGCGACTGGATGGATAGCCCGCGCACCGTCATCCCGCGCCATCGGTGGCGGTTTGCCCGCGACCCCGGCGACCAGCGCGCGCCGGTGCCCGACGACACCCACGTCTGGCTAGAGGCCGGCTTCGCTCCTGGCCGGATCTACGAGATGATCTACCGGACGCGCATCTGCCCGGTGGTGGGCACCGGCCTGATCGCCGTGCGCGACTGCGCCGCTTGGCTGCGGTATGGCACGGCGGCGGCGCGTGAGGTGGGGGGATGGGCGGTGGAGGCGGCAAACCCCTGCGCCGGCCGGCTGACCCATGCGTTTGCGTTCGGCGTCTCGCAGACGGGACGCTTTCTGCGTCACTTCCTGTATTTGGGACTCAACCTGGACGAGGCGAACCGGCCGGTCTTCGACGGCCTGCTACCCCACGTCGCCGGCGCGCGGCGCGGCGAGTTCAACCATCGCTTCGCCCAGCCGTCGGCGCAGGCGGTGCGCGGGTTTGGCCACCTCATGCCGTTTGCGTTCGACGATCAGACCGATCCGCTCACCGGCGAGACCGATGGCCTCCTGCGCCGGCAGCGGGCGCGTTCTTCCGCACTCCCCGCGTCCCCTGCCCCCATCCCGGGTGTGCCCAAGATCGCCGCCACCAACACCGCCGCCGAGTACTGGCGCGGCGATTGTTCCCTGCTGCACACCGACCTGGCGGGCGAGCGGGACGCCGAGCTGCCGGACGAGGTCCGCGTCTATCACTTTGCCGGCACCCAACACGGTCCCGGCTCACTGCCACCCATCCGTGTCAGCCCCGCCGACGGCCAGCGCGGCGTGCACCGCTTCAACGCCCTCGACTACGCACCGCTGCTGCGCGCGGTGCTGGTGAACCTGGACCGCTGGGTCACGGCCGGGGAGCCGCCGCCGCCGAGCGCCTTCCCCCGCCTGGCGGACGGCACAGCGGTCCCGGCGCGCGACGTGCTGGCCTCTTTCGGCGCCAACCCCGGTGTGAGCCTGCCCGATCCCGACCGGTTGCCGGCGCTGCGGCGCCTGGACTTGGGTCCGGACGCCGGCAAGGGCGTTGGCCGCTATCCGGCCGTGGCCGGCGAGCCGTACCCGACGTACGTCTCCGCGGTCGACGGCGACGGCAACGAAGTGGGCGGCATCCGGCTGCCCGACCTCGCCGTCCCCTTGGGGACGCACACCGGCTGGAATCCGCGCGACCCCGACACCGGCGGCGCCGGCCAGATCATCAACATGCAGGGATCGACCATTCCCTTGCCGGCGACGGCCGCCGACCGCGAACGCACCGGCGATCCCCGGCCATCCATTGCCGAACGCTACCGCGACCGTGCCGAGTACCTCGAGCGCGTTCGCGCCGCCGCGCAGCAGCTGGTCAACGAGCGCTACCTCCTCGCCGAGGACATGGACACGGTGGTGCGGTCGGTGGCCGAGCGCTACGATTGCTTCGCGGCCGCTACCGAACCGGCGACGACCTAACGCCGTGGCCGGCAGCGCGATCAGCGCAGCTCCGCGCCGAGCCCTCGCTCCCTGAGCACCTGCAGTTCGGTATGCTGTGTCTATGCAGAGCCAGCACCCAAGCGGCCGCCGCGAGCGCCTCGCCGATCCACAGGAAGCTATGTCATATCTTTTGAGGACCGCGACCGCGGAGAGGCGTGGGAAGAGGAGCTATCCGAGTCGCAGCTCGAGCCGGTGAGAGAAGTGCTGGCCGAGCTCGCAAAGCGCTCGGTTCAGCGTGCACATCCCAGCCCGGCCGGCAGGGGACCGCGTGTCTGACGACACGGGGAGCCCGGCCAGCACCGCTTCGATCCTTTGAATGGAGGGTCAAGCACATCGTGCACCGTCTGGGCTCAGGTTTAGACGCGGTCCGAGCCTCAGACCGGGTGCCAGGCAGCCCGAGTTGGGACGTGCTCTAGAAGTTCGGTTGGTCCAGCAGCCACCCAGTCGGCATGCG
The DNA here is from genome assembly GCA_016199265.1 of Chloroflexota bacterium. Classification (GTDB taxonomy): domain Bacteria; phylum Chloroflexota; class UBA11872; order UBA12225; family UBA12225; genus JACQGX01. The sequence continues at coordinate 17,801 of JACQGX010000155.1, read as the reverse complement.
CACGAGCTGCCACGTGCCGTCCCAGCGGCGCGTGGCCGGCGGCTCACCGGTCACCTCCACCAACACGACCGCCACCGTTGCCCGCCCCGCAGCTTGGTCGAGGGAGATCACGTCGGCGCGCTCGACCGTGATCTGCTGTGTCTGGCCGAAACGGCGATAGATATTCACGTCCGGTGGGTACGCCGCCTGCATGCGCGGCGTCCAGAACGGGACGGCGCGGTCGAACTCGTGTTGCGCCACCAGGCGGTAGAACGTGAGCACGGCCTCCATGGGCTCGGCCGGCGTGGTGCTCGGCAGCGTCGCAGTTGGCCTAGCGGGAGCGGGCGTCCACGTCGGTAGCGGCAGCGTCGCGGTCGACCGCGGCGCCGCGGGCGTCTCCGTTGGCGCGGGCGCCGGCGCGCTCGCGCCCGCTTGTGGCTGAGGGCCAGCCAGCACCCCGTTGTTCCCGGCGCCGTCGTCGCCGGTTCTCGAGGCAAGCGGGCCGCTCGCCGCCCTCATCAGCATGGCCCCGCCGGCCGCCACCGAGAGCAGGACGAGCGCGAGCAGCGCTGCCAGGCGCAGGCCTGTCCGGTGGCGGCCGGCGCGTGTGACGGAAGGGGGAGGTTCGTCGGGCACCGGTGCGGCGTCGTGTGCGTCTTCGGCCGGTGGCGGGACGGCCTGCCTTGCCTCAGGCCACGCCGGAACGGCCGGCCCGATGATCCGCGTTGTCGCCGCCGCGGCTGCCGCCGCCCGGACTAGCTGCTCGCGTACTTCTTCCAACGCGGCGCGCATCTCGGCCGCCGTCTGGAAGCGGGCCGCCGGGTCCTTGGCGAGTACCTTGGTCACCACCGCCTCGGTGGCCGCCGAGATATCCGGCCGCAGTCCGCGTAGCGGCGGGTGCGGATCGTGCACCTGCTGCCACGCCACCGCCACCACCGAGTCGCCGGCGAACGGAACGCTGCCCGCCAGCATCTCGTACAGCACGATACCCAGGCTGTACAGATCCGAGCGGCCGTCGACCGGCAGGTGCTGCGCCTGCTCCGGCGAGATGTATTGCGCCGTTCCCAAGACGACGGCCGTCTGGGTGAGCTGCGCGGCGCCGGCGGCGCGGGCGATGCCGAAATCCGTCACCTTCACCTGCCGGGCCGCCTCGCCGTGCCCACCTATCCGGTGTTCGTCCACGAGCACGTTGTGCGGTTTTACGTCCCGGTGGATCACCCCTCGTCGGTGCGCCGCTTCGAGCGCGGCGGCGATTTGGGCGGCGATTTCCAGCGATTCCGCCTCAGGAATCTGTCCAAGACGTCGAATCAGTTCCCTCAAGTTCGGTCCCGCGACGTACTCCAGCACCATGTAGTGTTGGTCGCCGTCGGTACCCCAGTCGTAGATAGCGACGACGTTTGGGTGGTTGACGGCGGCCGCGGCCCGCGCTTCGCGCCGAAACCGCTCGACGAACGACCGGTCGGCGGCGTAGGCGGCCGCCAGTAGCTTGACCGCCACCTGGCGCCCGAGCCGGTGGTCGATGGCCAGAAACACCTCCGCCATCCCGCCGACTCCCAGGCGGTGACGAAGCTCATACCGGCCGCCGAGCACTCGCGGGTCCATGTGCCCCTCAGGGTGCATGCATCCTCAGACTTCGCCACACAACACGCGCCAGCCGCGCTGGGCACGCCGCGCTAGGTAACTCACAGGAAGTATGCGACGACATGCACTCCAGGTGATGTCCCCGAAGACTTTCTGCTACTTGCTTAGCCTCGAAGTCTACCGCAGTGGTGACGGCACGCAGGAGACCCGAGCGCGCGGGGCGCACGCAAAACTTCCGGCAACCGGCCAGCCGGGGCCATCGGTCCCTCTCCCTTTGGGGGAGGGCGGAGCCTGCCCTGAGTAGAGCGAAGGGGTAAGGGTAGCCACGGTCTCCCGAACTTCTGCGCGCACCCCTTGGAGACCCCCATCTTGCCGCAAGGGGCTGCTCTCAGTATCCTCTCCGGTCGTTCGGCGTGGCCTGTCTACGGGGAAGACAAAGAGACATGGAAGCGAGCGTGACCGTGTCTACGACAGTCCGGCGAACCGTCGAGCACCTGCTGTCCGTGCGGTTCGGCACGCGCGTCCGCATCGCCGGCGTGGAGGAGTTCCCCTTCTACCCGCAAGTGTCGCGCTGCACGCTTGAAACGCTCGCCGCCTGGTGCGAGCGCATGGTCCGCTTGTTACGTGCGCGCTGGCCGGAAGCGACGGAGGCGCTCCCGCTGTACCCGGCATTCGAGTGATGGCTGGTGGCACAACGCAGCAGACCACCACCCAATCACGGGAGAGTGCGAAAACAAATCTTCACGGGCGCGAAGTCGAATAGCGCTTTGCTCAGAGTACCGCAACAAAGGCACGTGGCTCGTGGACATGTCAGAAAACCCTCAAGTAGAATAGGAGCTATGTCTGACAATGCCCACGAGCGGCCCGATCACGGCTGCCTCTTTGATGTGGCGTCCGAGCAGCATGGCTACTTTACTGCCGACCAGGCCCACGCGTGTAGCTTCACCTGGCGTACTCTCCTCTATCACACCAAACGGGGGCGGTTCATCAGGATTCGCCGGGGGCTGTACCAGCTGCGGGATTACCCGTCGTCGCCACACGAAGAGGTGGTCGCTGCCTGGCTGGCGGTCGGGAGAGAGCACGCCGTCGTCTCGCACGAAAGCGCGCTCGATCTGCTCGAGCTTTCCGACGTCATCCCCGACAGCGTGCATGTCACCGTGCCGCGCAGCCGGCGCGGCCTCAGCCCCCCGCCAGGCGCGACCGTCCACACTGCCAGCCGGCCGCTGCGGCCTGATGAGGTGATGACCGTCGACGGTATCCGGGTCACCTCGGCGGCGCGGAGCATCGCCGAGGCGGCGGACGCCGGTGTCGGTCCAGAGCAGATCGAGTTGGCCGTCGCGCAGGCGCTCGAGCGGGGTCTCGCCACGCCTGACGAACTGCGCCGCCAGGCGAGCACCCGCGGCCGCCGCGTACTCAAACTGGTCGAGCACAGCATCTACCGTACGCAAGCGACCGCCAACCGGGCAGGGGAGAGGGTGGTCGCGTGAGGTATGCCACCGCCGCCGCGTTCCGCCGCGCGCTGGAGGCCCGTCTCTTGGAGCACGCGCGCACCACTGGGCTACCGTTGGTGCGCCTCCGGCGGATGGTCGTCTTCGAGCGACTGCTCGCGCGCCAATTGACGGTTGCTCCGGATCGCTGGGTGCTGAAGGGCGGACTGGCTCTGGACTACCGCCTTGGCTCACGGGCGCGCACGACCAGAGACATGGACCTCGGCCGGCACGACGACGAGAGCGCCGCGACCGCCGACTTGCGCGCAGGGCAGGCCGTGGATCTGGGCGACTTCTTCGTCTTCCGCGTGGAGCGGACGAGTCACCTTGACGTCGCGCTGGAGGGTGCCGCCGTACGCTACCGCGTCCGTGCGGAACTGGCCGGGAGGCCCTTTGAGGTCGTCACGCTCGACGTCGGGTTCAGCCCACCGAGCGCGCTTCCGCCGGATGTGGTGAGCGCTTCTGACCTGCTCGCGTTCGCCGGCATTGAGCCGATCACGGTACCCGTGCTCCCGCTCGCCCAGCACGTGGCCGAGAAGGTCCATGCCTACACGCGAACCTACGGCGCCGAAGCCATAGCCAGTACACGGGTCAAAGATCTCGTGGACCTCGTGCTGATCTGCAGCGAGGAGTCGCTGGAGGCAGATGCGTTGCAGCGGGCGCTCGAAGAGACGTTCGCAGCGCGCGCGACGCATCAATTGCCGGCAGCACTTCCGCCGCCACCGTCTTCGTGGACAACGCCCTATGCGAAGATAGCGTCAGAGCTTGGCCTCGCCCCAGACGTCGTGGTCGCATACCAAACCGCCGCTCGGTTTTTGAACCCGGTGCTTACCGGCACTGCGCCACCTACTGCGCGTTGGGACCCGGCAGCACATGGGTGGACGACGCCAGCTACGAGCGCGGCATGGCCGCGGCGTGTGCCGCGTGGACCATCGTAAGAATGGCGCGGCTGCCGCGGGTGGAGGCCGGCCCCGACCGGGACCCCTGGCCGCTCGTGCCGCCCGGCTGGTCGGCGCCGCTCCCGACGCGCTCGCGCCGGCGGCAGCTCGTGGCGATCGTCGAAACCTGTATCGCCTCGGCGCGGCGCGCGGGCACGCTCGAAGCACTCGCCGCCTGGTGCGAACGCACGGTCGGCGCGTTAGTTGCGCGCTGGCCGGAGGCGGCGGAGGCGCTCCCGCTGTACCCGGCGTTCGAGTAAGGGCACAACACATCGTGCGTCTCCAGCCGTGTTGCGTCCCGCGCCAGTATGCCCGTATCATGCCTGCGCACACTAGTTGCTGCCTCCGAGCGCAGCGAGCTGAAAGGAGCCTGAACATGACCTCCACCATCTCTCGGGCCCGCCGCGCGCGCTTCGTCGAGTTGCCCGCCTAGCGTCCTAGCGTCTTGCGCTCGTAGCGCCCTCGCGCCTAGCGCACCCCCGCGCGGCGCCGTCCCGATCTCCTCTTCTGGCCCCGTAGTTCCTGCCGCCCACTTGCGGCGAGCAGGGCGTGTGTGCACGTGTGTTCCACAAAGGACGGTGTCGCCCACCCATGCGCTCCTACCGCACCTTGCTCATCACCTATCTGGCTCCGCTGCGGGGCCAGGTCTCACTCTTCGCCGTGCTCCTCTTCGCCGGCGTCGGCCTCCAGGTCGCCAACCCGCAGATCGTCCGCCATTACATCGACGTTGCCCGTGAGGGCGGCTCACTCGGCGCGCTCGCGGCCGCCGGGCTCGCCTATCTCGCCATCGCACTCGGGGCCCAGCTGGCCGGCCTCGCCGAGACCTACATCGCCAGCAACGTCGGCTGGCGCGCCACCAACGCCCTCCGCGCCGACCTCGTCGCCCACTGCCTCGGCCTCGACCTCGCCTTCCACAACGCTCGCACCCCCGGCGAGCTGATCGAGCGCGTCGACGGCGACGTCGCCACCCTCGCCAGCTTCTTCTCGCGCTTCGTCCTGCTCGTCGTCGGCAGCTTCATGCTCCTGCTGGGCATTCTGGTGCTCGTCGCCCGGGAGGACCGCCGCGTTGGCCTGCTCTTCCTCGCCTTCAGCGTCGCCAGCCTCACCTTCTCTCTTTGGGCCCGGCGCGTCGGCGCCCGCTACGCGCTCGCCCAGCGGCAGGCCAGCGCCGAGCTCTTTGGCTTCCTCGAGGAGCGGCTCAACGCGCTGCCCGACATCCAGGCCAACGGCTCGCAGGCCTACGTCCTCTACCGTGCCCAGTGCGCGCTGCGCGCGCTGTTCCAGCGGGCACAGCAGGCCGCGTTCGTCGGCAATCTTCTCGGCGCTCGTTGGCTCATCGACACCGCCGGCTGGGTGGCCACGCTCGCCCTCCTCGCCGCCCTCTTTCGCCAGGGTGAGACCACGCTCGGCACCGTCTACCTGCTCGTCCAGTACCGGTCCATGGTCAACCGGCCGCTCAGCCAGATCGTGCGCCAGATCCGGGACCTCCAGCAAGCCAGCGCCAGCATCCAGCGCGTCCGCAACCTTCTCGCCACCTCCACTCGCATCCCCAACCACGGCCGCGCCACCCTGCCCCCCGGCCCCCTCTCCGTCGACTTCGACCACGTCTCCTTCGCCTACCCAGAGTCGACCCGGGACACCGCCAATCCCCTCCCGGCGAGAAACGAGAAGCGCGACACGAGAAGCGAGAAACCCGAAACGCGAATCAGCGACCCCGTCCTCCATAACGTCTCGTTCTCCATCCGCGCCGGCCGCGTGCTCGGCCTCCTCGGTCGCACCGGCAGCGGCAAGACCACCCTCGCCCGCCTCCTCTTCCGCCTCTACGACTCCGGCGCCGGCACCCTCCGCGTGGGCGGCTTCGACGTCCGCGACGTCACCCTCGACTCCCTGCGGACGCGTGTGGGCCTCGTCACCCAGGAGGTGCAGCTCTTCCGCGCCACCGTCCGGGACAACCTCACCCTCTTCGATCCCTGCATCCCTGACGCCGGCATCGTCGCCGCCCTGGCGGATCTCGGCCTCGCCGGCTGGCTCACTTCCCTCCCCAGTGGTCTCGATACCCAGCTCGGCAGCGATGGGGCCGGCCTCTCCGCCGGCCAGTCCCAGCTCCTCGCCTTCGCCCGCGTCTTCCTCCGCAACCCTGGCGTCGTCGTCCTCGACGAGGCCTCCTCCCGCCTCGATCCTGCCACCGAACGCCTGATCGAGGCTGCCGTCGCTCGTTTGCTGGGGTGGCGTGAGCCGGGGCGGGGAGACCAGCCGTCCGCCAGGACGTGGGGCGAGCCGGAGTGGGGAGACCGGCCGTCCGCCAGGACACGGACTGCCATCGTCATCGCCCACCGCCTCGAAACCGTCCAGCGTGCCGACGACATCCTCATCCTCGAGGACGGCGCCGTCGCCGAATACGGCCGCCGCACCCAACTCGCCGCCGATCCTACTTCCCGCTTCGCCGCCCTCCTCCGCGCCGGCTCGCTCGAGGCGCCGCCACCGCAGCGCTCGATCGCCGGCGCCCACCCGCGGGAGCTGCTGGCATGAAAGTGTGGCAGCTCATCCTCCGTCTCATCCGCTTCAGCCCCTGGCGCTTCGGCCTCGCCGTCGGCTCGGCGATGGCCGTCTTCGGCCTGCCCGTCGCCACCGGCCTCGTCATGCGCGCCTTCTTCGACTATCTCTCCGGCGGCGCCCGGGCCGGCTTTGGGCTCTGGGAGATTTTGGCACTCTTCATCGCCGCCGACGTCGCCCTCTTCCTCTCCGACGCCGGCCTCTCCTTCGGCTATATCACCGGGCTCCACGCCAGCATGGCCGCCCTGCGACACAACCTCTTGCGCGAGATCCTCCGTCGCCAAGGAGCTGCCGCCGAGCTGCAGGAGTCGTCCGGCGCCGCCCTCAGCCGCTTCCGCGACGACGCCGAAGAGATCGTCGAGTCCGTCGACGCCTGGATCGACCTCGTCGGCCGCCTGGTGTTTCTCGCCGCTGCCCTCGCCGTCCTCCTCCGCATCAACACTCCGCTCACCCTCTCCGTGCTGCTCCCCCTCGCCGCCGTCGTCACCGTCGTCAACCTCGTCGGCGAGCGCATCACGCGCTACCGTGCCGCCGCCCGCCGGGCGACGAGCGACGTCACCGGATTCCTCGGCGAGGCCTTCGGTGGCGTCCAGGCCATCCAAGTCGCGTCCGCCACGCCCCACGTCGTCGAGCGCCTGCGTCGCCTCGGCGAGACGCGCCGCCGGACCGACGTCGCCGACCGCCTCTTCTCTGAGCTGATCGGCGCGTTCTTCCTGAACGCCGCCAGCGTCGGCACCGGCCTCCTTCTCCTGCTCGCCGGCCGGGCGATGCGCGCCGGCAGCTTCACCGTCGGCGACTTTGCCCTCTTCGTCGCCTACCTACCGGAGGTCACCCTCTTCGGCGCCGAAGTCGCTCGCTGGCTCACCGGCTACCGGCGCGCCACCGTCTCAGTCCACCGCATGGCCGGCCTGGTCCCCAGCCGCGATCCCGCCGCCATCGTCTCCACCGGCGTCCCCTACCTCTCCGTGCCACCGAAATTGCCCGACCTCTCTCCCGCCACGCACGCGGATCCGCGTGACCGCCTCGACACGCTAGAGGTGCGGGACCTCACCTGTCGCTACCCCGGTACTGATAAAGGCGTTGGCCCGATCGACCTCACCCTCCGTCGCGGCACCCTGTGCGTCATCACCGGCCGCGTCGGCGCCGGCAAATCCACCCTCCTCCAGGCCCTCCTCGGCCTCCTCCCCATCCAGTCCGGCCAGATCCTCTGGAACGGCGTCCCCGTCGACCCCGCCGCCGGCGCGCTCCAGCCGCCCCGCGCCGCCTACGTCCCCCAGGTTCCCCGCCTCGTCAGCGAAACCCTCCGTGACAACATTCTCATGGGCCTTTCCCTGAACCAAGTGCAAAGTGCAAAGTGCAAAGTGCAAAGTGAGGGCGACAATCTATCGGCTGCGCTTCACGCCGCCGTCCTGGAAGACGACGTGCCCCGGCTGGCAGCCGGGCTCGACACCGTGGTCGGCCCGCGGGGCGTCCGCCTCTCCGGCGGCCAGGTCCAACGCACCGCCGCCGCCCGCGCCCTCGTCCGCTGTCCCGACCTCCTCGTCCTCGACGACCTCTCCAGCGCCCTAGATGTCGAAACCGAACAGCTGCTCTGGCGCCGCTTACTCGCCGAGCCCCGCACGACGTTAGCCGTCTCCCACCGCAGAGCCGCCCTCGAACGGGCCGACCAAGTCATCGTGCTCAAGGACGGTCGCGTCGAAGCGCAGGGTACCCTGGACGACCTGCTGCGCACGTCTGAGGAGATGCGCCACCTCTGGCACGGCGAGGTGGTGGTGGCCGGCCCCCCGTGAGCAGCAGCGCCTAAACCAAGTGCAAAGTGAAAAATGCAAAGCATGCCCTGAGCACAGCCGAAGGGTGCAAAGTGACGATACCTGTGGGTTCCACCTTAGCTTCAGTTTAGAGCCCATACAACTAGGCCGTGAACCTCAGCGTACGGCTGGGTGGCAATGTGGTGCTTCCAGACAAAATCGGCGCCGGTGCATCGCCTCGGCGCGCCGCGCGGGCGCGCTCGAAGCGCTCGCCGCCTGGTGCGAGAGCATGGTCGGTGCGTTGCGTGCCCGCTGGCAGGAAGCGACGGCGGAGCTCCCGCTGTACCCGGCGTTCAAGTAAGGGCGCAAGGCAGCAGACCAGCAAGCGATTCCACCCGCACGCCCGCCGGTTGCGAGGGGATCAGTAGCAGATCCCGGCGGTACACTTGCGGTGGGCGGCGCTACAAGGCTCGTTCGCGCGACGCTGCGCGCGGTTAGGCGGACGACGATCGGGATGGGAATGTCGCCCGAGTCTCGAGCCACACAAGGAAGGCCTGGATGTTGCGTACCGCCCTACGGGAGCCGCCGTCCCAATTCCCCGTGCCGCTCACGCCGCTCGTCGGCCGCCGGCGCGAGGTGGACGCGGTGTGCGCGCCCTTGCGGCGCTCGGAGGTGCGCCTGCTGACGCTGACCGGACCCGGTGGGGTCGGCAAGACGCGCCTGGCGGTGGAGGTCGCTCGGCACGTGGTGGACCTGTTCCCCGACGGCGTGGGCACGGTCGACTTGGCACCTGTCCGCGACCCAGCCCTGGTGCCGGCGACCGTCGCGCACGCCTTGGGCGTGGCGGAGCAGGGCGACCCGCCGCTGGCCGAGCGGCTGGCCGCGCATCTCCTGGGCCGCCGGGTACTCCTGGTGCTGGACAACTTCGAGCACGTGCTGGACGCCGCGCCGCTGCTCGCCGGCCTGCTCGCCGCCTGCCCTCGCCTCAAAGTGCTGGCCACGAGCCGCGCCGCGCTACGCCTTTCGGGCGAGCAAGAGTTCCCCGTCCCGCCGCTGGCCCTGCCCCCCACCCGGTGGTGGCCCGGCCGGCCGTTCCCCGGCGCCGAAGCCCTCCTGGAGTACGACGCCGTCGCCCTGTTCGTGCAGCGGGCACAGGCGACCAAGCCGGATTTCCGGCTCACGCCAGAGAACGCCCGCGCGGTGGCCGAGCTCTGTGCCCGGCTGGACGGCTTGCCCCTGGCCATCGAGCTCGCCGCGGGCCGCGTCAAGCTGCTGCCGCTGCAGGCGCTCGTCACCCGGTTGGGCCGCCGCCTGGCGCTGCTCACGGGCGGCCCACGCGACGCGCCCGCCCGCCAGCGGACCCTGCGCAGCACCATCGAATGGAGCCACGCGCTGCTGGAGCCGGCGGAACAGGCGCTGTTCGCCCGGCTCGGTGTGTTCGTGGGTGGCTGCACGCTCGACGCGGCCGAAGTCGTCTGCGCCGACGGCGACGACGGGACCGGCGCTCGTCCTTCGTCCCTTCCCCTTCGCTCCGCTCAGGGTCAGGACAGACTCTCCGTCCTTTGTCTGCCCGACGTCGTGGATGCGCTGGCCGGGCTGGCGGACAAAAACCTCGTGAAGCAGGAGGAGGGCGTCGGAGGCGAGCCCCGATTCGCACTGCTGGAGACGATCCGCGAGTTCGCCCTGGAACGCCTGGCGGCGAGCGGCGAGGAAGCCGCGGTGCGCGGGCGGCACGCGGCGCACTTCCTGGCGCTGGCGCGGGATGCCGAACCGGAACTGCGGGGGTCGCACCAGGACGTGTGGCTGGACCGGTTGGATCTCTACCACGCCCAGGTGACCAACGTGCGGGGCGCGAGACCATCGGCCGGCGCATCGTCCGGGAGATCTGCGGAGGGAGGCTGCACAGCAGGCCATGGTACGGCACGCCGGCCGCTGGTCCATGCCTACGAACGGACGGTGAGGCGGTGCACAAGGCGCTCGAGTCGCTGGTAGAAGTACACGCGCTCAAAGGGGCCAGTGTAGGAGTGCGACAGTATCTCCTGGCTGAGTGATGCGTCACTGGAGAGCGGGCCGCCAGCCGCCACAATCAGGAGCCACGTCTCGACACAGCGAGGGGAATACTTCGATGCCTTGGCAGCCTTGTCATTGATGAGGGCCTGGATCTCGTTTGAGGAGACGGACGTAAACGCGGCATCGGCGTGCGCACAGCTCGGTGGCCTCTCGTCAGGCATCCTCCAGACGGACATCGAGCGCACGACACCGGCGGCCTCCGTCCTCCGCATCACCCGCCAGTCCAGCGATGTGTGCCGGTAGGTTGTGTCCGGAACGTGGGCGAGTGCAAGCGCGGCGACCGCGCGGACAACGCGCTCCACATCGCGCCGACTCAGCGGCGGATGGTCGACGAAATGCAGGGTGACGTGGAGCGACTGCGCGCCTTGCGAGGCCAAGGCAAACTCAACCCGCTTGGCGATCTCCTTGTGCCGCTGCTCCCGCGCGCGGATGGGAGAGCCTCGCGCGCGCATGACGGCGCCGTCGCTCTGACCTCTGATGTACTCCGCGACCTCAATGCCGAGCGTGCCTGCTCCTACGTCAATGAGGAAGTCGGGACGCTCCCAGTCTGCCAAGATCCCAGGCGGCACCTCTGGGCAGAGCGCCCGGAACTCCGTGACTAGGACCCGCTCACGGTCTTTCTTCCCTGCCGCCACCATAGCCTAGTTTAGCGCCGTCACTCCGCACACGCGTGCGTCAATGGGTCGGTCCTCCTGGTGACGGCGCCTACGACAACCTGACTGCCGCTACTCCGGCGCCGCCATCACCACCCGAGGGGCAGTGCCTGCCTCCGAAGAAACGGCACCCGATCCATGGTCAAGGCCAGCGCAGCGGCTGCACCAAGCAGTTCATGGCGCGCGACACCGCCGCGCCCGCCAGCAGCCGGGCTGTGCTTCTTTCCACGCGGATCAGTGGCCGTGTTCTGTTTCCGGCGGCCCGCGCGTACCTCGCCACTATGGGCGCGCTGGCAGTTGGTGCCGCGCGAGCGCCGTAGACTGTGGCCGCAGAGCCCCATTCACGTATTTAGTGTTACCATGCTGGTAACATGAAACGCGTGAATGGGGAACGGTCGCTCGCCACCGGGCCGCAGGAGGCGCGGGTGCTCACTGAACTGGAGCGCCGGGGCATCTCCATCCTTGCCCTGCCGCGCGATCCGTCGTTTCTCCCCGACATCGCCGACGGCCACTTCCGCAAGCTGCTGCACACGCTGCGGACCAAGGGGTGGCTGCTGCCCATCGAGCACGGCAAGTACCTCGTCGTCCCCCGTGCGGCCCGCGGTACCTGGGGCGAGCATCCGTTCGTCATTGCGGCCGGCATCGCGCCGGGCGACTACTATATCTCGTTCTGGTCGGCGCTCTCCCACCACCGGCTCACGGAGCAGGTGCCGCGGATCGTCTATGTGGCCCTACGCGGCCGCCGGAAGGAGGCGGTGCGCTTCCAGGGCTGGCGCTACCGCTTTGTCATGCTGTCGGCGGCGAAGTTCTACGGACACGCCGCGGCCGAGTTCACGGCGCTCAACGGGGCCGCGCGCGTGGACGTGGAGATCGCCGCGCCGGAGAAGGCCATCCTCGACTCGCTGGACAACGAGCACCTCGCCGGCGGCTTCCCGGAGATCGTCAAGGCACTCCAGCGCGGCTTCGCGCTGAGGGTCCTGGGGGGTGACCGCCTAGTGGCCCACGCGCGGCGCTATCCCAACGCCGCGGTAGGTGTCCGGCTGGGCTTCCTCCTTGAGCAGTTCGGTCGTCCAGAAGCCCAGGCGTTGCGCCCCATCGCCCAGCGGCTCAAACATCCGGTCTTCCTCTCGCTCAAGGCACCACGCGAAGGCGCTCGACTCGACCCACGGTGGCGGGTCAACGTCAACGTGTCCGCAAGTCTCTTTGAGGGAGCCCCGGTGGCGTAGCTGGTCGGGAAACGAAAGTCTCCCAGGAAGACGGCATGAGTGGCGGGTCCGAGGGCCGGCGCAGACCGCGTGGCATGGCGGCGCGGCGTCCCGGAATCAGGAGCGACACGCCGGCGGTAAACGCGGCGCTCTTGCGCGATCTCGCCGAGCAGCACGGCGTCGATGCCGTCTACCTCGAGAAGGACTTTGTGCTGACAGAGATCATCCACGCCTACGCCGCCGGTCCGTATGGCGACGCGCTGGTGCTCAAGGGCGGCCAGGCGCTCCGCCACATCTACGGCAGCCCTCGCTTCTCCAAGGACGTCGACTACATCGCGCGCCGGCGCATCGAGTTCGCCGACCTCATGGATGCCCTCAACATCAGATACCCGCGGCTCCAATTACCCGTGGAGCCGGCAGGCCGCACGTCGAGCGGCCTCCACATCGAGCCGGTGGAGTACCGCGGCCCACTCGGACAGTTGGACAACGTGGAAATCGAGGTGAGCTTTCGCCGCGATCTAGCGCTCGAGCCGCAGCGCGTGACGTACCGCAGCCTCTTGCGCGAGCCGTTCGACGTGCTGGTGATGGACCTCAACGAGATGGTGGCGGAGAAGCTTCGGGCGATGTACCAGCGCGGGAACCCGCGCGACCTCTACGACCTCTGGTTCATCTTCACGCGACTTGCCGGCAGCGTCGATGCCGGCACTGTGGCGCGGCTGGTGCCTGGCAAGTTCCGGCCGCCATTGGTCCGCGGCGGTTGGGACCGCAGCCGCCTCTTCGCGCGCATGGACGAGGAACGCCACACGTGGGACGACGCCCTGGACGCACTCGCGCCGGACCACCCCACGTTCGGCGAGGCCCGCGCCACCGTCGAGCGGGCGACTCGATTCTTGCCAAGATGACAGCGCGCATCCCCTACTTGCCGAGCGGCCTGGACCACACTGGACTACCTGCGCAGGCACTCTACCAACTGAGTTACCCCCGCGGGTCTGCCAGCTAAGTGCCGCGCAATCGGGATGCCGGAAATCCCTTACTGCTGAGGTGCTGGCAGCGGCGCAACGTGCGACGCTTCGCCCTGGTGCGCTGAGATAGCTGGACCACGAGTACGGACTCGCCGGGTTCGACGCCTGGACTTAGTGCAGTCCACGATACTCTCATCCATGAGAGTATCATTCATGATAGTATTACCGGAAGTGCGTTCGTAAGTGCGTCGAGGTACGCCGTGGGTCCGTTCGTCGGTCGAGAGGAGCACCTGAAGCGTCTCTCCGAGCACCTCACTGCGGTGCGGGAGTCCGGCGCCGGCCGCCTCCTCTCGATCCGCGGCCGGCGGCGGGTGGGCAAGTCGCGCCTCATCGAGGAGTGGCTGCAGCGTGAGGGAGCGCCGCACGTCTTCTTTGCGGCCTCGCGCCAGCCGCCCGAACGTGAACTCGCGCTCTTCGCGCAGGAGGTGGTGCACGCCGGGGCCGCTGGGGCCGCTGGGGCCGCTGCAGCGGCCGGCGAGCCCGGGGCGTCGAGCGGACTCGCCGGCCTGGGGGGCGCCGCCGCCGGCGTGCGCTTCGACTCGTGGGAGGCGGCGCTGACCTACCTCGCCACGCTCGCCACCGCCGCGCGGGCGGCAGCGGGCGTCGCGGGCGACCAACCGCCGCTGGTGATCGTGCTCGACGAGTTCCCCTATCTCCTGGAAGGCAACCCCGCGCTGGAAGCCACGCTCCAGAAGGTCTGGGACCGGGTGCTGCAGCGCGCCCCGGTGCTGCTCGTGCTGGTCGGGTCCGACATCTCCATGATGGCTGCGCTCACGGAGTACGGCCGCCCGCTCTACGGGCGTGCCCGCGAGCTGGTCCTCCCGCCGTTCTCGCCGCTCGAGACGGCCACCATGCTCGACCTCGACGGCGCGGCCGCGTTCGACGCGTACCTGGTCGCGGGCGGGTTCCCGCTCGTGGTGCAGTCGTGGCGGCGCGGGCAGAGCCGGTGGCAGTTCCTTGCCCGCGAGCTGGCCGACCCCACCTCTCCCCTGATCGTCACCGGCGAGCGCATGCTGTCTGCCGAGTTCCCGCGCGAGGTACAGGCGCGCGACGTGCTGGGCGTCATCGGCGCGGGTGAGACGACGTTCAGCACCATCGGCCGCGCCGCCGGCATCACCCAGGCGTCGCTCAACCGCGCGCTCGACGTCCTGGTGCGCCGGAAACGGGTGGTGGCCGCGTACCAGCCCCTCTCGTCCCGGCCCTCCAGAGAGACCCGCTACTGCGTGGCCGACCCGTACCTCCGCTTCTGGCTGCGCTTCGTCGCTCCCGGAATGGAAGAGATCGAACGCGGACGGAGCGACCTGGTGGTCGAGCGCATCCACGCCGCGTGGGAGACCTACCGAGGCCGCGCGATCGAGCCGCTGGTGCGCGAGGCAATCGAGCGGCTGCTGCCGGATCCGCGTTTCGGCGAGGCGCGCTACGTCGGCGGCTACTGGACACGCACCAACGACGTCGAGGTCGACCTCGTCGGTGCCCGCGAGCGCGTCGCGCCCAGGCGTGTCGCCTTCGTCGGCTCGATCAAGTGGAAGGAGCGGGCGCCGTTCGATCGGCAAGACGTGGGGGCCCTCCTCGCCGACTGCGACCGGGTGCCGGGAACAGACGAGAAGACGCTGCGGGTCGCCGTCTCGCGCGCCGGGCACGCCGAGCCATCTGCCGGCGCCGCCGGCGGCGCCAGCGTGGACGTCGCGCTGACTCCGAGCGATCTCCTGCTGGCGTGGCAGGAGCGTCGCCGGTCACTACACCAAGTGCAGAATGCACAGCCTGCCCTGAGCGCAGTCGAAGGGTGAAGATGCCTGCGGGTCCCGCCGGGGCTCTGGTTTAGACACCGCGTGACCTCCGCCCGAGGGCGGCGGCGGCCCGCCGAGGGCAATACGCTCCGTTGCGCTCCGTTGTGCGCCGGGCAGACCGATGGCGTCGAGCGGGCGTCGCCAGGGATGTGCAGAGATGTGCACAGAGATACGCACGACGAACAACGGGCCGTCCGTCTCCGCCGTGACGTGCCCTACTGCGTGGCACTTGTCTCGGCTGGACGCTCGCGCTTGGTCACATAGGGATGGCTGTTGTAGCCGTCCTTCTTGACGTTGATCCAGTAGCCCTCCGGTCACCGCCATTGCGCCCCTGTTCACAGACGCGGGTGGCCTGCGCAACGTGGCCGAGGCGGTGCTTCGGCAGACCGCTCGTTACCAACCCCTGGCCCGCACCTCGGTGGAGCGGCGCCGGCGGCGCCACCACGCCCATACCTCCATCCACACGGCGATCAACCGGCTGATCGCCGCCACCTGCACCAGCGCTTCGGCGCCGGGTGCGAACGCACGGTCGGTGCGTTACGTGCGCGCTGGCCGGAGGCGACCGAAGAGATCCCGCTGGACCCGGCGTTCACGTAGCGCCGCGGTCCTCGCGCGCAAGAAGTCATCCCTGCTCCGCGTAGGGCGCGACCAGTTGTTCCGGAGGTCTCGTCGTTCGTCCTTCGTCGTTCGTCCTTCGTCCATAGCCTGCCCTGAGCGCAGTCGAAGGGTCCTTCGTCCGGCACTTCTGGTTGTACCCTCCGCGTACACCGGGGTGCGAGACCTTGGATGATGGCGTATCCTCCTCCCAGTGCGATGGCTGACAAGAGACCGATCGGGTTCGGCTATAACCCGCCGACTGGGGACCGGCTGATCGAGCGCGTCGAGCCGGCGACGTTCATCCGTGACTTGGGCCACGTGTTGGACGTGGCGAGCCAGGCGCTCGACTCGTTCTGGGTCTCGGACCACCACATGACCGCCGACCGGTACCGGCTGGAGTGCTGGACGCAGCTCACGTGGATCGCGGCGCGGTACCCTGGCCCGCTGCTCGGCACGGTGGTGATGGCGAACTCCTACCGGCACCCGCCGTTGCTGGCGAAGATGGCGGCCAGCCTGCAGGTGCTCAGCCACGGCCGCCTCATCCTGGGGTACGGCGCCGGCTGGGCGGAGGCGGAGTACCGCGCGTACGGCTACGACTTCCCGCCGCCCAAAATGCGCATCGCGCAGATGGTCGACGGGATCAAGGTGATGCGGGCGCTCTGGAGCGGCCGGCCGGCGACGTACCAGGGCGAGTACTACCGGGTGACCGACGCGTACTGTGAGCCGCAGCCGGAGCCGCCCCCGCCGATCATGATCGGCGGAGACGGCGAGCGGTATTTGCTCCGCGCGGTCGCCGAGCACGCCGACTGGTGGCTGCCGTACGCGCGGCGCACCGCGGTGCTGCGGCACAAGATCGCCGTCCTGCGCGATCACTGCCGCGACGTGGGGCGCGACTTCGACGACATCCGTAAGGCCTACACGTGCGTCGTGTACCTCGACCGCGACCGCCAGGCCGCGATCCACCGGGCCGGCGCGCGCCTGGAGACTGTGGAGCAGCCCGCCTTCGCCGGCGACCCGGCCGCGCTGCGCGCCTACCTGGCCGAGCGGATCGAGCTCGGGTTCGACCACTTCGTGCTGGTGTTCCCGCGATTCCCGGAAACCGACGACATCGAGCTGTTCGTCGACGAGGTGCTGCCGGCGTTCCGCTAGGCCGGCAAGCTGGGGGGCCCGCGCCAGCGGCGTCATCGCTTCGTCCATTCAGGAGCGCCTCCCCGACCATTCTGGCCGCCCTGGCCGCTCGGCCCGGTCTCGGGCGCGAGAAGACGCCAAAGCAGCGTTAGCTACACGGAAAGTGGCGCGGCACCGATATGACCCGGCGGCCGTGGCAGTGGAGGTGTTGCGGGAAGGCGTAGAGGCGGCGTGGGCGATGCGGCCGCCGCGAGCGGCCGCAGACCTCGATCTCGACGGCTACGGGAGATCGTCTGGCGCACGGCCGCGGCGCAGTTCGTGCACGGCCTTGCCTATGTAGAGCTCGACGCGCTGCATGTCGTCCGAGCCGCCGCGCAGGTGGATGGGACCAGCAAGCCGACCCGACGAGGGGCGCGGTAGTTGCGGGCCGGCGAGCTGCGCGACGAAGGCATCCAGGTCGCGGGCGTTGGCCTCGTACGCCCGCTCCCGGCCACTGGGGTGGCGAAACTCATGCGCGACCCACGCGACGCGGGGCGCTCCAAGTGCGACGGCAGCGATCACGGCGGCGGCCGTGGCGTGCACGAGGTGGTAGCGGAGACGACCGACTTCGTCGGGCGAGGTGCCAAACGCGATCAGGCACACATCGCGCACGCGTTGCGCCGCGCCGGAGCGCGCATTCTGCTGTCGCGCGGCGAGCGCGTCGCGGAGACGGGCCGCGACCGTGGGGCCGAACGGCTCGCCGGCCTTGCCCTCGACGTCGAGCAGCGCTCGCTGCCCGGCGACGCAGCCGCGCACCAGCAGGTCGTGGTTGCGGGTGTTGCCGGCGCGGCTGTCCAGCGGCGTTTTCGTCTCCGCCCACGCAACTTCCGGCGCAAACGCGCGGAATGCGGGGCTGGTGTCCAGGACGTCGGCGACTTCGGTCGGGAGACGACCGGCGACCCACCGACGGGCAAGTTCGAGGGCGCTCCGCCCGTCCTGCCACTGGCGCTCGCGACCCGCCGGCGGCGCGAAGGCAAGCCAGTCGTCGACGGTGCCGATGCGATGATCGTTCCT
>JACQGX010000157.1 GCA_016199265.1 Chloroflexota bacterium | reverse complement strand
CGTCGCAGGACAAGCAGGCCTGCTTGTCCTGCGACGACGCGCGCGGGCACGCGCACGCCGGCAATGAGTGTCGCCGAATCGTTGCGCACCCCGGAACGCGGTGCGCCGATCGGGCCGCCGCCGGCTACGCGCCACGCAGCTACCAGGGCTTATCCCGAAGCAGGGGTCGAGCGCTACCGATTCGTGCTGCTCGTCGCGCTCGTCATGCTGGCGTTTGTGCTGCGGGTGACGGCGCTCGACCGCGTGCCGCCGGGCCTCGACTCCGACGAGGTGTCGATCGGCTACAACGCCTACGCTGTCCTGCGCACCGGGCGCGACGAATACGGCGCCCGTTTGCCGCTGGCGTTTCGCGCGTTTGGCGAATTCAAGCGACCGGCGTACGTCTATGCGGCCGTCCCATCGATCGGGCTTTTCGGCCTGACCGAGCTTGGCGTCCGGTTTCCGGCAGCGGCGATCGGCGCGCTTTCGGTCGTGCCACTCTACGCCGTCGCCGTGCTGCTCTTGCGGAAGTGGTGGCTGGGGCTCCTGGCGGCGGCGCTGCTGACCGTGTCACCGTGGCACTTGCAGTTCACTCGAGCGGCGCGCGAAGTGAGTCTGCTGGTCTTCGCCGTCTTGGTCCTCGCGGCGGCGCTGCTCTACGCCTTGCACTCGCCCCGCGCGCGCGCGGGGCCGTGCTACGTCGTTGCCGGGCTGGCGCTGCTCCTGGCCCTCTACAGCTATCCGGGTGGAGTCATCTTCGCCCCGCTGCTTGCCGTGCTGCTCGTCACCGTCTATCGGCCCCGACGGCGCGATCTGCCGCTCAGGTGGGTTGGCGCGGCCGCACTCGTCGCGATGGTCGGAGTCGCGCCGCTCGTGGCACAGGCGGTCGATGGCCGCGCGGCGGCGCGGTACAACGCCACGCTGCTCTTCACCAGCCGGCCACTGGTGCTTCTTTCGCGCGAGCGGATGGCGCGCGACGAGGCCGCTGGCCTGTTGTGGGTGCTCAATCACCCCTGGATGCTCGGCGCGCGACAGGCGGTCGACGCGTATCTTTCCCACTTCGACCTGACGTACCTCTTCACCCGCGGTGACCCCAACTGGCGGCATCACGCGAGCGATCACGGGCAGCTCTATCTGTGGGATCTGCCGCTGCTGGCCGCGGGGATTGCCGCGGTGCTGCGGGAGCGCAAGCACCCGGCGATGCAGGCGATAGCCGGCTGGCTGCTGCTGGGGCCGCTGCCCGCGTCGTTCGCCGTCGACGCGCCGCACGCGGTGCGTTCGATTCCCATGCTGCCGGCGTGGTACTTGCTGGCAGCGGCCGGTGCGCCGGTGCTCTGGCGCTGGCTCCGGCAACGGCGGCTCGAGCGCGATTGGCTCTTGCTGCTGGCCCTCAGCGTCGCTTTCTTCGTGTACATGGCTTACCGCCACTATCCGGCCGAGCACGACGAAGAGTGGTCCGGCGGGGCGATCGCCGCCTACCACATCGCCCAGGCCGAAGTCGCCGCCGGGCGCGCCCGCCGCATCGTGTTACCACCCAAACCGAGTGACGCGTACGCGTACGCGCTCTTCGCGACGGCGTACGATCCGGCGCACTACCTCGCCCAGGGCGGCACCGGCCAGCTCCACGCTCGCCCCATCTCGCGCGAGCCGAGCCCGCTGCGCTTCGAGCCGTTCGAAGTGCGTGAGGTGCAGTGGGACAAAGAGACGCGAGACGGGCAGACCGTGTACGTCATGTGGCTCGACCGAGGCCGGCCGCCGGAGGACGCCACGATCATCTGGCAGCGGCGCACGTCCGGCGGCCACGGCATGGCGGTGTTCGCCCTACGAGGTAGTTGAGGGTGCGGGGCGGGCGCGGGCGCTTTCTCGCGTGATGACCATTGGGTTGCCCCACCCAGCCCAGTCGTAAAATGCGTCGTCTCCAGGAAGCGTACGCAGCGTCAAGCGAACGAGGCGGCCGCTCCACCTGGAAAGATCGGCGTCGACTGGCACCCACCGTTGCTGGTCGGGAAACGCGCGCGGACTGATCGTCCGGTCGAGCACGATCTCCACCGCCTCTTCGCCTCCATTCGCATTAAGGGTCGACACCGACGCCTGGAAACGCACGCCGTCGCCGAGCGGGAGCTGCCACGTCGCCGGATCGAGTGCCACCGCCGCCTGGAACCACGTCGTCCGCCCTCCTGGCACCGCCACGTCGATCGAAACCGCCGATGGTGGATGTGAGAAGAGCCATTGGCGGCGTGAGGTGCCGGCGCGCCCGCGTCCGGCGTCGCGATCGGTTACCGTGAGCTGGCGCACGTCGACGAAGCGATCCGGACCCAGCGACGGGCCGGTCGGCGAGTCGACGTGCGCCTGGCCGCGGCGCGCCGCCTCGGCGACGTTGACCAACAGCGCCGCCTGCGTTGGTCCGGGCAGGTGCGTTGCCCACACGCCGCCGACCGCGCTCGCCTCCGGCACCGGCAGCGAGGCAAAGCGCTCGAACGCCGGGCGGGCGCCGCGCCAGCAAACATAGCCCACAAGCCCGGTGGCCAAGACGACTCCGCAGATTGTGAGCGCGGGCATCGGCGCGCGCCGGCGCGGCCAAAGCAGCCGGCTCAGCGTGCCGGCCGCGGCGATGCCGGTTAGCAGAGTAACACCGCTGCCTGCTAGGCCCAGCGGCGAGGGGCCGTAGGCAACCGTGAAGCTATGCTCACCCGGCGGCACCGTGAGCACCATGAACCCGAGCGAGGCCGCCTGCTCCGCCACGCGCGGCACCGTCTCGATCGGCACCGGCTGACCGTCGCGCCACGCGCGCCAGCCGGCGAACCGGAGCTGCCGGATGCCCAGGCGCCCGTCCTCGGCAGCGTCGTTCGCCACGCGCACGCTCAGGCGGAGCGTCTCGCCGCGCCAGCCGAGCAACCGCAGATCGCCGCCGAGTGGGGTGAAGAGCCCGCCCAACCAGTCGCGCTCGGGGAAGAGGTACTCATAGACGCGCCGGATACGCAGCGTGTCGCGCGGCGGCACGGCGATTTCGACCTCGCGCGGGATGAACTCTCGATTGACCGCGGTGCCTTCCCACTCCTCGGGGCTCGCCGCCAGCCGCCCGTCGATTTGGCGCCGCGCGCTGTCGTCCAGCCGGATCTGCCGGTCGCCCAGGCCGTTGACGAGCACCATGGCCCCCACCAAAACAGCCAGAATCCAGCCGGCTGCCGTGCCTGCCACCTGCAGTCGGTGCTCGAGTATCGTCCAACACGACGCCAGCGCCCCTGCGCCCGCTACCGCCAAACAGATGGCGAGTGGCCCCAGAAACCGCCAGGGAAATTGCACGAACAGCAGACCGGGCACGCGCGTCCACAGGGGCGCCGACCACGTCAGCGTGAGGAACCAGCAGACCAAGGCGACGAGCAAGAGCGCGGCAATCGCGCCCGTTTCGAGCACAAGGTGCCCCGCACGCTCACGCTGCTGCCCTTCCTGCGCCGGGAAGCGCGGGCGCAATACGCCCACTGCGATAGCGGCGAGGGCCAGAAGACCCAGCCCGGCCTGCGCCAGGCTCAACTTGGGGCCGACCACGAGCTGGTGTGGGTAGTGCAGGTGCAGGTCGATCAACCCCGCGCGCGAGCGCCGGCTGTCCATCGGCTGGCCCCGAGCTGGCCGGCTCGAGCCCAGCGGCTCGACGAACCAATCGGGATCGATGCCGTCCACCGGCCTGAGATCCTCGAGGTGGACGAGGCCACCTTCGCCGATGGCCGGCAGCCAGAAAAACCCCGTTATGCCGGCCGCCAGCATGCCGGCCGTGGCCACCCGCAGGAGCGCCGCCCGGCTGCGGTGCGCAACGAAGAGGTACGTGACCCACGCCAGCGCCACCGGGGCCGCCAGCAGCGCGGTCAAGTTGTGGGTCAGGACGATACCTGCCCCGACGGCGGTCGTGGTCCCCAACCAGAGCGCGCGATGCGCCCGGCCGGCGGCGAGCCACAGGCGCCGGATGGCAAACAGAAGCCACGGCAGTAACGCGAGCGCCAGTGCCTCCGGGACATCGCCTCGGATGAAAAGGTTCACCTGAAAGACGTACGGGCCGTAGAGCAGCGCGAGCGCCGCGAGCACGCCCACCGCCGGCCGACGCCACAGCGAAGCCGTCAGCGTGTACGCGCCGGCAGCCCCGACGACCGCGGCGACTGCCCCGGGTGCGCGGTACGCATCCCAGACGTCAAGCTGCTGCGCGTGGCGCGAGAGCCAGGCCAGGTAGTAGGGCGCCGGCGCGTAGAAGTTGAGCAGCGGATAGCCGTAGCCCAGCACCATGTCCGGCAGCCAGCGCGGATACCAGATGCCGTGGTCGATCGCCCACGTGACGTGATAGACGCGGAGCAGGTGGTTCCTCGCGTCGTGCGCTGCCCACACTTGCAGCCGCGGATCGAGCCACGGCAACCACGCCGGCAGCGTGACCACGAGCGCCGCCGCTAGACCGAGGCTCCAGCGAACGGCTGCCGGCGTGCGGAAAACGCTAGGAATGGAATGCCGGTACCCAAGCGGGCCGGTGAACGCCGTCGTGAACGCCGCATAGGCATTTCCGGATGGTACCCGCCGCGGGATTAACGTTTTGGATGATGTTCGCGCCACGATGTAGTTTCGTCGCCGTGCGCCCTATGCGATCATTCGCCCCGACGAGCTTCACAAGCGCCTTGACGCTGCGCCTGGACCCTAGAAGATACCTGGTGGTGTGCCAGCGGGCATCGATTGCGGTGTTAAGAGTCCGTTAAATGTCGCCGCTCCCTTTGAGGGCACCGGCCGCCGTACCTGCAGCACAAGCAAGATGGCGAACAAGCCGACCCATGCCGTTGGCATAGCAGATGGGGTTCTCGACAGTTACAGTATGGGCGGCGGTGGTGCGCTCGAGTGGTCGACCCACAAGACCGGGACGACGGAGCACGCCTTTGCTCTTGCCGGCGCGTGTGCTCCAGAAGTGAGCGAGGTCTACTGGCGGGTCGCGGATCTCTTCGACGGTAGGCGGGCTCGATACGATGTGGCGCGACGTGAGGTGAACGACGATGCGGATCTACGTGATTACCGATCTGGAGGGCGCGGCGATGGTGTTCACCTTCGACCAGACCCGCGGTCGAGACCTATCGCCGGAGAAGCTGGAGGCGATGCGCCTCCTTACACGGGAAGTCAACGCCTGCGTCGATGGCATCCTCGACGTCGTCCCAGACGCCGAAGTCGTCGTCCTGGACGGCCACGGCAGCGGCGGTATCAGCTACGAGCGCTTCCACGATCGAGCGCAGCTCATCGCCGGTCGCGGCCACCAGGCGCCGTTTGGCATCGACGCAAGCTTCGACGCCCTCTTCTTCGTCGGGCAGCACGCCATGGCCGGCACGCGTGACGCCCCCTTGGCGCACACCATGTCGTCGAAGACCATCGAGCACTACAAGCTGAACGGCCGGCCGGCCGGCGAATTCGGCCTTCATGCCTCGCTGGCGGGGACGGTGTTCGGCGTCCCGACGGCGTTCCTGTCCGGCGACGACAAGGCGGTCGCCGAGGCGCAGGCCGCCGTGCCCGAGCTCGTCGGCGTGGCGACGAAGTACGGCCTGGGAGTGGAACTCGCGCGCTTGCTCGGCCCTGGTCGCGCGCGTGAGCTGATTCGGGCCGGCGCCGCCGAAGCCGTGCGGCGCATCCAGGTCGGCCGCATCGCCCCGCTGCACCTGGACCCGCCCTTCACCCTACGAGATCCGCTACCTGCCCGACCAGGCGGCGAACGTCGAGGGGCTGCTGCGGCGCGGCTTCGCGCGCGTAGACGAACGCACCGCCGTGCTGCGGAGCGACGATCCACTCTGCATCTGGCGTGGCCGGCGCACCGCCAGTCCACCGCTCGACGTCTCGAGAAGAGAGACGTCAGGGAGCCGGCTCTCGCCGCCACCGCGGCCAGACGCCCCAACGGTTGCGAGACTACCTTCGGACTCATAGCCAGACCCTCGCACGTCGAGTCACGGTCATCTATCACTGGTGCTAGACGCACATCCGGTGCCGCCGCGCCCTCCAGTACCAGCGGCGGCACTACGATGTCCCGCCTCCGCGCGCCCACCTCTACGCTGTCCATGATCACCCGCTCGCCGCGCTGCGGTTTCCAACTCAGCGCGTCTACCGAATAGCGAAGCGGAGGCTCGTCTCCAGCCATGAGTACGAGGCGTTCGTTACCACCGATCTCCCGAATCTCGGCAGGGCGCCATGACACTACCAGGCCGTGCCTGGCAAGGTTCTTCTCCCCCGTGTCTGCCACCTTCGAGCCGCTAGGTGGCGGATGACACCTGCGCGAGGAAGTCCGGCAAGCGCTCGCGGCCCAGCGCGGGCGCTTGGTTCCACAGGTAGCAGGCGGCGACGCGCTTGGTGCCGTCGGTCTGGTAGAGCGGTGGCGGCGCGTCGTAGCACTGCTCCATAACCAGCGGACAGCGCGCCGCGAACTTGCAGCCGCGGTCACCGCCGGGCACGTCGCCGTCACGCGGCTTCAACTCGCTCTGGCCCCAGCGCCGATCGGGATCCGGCCAGGGCACCGAATCGATCAGCAGACGCGTGTAAGGGTGCTGCGGGTCTTGCACGATGGTCTCGGTGTCGCCCGCCTCCATCACCGAGCCGCGGTAGAGCACCACGATCTGCGCGCCGATGTGGTAGGCGGTGGTCAAGTCGTGGGTGATGTAGAGGACCGAGATGCCTAAGTCGTTGTGCAGCTTGTAGATGCTCTCCAAGATCGTGGCGCGCAGCGACGCGTCGACCATCGACACCGGCTCGTCGGCGATGATCACCTTGGGCTTGAGCAGCATCGCCCGCGCGACGATGATGCGCTGGCGCTGGCCGCCGCTGAGCTGGTGCGGGAACCGCCCCAGGATCTCCTCCGGCCGCAGGCCCACCGCCAGCAGCGCCTCCTCCATCAGCCGGCGCGCGTCTGCCTTTGACCTGGCCAGCTTGAACCGCGAGATGGGCACGGTGAGCACGTGGTCCACCGTGTAGAAGGGGTTGTAGGCGGCAAACGGGTCCTGGAAGATCGCCTGCACCTCGCGCCGGAACGCCTTGCGCTCGCCGCGGGAAAGCTTTGTGAGATCCTTGCCCCGGTAGAAGGCGGTGCCCGACGTCGGCGGGAGGAAGCCGAGCAGCAGTGAGCCGAGCGTCGTCTTGCCGCTGCCGCTCTCGCCGACGATGGCGGTGATCGTGGGCCGCGCCTCGTCGATCTCCAGGCTCATGCCGTCGAGCGCCACCGTGACATGGTGGCCCCAGAACCCGGTCTTGTAGATCTTGCTGACGTTGCGCAGTTCGAGGATGGCGGTCATAGCGCGGCCTCATGAAGGTGGCAGGCCACCCACCGATTCGGGGCGACCTGAACGAGCGGCGGGATCTGCTGCGGGCACTGGGCCATCACCTGCGGGCACCGCGGATGGAAGACGCAGCCCGGCGGCACGGCGAGCAGCGACGGCGGCACGCCGGGAATGCCTCGGAACACGCCGCGCTTGCCCAGCACCGGCAAGCTGCTGATCAGCAACTGCGTGTAGGGATGCAGCGGCTCGCGGAAGATCTCGCGGATGGGGCCGACCTCCACCAGGCGGCCGGCGTACATCACCGCCAGCCGGTCGACGAACTGCGCCATCAACCCCATGTCGTGGCCGATGAGCACGATGGAGCTGTGCAGGTCGCGCTGTAGCCGGCCGATCGTCTCCATCACTTGGCGCTGGACCACCACGTCCAGCGCGCTGGTCGGCTCGTCCGCGATGATGACCTGGGGCCGCATTGCGACGGCGATGGCGATGCAAACCCGCTGCTTCATGCCGCCGGACAGCTCGTGCGGGTACCTGCGGGCGACACGCGGATCGAGCTCGACGGCGACGAGCACATTCTCGACGCGGCGCTCCAGTTCGCGCCGTGGTGTGCGTGGCTCGTGGATGAGCAGCCCGTCCAGGATCTGGTCGCGCACGCGCATCACCGGGTTGAGCGCGCTCATCGCGCCCTGGGGTATCAGCGCGATCTTGCGCATGCGCACCTGGCGCATCTGCTCGTTGCTGAGCGGCAATGTCTCCACGCCGTCGACGACGATACGCCCGCCGTCGATCCGTCCCGGCGGCTTGATCAAGCGCATCAGCGCGTTGGCCACGGTCGTCTTCCCGGAGCCGGACTCGCCCACCAGCCCCATCCGGACGCCCGGCGGCAGGTCAAAGCTCACGTTGTCCACCGCGCGCACGCGTCCGGCGTCGGTGTGATAGGAGACCGAAAGGTGTTCCACACGCAGCACCGGCTCGACCGGCGGCGGCGTCGCTCGGGGTGGGGCGGCCGCCGGCGCGCTGATGGGTCCAGCAGCGGTGGCGGGAGGGGTGGGTTCAGCCACGCCGGTCATGCCGTCCTCCGGACACGGGGGTTTGCCAGCTCGTCCAGCCCGGTGCCCAGCAGGAAGAGGCCGACGAAGATCAAGACGATGACGGCGATGGGCGCGATAGCCCACCACCACATGCCCTTCAGCAGGGCCGAGTAGTACAGCACCCAGTAGATGGTCATGCCGAGCGTCGGCTCACGGAGCGGCCCCAGGCCGAGCGCTTCGAGGCCGATACTGGCGAAGATGGCGCCGGTGACGGAGCCCACAAAGCTCGCCGCCAGGTACGGTAATAGATTTGGCATCATCTCGCGGAAGATGATCTCCAGGCCGTTCATGCCCGACAGGCGCGCTACCTGTAGGAACGGCCGCTCCCGCAGCGAGAGCACCTGCGCGCGGATGTTGCGCGTCGGCGAGAGCCACGCCAGGCTGGCCACGATCAGCGCCATCGACTCGACCGACATCGCCCGCCGGTTGGTCGAGGCGATGACGACGAGGACGAGCAGGCCGGGGATCGTCAGCAGCACGTCGACGACGCCGCGGATCACGGTGTCTAGCCAGCCGCGGTAGTAGGCGGCGATGAACGCCAGGATGGTGCCCACCCCCAGGCCGATGGCGCCGGCGGTCAACCCGATGCGCATCGTGAGCACCGTGCCGACGACGATGGCGGCGAAGAGGTTCCGCCCCTGGCTGTCGGTGCCGAAGGGGTATTGTGCCGAGGGCGGTTTGTTGGGTGACGCCGCCAGCGGGTACGGCTGCGTCTTCACGTCGACCATTCGGGCGCCGACCACGGCGAATACCACCAGGCCGACCATGATCAGCAGCCCGATCGCCAGTGAGGGGTTGCGCCGCACGTAGTGGAGAAAGCGCGTCAGCCGGCTCATGTCACCCTCGCTCGTACGTGATGCGCGGATCGATCAGCGGGTAGACCATGTCCATGATCAGCATGACCGCCCCGAGCGATACGATCAAGAAGAAGACGATGCCGTAGGTGGTGAAGTAGTCGAAGCTGCTCACCGAGCGCTGCAGCAGCGTCCCGATGCCCGGGTACCCAAAGACGATCTCTACCAGCGTGGCGCCGGCGACGACGTGCCCGAGCGACAGCGCCAGCCCGGTGACCTGGGGGAGCATAGCGTTGCGCATCGCGTAGCGGAAGAAGATGCGCCAGTCTGGTAGCCCCTTGGCCTCCGCGAAGTTGATGTAGTCCTCGCCCAGAACGGTGACCATCATGCCCCGCATGCCCAGCGCCCACCCGCCGGCGCCGGCCAGGATCATGGAGAGCGCGGGGAGGATGGCGTGGCGCAGCAGGTGGCCGGCGAACGACCAGGACAGGGTTGGCACGACGCCGATGGGGTAACCGCCGCCGAGGGGGAACCACTTCAGCCGGAAGGCCAGGAAGTAGATCAGCACCAGGCCCAGCAGGTAGAACGGTACCGCCGAGAGCGTCAGCAGGAACGGAACGGTGTAGCGCAGCCAGGCGGGGGCGCGCGGCCAGGCGATCAGCGCGCCGACGATGCTCCCAACCGAGAACGAGATCAGGATGGTGATCGTCACCAGGCCGAGCGTCCAGGGCAGCGCTTCCCAGATGAGCTGCATCACCGTCTTGGGGTAGTTGGAGATGGAGTACCCCAGGT
Organism: Chloroflexota bacterium; assembly: GCA_016199265.1. GTDB lineage: Bacteria > Chloroflexota > UBA11872 > UBA12225 > UBA12225 > JACQGX01. The sequence goes on along the minus strand of JACQGX010000157.1, from coordinate 2,415 downwards.
TGAAGCGCATCGTGTCGCTCATGTAAGTGAGGTACTGCTGCCAGAGGGGTTTGTCCAGCCCGAACGTCGCCTCGTAGGCCTTGATCATCTCCTCCATGCCCTGTTGCATCAGGCCGCCGCGCGTCGCCTCTTGCGCCAGCTTTTCGCGGATGGGGTTGCGGCCGGGGGCCAGCTTGGGCAGGAAGAAGTTGAGCGTCGCCGCCGCCCAGATGATGAGGACCAGCAGGACCACGCGCTTGAGGAGATACGACATGTCAGTTCGCCGCCTTCTGTGAGATGCGAACAGGTGAGTAGGCAGTAGGCGGTCGGCAGTAGGCAGTGGGCAGTTCCCAGCCACGCTGCCCCCGGGACCGAGGCGGGGGCTACCTACTGCCTACCGCCTACTGCCTACTGGGTGGGCTGCAAGCGCTGCAGGATGAGCGGGAACGTGAGGTGCCAGAAGGCGCCGTTGACGTAGGGGTTCAGCATCGTCGGCCAATTGGTCCAGTAGGTCTGGTTCATCGGGATGCGGTGAAACCACTGGATCAGTGGCGCGTTCGGCAACTCACGCAGCCAGATCTCCATCGCACCGCGGAAGAGGTCGAGCAGCTGCGGGTCACCCATAGGGACGGTCGACATCTCGTCCACGATGGCGTCGAAGCCGCTGTTGCGCCAGCGGGAGAGCGCGTTGCCCGGCACGTTCTGGCCGGTCGGGCGGTAGTTGCGGCTGTGGAAGTACGTGAGGGTGAGGTGCGGGTCGGCGATGCTCCCGCCATGGCCCATGATGAACACCTTGGCCTCGCCGCTGGCGCGGCGCGTGCCGGCGTCGGTCGGCTGCGAGTACCCGGCGTCGAACCCGCCGCGGCGCAGCATCTCCGCCAGGATCGGCCCGATGTCCGCGTGGATGGCCCCCGCGCCCATGATGTCGGTGACGATGCGCTTGCCGTCGCGCCCGACCCAGAAGCCTTCGCGATCCTTGGTGTACCCCTTGCCCTGCATCAGCCTGTTGGTTTGGGCCAGGTCGGCTTTGTTGGTGGGGTACTGGTCCAGCAGGTCCCTGATCGAGTCGACGAACGGCCGCAGCGCCGGGTAGTCGGGGTAGGGCAGCTTGGTGGCCTGGCCGGCGCCCTCGTAGGCGACCTGGATGAGCTGCTCGCGGTCGATGGCGTAGCTGACCGCCCAGCGCACGTCGGCGTCGTTCCACGGCGCTTCGTCGCAGTTGAACCAGAGTGAGTTCGGCCACCAGTCGACGTAGCCGTAGGGCGGCCGGTCGAAGCTGTGGGTGATGATCTTCTTATTCTGCGGCAGCACCGCCTTGATCGTGCCCGGGCGCAGGTCGAGCGCGGCGTCGAGCTGGTCGGTGACCATCAGTTGGGCGGCGCGGTTGTCGTCCGAGAACGGCAGGAAGATCAGGCGCTCCGCCTTGGGCAGTTGGGCAAAGCCTGCGGTGGCCGCCCACCAGTCCGGGCGCAGGTCCATGAACTTCTGCGTCGGCGTCCACGACGTGACCCGGTACGCACCCGTGCCGAACGGCCACCCCTGGGCCGGGTCGTAGAACTGGAACGAGGTGACGTCGTCCACCTGGCTGAAGATGTGCTCCGGCATGATGTAGATGCCGGTGTCGAATTTGAAGCTCAGGTAGTCGAAGATGAAGCGCGGGTTCGGCCGGGTGAAGGTGATCTCGACGGTCCAGTCGTCGGGCGCCTCGGCGCTGGCGACGTAATCCCGAACGTCGGCGGAGTTGCGCAGCCGCGGCGCGTACTGCTGCAGCATGTTCAGCGTGAAGACGACGTCGCGCGCCGTGAACGGCATGCCGTCCGCCCACGTCACGTCGCTACGCAGATTGATGGTGACCGCGGTGTAGTCTTCGTTCCAGGTGTGCCCCGTGGCCAGCCAGGGGATGGTATCATTGCCAAACGCCGAGTAGTAATAGAGCGGCTCCCACATCGAGGCGTTGCCGATCTGGTGCGTGGCGCCAATGACGTAGGGGTTGCCGATACCGGTGTCGATAAACTGGCCCTGCCCGCCGCCGAACATGACGGTGAAGGTCCGGTTTCGTGGCACGCTGGCCTGTGCGCCGGCCGCTGCCGGCGTGAGCAATCCGAGGGCCGACGCCATGGCGGCGGCGGCGGTGCCTCCGGTAAGCCGGAGGAAGCCCTGACGAGTCTGCTGTCTAACCATCTTGAACTCTCCTTTATGCTGCAACGATCACCCGGAACGATTCGACCCGGATCGGCGTCCTAGCTGCTCCGGCTAGCGCAGTCGTGCGGCAGAAACCATCGAGGCCGCTGTGCTGCCGACCGCACGCCAGAAGCGATGGTACGATACCACAACCTGGCGGGGCAGTGCAGTGTAGGCGTAACCTGGCGGAGGCGCCTGGGAGTCGAACCCACCAACCGCCGCGCCAACGACGGTTCATCGGTTTTGAAGACCGTG
>JACQGX010000152.1 GCA_016199265.1 Chloroflexota bacterium | reverse complement strand
TCTCCCACCAGGGGAGAGGGGAACGGAGGCGGCACTCCCCCTCTCCCCTCGTGGGCACTCCCCCTCTCCCCTGGTGGGAGAGGGGGTCGGGGGGTGAGGGGGCCATTTCGAAAGGCGATGAATCAGCATGGCGGCTACAGCGGGCTCTTCGACCTGGCCCGGACGCACGGGCGAGTATCTTGCTTCCCGGTGGCGGCTTGTTCCAGGGCTCGCCTTCGTCGTCGTAACGGGTCTGCTTGCGGTCGGGATCGAGGAAGGCCTGCGGCTGGCGACCGGCGTGCCGGCGGCGCCCGTCGAAGCGCTCGTCATCGCCATCTTGATCGGCATGGCCATCCGTAACACTGTGGGCTTGGCGGCCGTTGCCGGCCCGGGCGTAGCGTTCGCCGGCAAGCAGCTCCTAGAATTCGCGGTGCTCCTGCTGGGCGCGAGCGTCAACTTCGCGCAACTCCTCCAGGCAGGGCCGCGGGTGCTCGTCCTCATCGTGCTGTGCGTCGCGCTGGCTCTGCTGGTCGGTGGCACGGCGGGACGGCTGCTCGGCTTGGACTCCAAGCTGGCGATCCTGGTCGCGGTGGGGAACGCGATCTGCGGCAACTCGGCAATCGCTGCCGTCGCGCCCGCGATCAAGGCCGAGCGGCGGGACATCACGACGTCGATCGCGCTCACGGCGGTCGTCGGCGTCGTGCTCGTGCTCGGGTTGCCGGCCGTTGTGCCGCTGCTGGGCCTCACCGTCTACCAGTACGGCGTGTTGGTGGGAACGACCGTCTACGCCGTGCCACAAGTGGTCGCCGCGTCGTTTCCCGTCGGGGTCGAGGCCGGCGAGGTGGCCACCTTTGTCAAGCTGTTGAGAGTGTTGATGATCGGGCCGGTGGTCCTCGGCTTTGGCCTGTGGTTCTCCCGCAACGAGGGCCGCGCCGGACGGCCCACACGCTGGCGTAACCCGTTCATCGTCCCGTGGTTCATCACCGGTTTCCTCGTGCTGGCAGCGCTCAACAGCGCTGGGTTTCTGGCGGCGCTCGGCGGTGCGCTGGCGCAGCCTCCGGCGGCGCTGCCGACGCTGGCCAAAAGCGCGAGCAAGGCACTCATGATTGTCTCGATGGCCGCGCTCGGCATGGGAGTCGAGCTCGCCGCCGTGAAGACCGTCGGGCCGAGGGTGCTGGCGGCGGTGATCACGTCGATTGTGTTCCTGCTGCTGCTCAGCCTCGGCCTCATCGCGCTGCTCGGCCTCTGACCGAGCGGCCGCCGTGCCGATCACGTCAGAACGGAAACCGAACTGGGTCGGCGCCGTGGGGTCACCCGGACGCCGGCGGTGATTATGAACGGGCGCATACTGGATGTCGTGCCGGCGTTCGAACAGATCCTGCGGGCCGCCGGCGGGCAAGTGCGCTCTGCCGCGCTACGCGCCGCGTCCCGCGCGCGGACAGATGCTCGCGAGCCGCGCTATGCCCGCGGAAACGCCCGCGGGACGGTGTGTTCGATAAGCTGGTCGCGCCACTGGATGCAGGACTCCGGGCAATAGTGGGCCACCGCTCCAGTGCGCGCGTCCTCATACCAACGGAGCAGCTCGCAGCCGGCGCCACGCCCCTCGATCGGACAGCGCGTCCGCTGGAAGTGCTCGATCGCCTCGAGGAGAAACGCCAGTTGTTGCCTCGTGACGTGGATCGGTGCGGTCGTGCGGTCCACCTCCTCACCGGCTCGTATCGCCAGATGCTTGATCAATAGGCGGTCCTGCTGCTGCCTCGTGATGCTCATCGCTGCCCTCCTGTGTCCAGCTCGTCCGACTCTGCGGCGCGCGTCCGGCTTCCCACAACTAAAGCACCTGCCGCTCTCGCCGGCATCGGAGAAAACCCTGATTTGCGCGCACGGTGCGCGGTGGGAGCCGCTACTCCCCTTCTCCCCCGAGTGGGAGAAGGGGTCGGGGGATGAGGCGTCCCCCTGGGCGCAGGAATCTGACGAGCGCCGGATCAGGGTTTCTCCCGATGCGCTGCGGCCGCCGGCCGTGTACGCTGGTTCCCGTGCCGCCGGGAAGCAGGAGCGTGGAACGCGCACGACCAGCGGCAGGCCGGCAGGGGGAGCCGAGGCATCGCATCACGAGCCTCAGCACATGCACGAGGCACATCTCAAGTCTGGAGGGAAGCGTTCCAGGATGGCGAGCTACGAGACGCGCTACAGCCAGGCGCCGCTGATGATCTATTGGGAGGTGACGCGGGCGTGTGACCTCGCCTGCCGGCACTGCCGGGCCGAAGCGGTGCCGCGACGGCACCCAGATGAGTTGACGACCGAAGAGGGCTTTCGTCTGTTGGAGGCGCTGGCCGCGTTTGGTCGCGACGGGAACACCATACCGCACCTGGTCTTCACCGGTGGCGATCCCTTACAGCGGCCGGACATCTACGTGCTCGCCGAGCGTGCCGTCGAACTGGGTATCCCGGTAGCCGTCACCCCCAGCGCGACACCGTTGCTCGACCAGACGGCACTTGAGGCGCTGTACGCGGCCGGCGTCCGGAGCCTGGCGCTGAGTCTCGATGGCTCGAACCCCAGGCGCCACGACCGCATCCGCGGGGTCGCGGGAAGCTTCGCCCGCACCATTGCGGCAGCGCGCTGGGCGCGGGCGGCCGGGTTTAGCCTGCAGATCAACACGCTGGTGTGCGCCGAGACGGCGGCCGATCTGGCCGACATCTACGGGCGCGTCGCCGGCCTCGACGCCGGCCGCTGGAGCGTGTTCTTTCTGGTCGCCGTCGGCCGCGGCGCCGTGCTGCGTCCGGTCGACGCCTACGAGTGCGAGGCCATCCTCAATTGGCTGTACGACGTCACGCTCGAATCAGCTCGCCCGGCGATCAAGACGACCGAGGCGCACCACTTCCGCCGCGTCGCGCTCCAACGGCAGGTGCTGGAGAAGGCGAAGCTGCAGCGCCAGGCGCCCCCCGCATCCGGGCAGCCTGGAAAGTCCGGGCAGTTTCGGCCGAACGGCCACATGCCTGCCGTGACGTCGCACGTGGCGGCGAGCCACGCGTCGACCGGCAACGGCCGGCCGCCGTCGGCCTCAATCCAGCGCGGCTTCGGCATTCGCGACGGCGCCGGCATCATGTTCATTTCCCATACCGGCGAGGTTTACCCCTCCGGCTTCTTGCCGCTCGGCGTCGGCAACGTCAAGCGTGACGATCCGGTGCGGCTCTACCGCGAGGCGCCGCTGTTCGTCCAGCTTCGTGACCCGGCGCTGCTCCAGGGGAAATGTGGCCTGTGTGAGTACCGCGTGATCTGCGGCGGGTCCCGGTCCCGTGCATGGGCCGCGACCGGCGATCCCCTCGAAGCCGATCCGCTGTGCCTCTACCAGCCGGCAGCCGCCACGACGCCGGGCAACTGATCCCACTCGGGCGTCGTGACCGCTCCCTACTATGGCCCAGACGGCTCGACCGGTTCGATCGGTTCGACGCGCCACACCACGTAGCCGTCGCCTGGACAGCGCCGCTCCAGACACCGTGTCCTTCGATCCGCCGCTGCTCCGGCTGTGGCATCTCCTTCGGCGGTGGCGTTCAGTACCTGGATGGCACACGGCAGGAGCGCGACATAGCTCGCGCTGCACAGCCCCGCCGGCGTCTTCGGGCCCAGCACGAACGCATCGCCCGGGCGGTGCCCGGACTCACAGGGCCCGTCGACTTGAACGGCGGTGATCCGTACATCGCTGGCCGGCTTGCACGGCGCAGGCAGCGGGTGCTGGTCCGGCGGCTGCAGCCGGCGCTCCACCGCCGTCCGGACGGTGATCTGTGCCGCCAGTGACGACGGAAGCACGCACCGCTTTCTCCCCTGGCGGATCGAGAACGCGTCCCCCTGCGGACTGGCGTCCTCGACGACGAGCGTTCGTCCGGGCGCGACGCCGCTCTTCTGTAAGTAGGCCAGGAGCTCGGGATCGTGTTCCACCAGGCCGGACAGGCGCCCAACCACGACGCTCGTGCCAACCGGCACGGTGCCCAGTGGCTGGGCATTCGATGTGGACGCAGGTGTCGTGCCCGTCGGGTCAGGCAGGTGGTCGAGCCAGAGGTGGTTGCCATGGGGGCAGTACGTCGGGGAGCCCAGCGTCCGGTGGAGCTGGCGCACGCTGTCGGTCGTCAAGCCGTGCTCCATCTTGTCTGCTGCCCGGAACGCGCTCGCCCAGTCGAGCCCGATACCGTCGACCATGAAGCACTCGCATACCCGCCGGCGCAGCAGCAGCCATGAGGCGAGTTGCGCGCCTTGGTCGGTGAGCACAAAACCACCGAACGGCCGCGCCTCGCCGCTATGTTCCGGATGCGTTGCAGCGCTGGAGGCGCGATGTGGCGCCCGCCCTGATCCTCGGTCTGCGGAACGCGGCGCCACCAACCCCGCTTCCCACAGCCGCCGCATCATCTGCGTGACCGACGGCTGCGAGACGTGCAGCAGCTTCGCAAGCTGCACGCCCGTCACCGGAAGGCCGCTCTCGACGAGCACACCCATACCCACCACGTAGTCCTCAGCCGCTGGGCCGAGCGACCCGTGCGCCAACGCCTGTGCACGTTGCGTGTCGGCGGCAACCACGTACGGGACGATAGACCGCCCAGAGCGCGCCGGCATCGGGGAAAACCCTGATCATCCCGGTCAAGGATCGTGCGGTGCGCCGGCACCAGGCGACATGGCGCCAGGCGATACCCCAGTACCACATCCGGGAAATCCCCGATGTTCGATCGTCGCGAGCGTGTTAACCATGGTAGTGTATGGGCCAACCGCAGTTGTTCAGGAGGCGGCGATGCGGTGGCGCGCTTGGCGCGTAGATGCGTTGCTGGACCGGAGGAGCCTGCAGTACCGCATCACCGCCAGTGTCGGCGCAGGCCTGGCCGCGATTCTGCTCCTGTTCGGCTACGTCGCTTTCTGGTCTATTGGCCAGGTAACCGACGCGGCCCTGCTCGAGCGCCAGAGCCTGGCGACGACGCTCGCGCACCACGTCGGTACGGTCCTCGCTGGCACATCGCCCGAGCACGACGACCTCGACGCGCTGCAGCGTGTGCTCGAAGCGTTTGTTTGGTCGGCCGATCCGGAGGCCGAAGGCCTCGAGGTCGAAGTGCTCGATCCCTCCGGTACCGTGATCCGAGCCGCCGGTACACGACGGGCACCCCCACCCGGTGCTGTGCCCCACGCTCGCGTGCTCGCCGATTTCATCGCCGGGCAGCGCCCCGGCGTCCGCATCCACCGGCCGCCGCCGTCGACCGGCCGGGGGACACACATCATCGCCTACGCGCCGCTGCGCTTGGGTGGCCACCGCGACGGCTGGGGCCTCGCCGTCGAACAGGGCGAAGACGTCGTCCTCTCGCTGCCGCACCGGCTACGGGACCAGATGGCCGCCATCGGCGCGCTCGCGCTCGTCGTCGCTTCGGTCCTCGCCTGGCTCGATGTCCGTAGCGTCGTGCGGCCGCTGCGCCTCGTCACCGCGGCCGCCCAGCGCATCGCCGCCGGCGATCTGAGCGCGCCCCTAGCCGGCACGGCGCCCAGCCGCCGTGACGAGGTGGGGCAGTTGACCGTCTCCCTGGAGACGATGCGCCGGCGGTTGCTGCGCTCGCTGACCGAGATCAGCGAGTGGAATCAGCAGCTCGAGCGCCGTGTGCGCCAGCGTACGCGCGAGCTCGCGGCAATCAGCGCGCAGCACCGCCACCTGCTCAACAAGGTCATCTGGGCGCAGGAAGAAGAGCGTATGCGGCTGGCGCGCGAGCTTCACGACGAGACGGTGCAGACCCTCTCCGGCTTGGCCATGACGCTCCAGGCGGTCGAAGACGATCTCCCCGCCGATCTTGCCCGCCAGCGCGAGCGGCTCGACTGGGCAAAGGGGCAGGCCGTCCACGCGGCCCGCGAGATCCGCCAGCTCATTCTGGACCTTCGTCCGTCGGTGCTCGACGACCTCGGCCTGATGGCGGCGGTACGCTGGCTCGCCGGCACGCATCTCCAGCCGCTCGGCATTGTCGTGGAGATCGACGCGACCGATGATCATCCTCCCCTTCCGTCGGCGGTGCAGACCACCGCGTTTCGAGTGATCCAGGAGGCCATTGTCAACGTCGCCAAGCACGCGCAGGCACGCCACGTCGCCATTGGGGTGGCGGTCACCGACCAGGCCCTGACCGCAGCCGTCGTCGACGACGGCTGCGGCTTCGACCCCACAACTGTACGGGCGGCGTCGCTCGTCGAGACTGACCGGCCGGCAGCCGTCGAGGCCATCGGCGCCGGCCTCGGGTTGCTGGGCATGACCGAACGGGTCGCGCTCCTCGGCGGCCACCTGGAAGTGCAGACGCGGCCGGGCGCCGGTACGCGGGTGCGGTTCACGGTGCCGCTGCGCCGCGAGTCGATCCCCGACCTCTTCTCGGTGTTGCCGTCCTCGCCGGAGCACACGCCGCAGGTCCAATCACCACGCTAGACCAGGGAGGTCGATAACAAGCATGCTGGGCAAGATTCGGGTGCTGATCGCCGACGATCACGCCATCGTTCGGGCGGGCGTGCGCATGCTCTTGGAGGCGCATGGTGACATTGAGGTCGTCGGCGAGGCCGCCGATGGGCGCGAGGCGCTCCGCCTGGCGCGGGAGCAGCGGCCGGACGTGATCCTGATGGACATCACCATGCCGGCCATGACCGGCTTGGACGCCACCCGCGAGGTGCTGCGCGTGACGCCCAACGTCCGCGTGCTCGTCCTGACGATGCATGGCACCGACGAGTACTTCTTCAAGCTGCTCGAGGCAGGCGCCAGCGGGTACCTCCTGAAAGATGCGGCCCCCTCCGATCTCGTCGCGGCCGTGCGCGCCGTACACGCCGGCGGCGTCTTCCTCCACCCTGCCCTCGCCCGCCGTCTCCTCGGCCAGTATCTCCTTCACTCCGACACCGGCAGTGAGGAACAAGCCACCCTCGCGCGCCTCAGCGAGCGCGAGCGGGAGATCCTGCGCCTGATCGCCGAGGGGTGTACGAGCCAGGAGATCGGCGAGCGGCTCTACCTCAGCGTCAACACCGTGCAGACGCACCGCCGGCACATCATGGAGAAGCTCGATCTGCACGACCGCAGCCAGCTCGTGCGCTACGCTCATCGTGTCGGCCTGCTCCAGCCGCCCGGTACCACCACATCAC
>JACQGX010000165.1 GCA_016199265.1 Chloroflexota bacterium | reverse complement strand
GCGTATAGCTATACGCCCAGGGGCGGCGGCCAGGCGTATAGCTATACGCCCCTACAGGACATCGACACCGCCGGAACAATTGCCTGCACCCGCCGTTGCCCGGCGCCACCTCGTGCACATGGTAACACGGCGTCACCGGATCGCCGGCTGCTGCGGGTGCAGGCAATACTTCCGGCGGCGATATTCCGTAGGGGCCGACCTGCGTGTCGGCCCCCCGTACCTGGGCCGACACGCTGGTCGGCCCCTACGGATGGCTGGAACAATTACGTGCACCCGGCTGCTGACGAATCGGCTACACTAGGCGGCGGCGTACTCCGTTGAGAAAGCTGGCAGTTGACTGATGCCGACGACTTTTCCGTTTGTCGAGATTCGCGGTGGCCCGCGGGAGCGGGGGCGGCAGCACGGCGAGGCGTGCCGGCACCAGGTGCAGCACTACGCCGAGACGTTGCTGCGGGTGCTGAGCGGGGAGGCGGCGCTGCGAAGTCTGGAGACCGCTGATGCTGGCGCGTCCGGCCGGCCGCGGCTGACGCGGGAGGATCTGTACGCGCGGGCGCTGACCTTCCTTCCATTCTTTGAGATGTTCGCGCCGCACCTGGTGGAGGAGATTCGGGGGATTGCCGAGGGGGCCGACGTGCCGTTTGCGGCGGCGCTGCTGGTGAACGTGCGCGCCGAGGTCGCCGGAGTCATGCGGGTGCAGGCACCGGCGTCGGCGGATGGCTGTGCCGCCGGAACTGCTGGGGCCGCTGAGACTGCTGGGGCGGCCGGGCGTGCCAAAGCGATGGAGGGTTGCACGTCGTTCGGTATCGGCCGGGAGGCGACGCTGCGAGGCGACGTGCTGCTGGGGCAGAACCAGGACCAGGCGCCGGAGATGGAGGCGCTTGGGATCGTATTGCAGGTGCGGCCGGACGATGGGCCGCCGATGGTGATGGCGACGTTCGGCGGGCTGGTGGGGTATCCGGGGCTCAACGGCGCGGGGGTGGCGTTCTTCCAGAATGCGCTGTCGAACGGCGTGTGGCGCCACGCGCTGCCGCACTATCCGCTCAAGCGGGTGCTGCTCGAGCAAGACGACGTCGACGGCTGCCTGCGCACCGTCGACCGGGCGCGCTTGGCCTCGTGCGGGAACATGGTGATCGGCGACCGCCACGGGCGCATCGTCGACGTCGAGGCGACGCCGGATGGGTACGCCATCGTCGAACTGGAAGACGGTGTTGTCGTCCACACCAACCACTTCCTGAGCGACCGCTTTCGTCCGGAGGAGCGGCTGCTCGGCAGCCTGCCGGACTCGGCGGCGCGGCTGGCGCGCATGAGTGCACTCGTCGACGAAGCACGCGGACAGATCACGCTGGAGACGATGCAGCGCTTCCTGCGCGACCACGACCTCGGGCCGGCCGGCATCTGCCGGCACGAGCCGGAGCGGCCGATGAAGACGATCGCGAGCATCATCGCCGAGCCCGACCGCGGCCTGCTCCACGTCGCGCGGGGCAACCCCTGCGAGAATGCGTACGTCGCGTACAGTGTCGAGTAAGGCGCACGGGCCGGGAGGGGTTGGGGGGTTGATTCGTGTAAGTGCGTGTCCCCGTGTACCTCGGCGCTGCGCGTATCGGCTGTCAACCGCCGGCGGCCGGTGCGGGCCTCTCGGGCGAGGCCTGTCTGTCCGGGCGTTCCGACCGATTGGACCGGGGCTACATCTTCCAGGCTATCCCTTGGTCGCAGCGTGCTCCTCACTGCCAGCGAGGACCTGCTGGATGAACCGAAGCACCGCCGGCTCGGCCGGGTTGACCAGGTGGCCGCCCGCGACGAGCACCGTTCGCGCGTTGGGCATCGCCGCCGCCATCGCCTCAGTCACCTGCCGGAACGCCTCAGGCGAATCGGCCGCCGCGACCAGCAACGTCGGCTTGTCGATGGTAGCCAGCGCGGCTGCGTCAACCTCCAGTCCCCCACCCCGGAACTCGGCGAGGATCGCCGGACCATTGTCGGTGAACATGCGCTTCACCCCATCGGGGAACTGCTCCCAGGCGGCGTCGCCGAGCACGTTGCGCAGCAACACCTCGCCCACGGTGTCGATCCCCCGCGCGGCGGCCGACATCACGCGCTCGTGCAACTCCTCGTTCCACTGCCGCGCACCCGGCGAGAGGCACAGGATCGCCGCCTCGAGCAACACGAGGGCGCGCACGCGATCGGGGTAGCGGAGCGCCAGGTCGATCGCGACCTCGCCGCCGTAGCTGCGGCCGATCACGATAGCTGGAGTAGCCGAGAGGGCCTCCAGGAGCGCAGTCGCGTCGTCGCCGTGCTCGGAGACGCTGGTGGTGAGATAGGGCTCCGGCCGCTGGCTGCGGGTGCAGCCCCGGCGGTCGTACACGATGACGCGCCCGAGCCGCGAGAGTTGCTCGACCGCTGTCTCCCAGACCAACGCCGAGCTCGATGTCCCGTGGATACAGAGGATCGGGGCTCCCTCGCCCCGCTCCTCGTAATAGAGCCGGATCGCCGGCAATTGGATGTCAGGCATGGCAGCCCTCCTACACTCAGTCCGAAGTCCCAGGTCCCAAGCCCCAGGTCGACCGCCAGATGCCGCATGCTTTGGACTTTGGACTTTGGACTTGGTTTGGTTCTCCTGCGTCCCCTAGCTGGGGACGGCAGCGGTGTGTCTGGTCAGCTCTTCGAGGAAGCGGTCGACGTTCTGGATGTGGCAGGCGTGGCCGCCTGGCAGCTCGAGCAGCGTGCCGTGCGGGACGTTCGCCACCAGGTCGTCCACGATCGCGGCGAGGTCTTCGGTCGTCTCCGTTCCCTTCACCCCGAGCACCGGCACGTCCAGCGCGCGTAGACGGTCGAGCGAATCGGTGTAGTCCCAGATCGTACCGTTGGTCGAGAGCACCTGCCGGTTGCGGACCCAGATCGGCCACGAAGGCAGCGATTCGAAGTCGTCGCCGGGGCGGCCAAGGCCGGCCCGCACCAAGAAGGCCTTGAGATCGTCGATCGTGACCTCCCGGCCGCTCACCGACCGATCGTATGCCTCGCTTTGTCGCAGCGCATCGGCGGCGTGCCCGGTCTCCCGCAGGATCCAGACGGCCGGGGGCTCGATCACCGTGAGGGTGCGGACGCGCTCGGGATACTCGAGCGTGAACGCCAGGGCGACGTGCCCGCCGTAGGACCAGCCGGCCAGATCGAAGCGGTCGAGGCCGAGCTGGTCGACGGTGGCGCGCAGCACCTCGCGCTCGGTCAGCGTCCCGTAGCCGGCCGGGTAGGGTTGGCCCGCTTCGGCGAGTTCCACACTGCGGAGTTGGACGCGAACGACCGTCCGGTCCTTCGCCAGCCGCTCCGCGAACGGAATCCAGGAAAGCCAGCCGCTCAGGCCGCCCGGAACCAGGACGAGCGGTTCGCCCTGGCCCTTTACCTCGTGGAGAAGAACGTCCTCGTTCATGGTGCTCACCTTGTCCTCCATGCCAGCAGCAAGGCCACCCAGACTCATCTGCCCGAGCAAACGCCCTCGGCCCCTCCCCTCGTCGTACAACTGCGCGCCGTTCACCTCGACTGTGCCAGAAGAGGTCCCTGGATGGGTTGCCATGAGTGTCGCCTCCTATCGAACTGTCTACTGGGTACAGCCTACGCAGCCCCACTTATCGCCGGCTTATCGGCAGCTTATCGGCGTTCATCGGAGCCTGCCGCCTCACTTTGCACTTTGCACTTTGCACTTGGTTTAGGCGCCTGCGAGGATAGCCTGGACGGTCGGACTGTGTAACAGAAGGCTGCGCAGGCTCGCGTCTGCGATGCCGCCCGCCACCGTCTCTACCGACGCCACAACATCGCGCCTGCGAGCCGCGGCTTCCGCCTCGTGTCCGAGACGGGCGTGCAGTCGGGCCAGTTCGGCACCACTGGCCCACAGCAGCGGCGGGTGTCCGGCGGCTTGCGCGAGCGATCGTGCGCGCTCCACGTGCGCCAACGCCTCCTTGGGCGGCGCGCCGGCCGCAAGCAAGGCCCGGCCGCTGAGGAGCCAGGCGCGTCCGGCGTGCTTGCGCGAGCCGGTCGGGGTGGCCACGGCGAGTGCCTGCTTGGCGAACGCCAACGCCCGCTCGGGCGCGCCCTCCAAGAGGGCCAGCTCGCCAAGCCCTACGAGGAGGCGCATCCGGTACCGCCAGGTGAACCAGGTATCCCGCTCAATGAGTGCGGCCGCCCGCTCGAAGTGGTCGCGAGCGCGGGAGCGGTCACCCCGGCGCAGCGCGTCGGCACCCAGGTTGATCCGGGCGTTGGCCTCGGCCTCGAGCCACCCGGTCTCGGCCGCCACCGCGATACTCCGCCGGTTCCACTCTTCGGCCTGGCTCAGATCGCCCAGTTCGCTGTAGACCCAGCCGATGGTGTTCGGCAGCCGCGGAAGCCAGTAACGATCGCCGGCCTCCTCGGCCAGCCGCAGGGCGTCGCGCAGCGTCGCCAGGGCGTCCTCGTAGCGGCCACGGTTGCCCAGGGACATGCCCAGAGCGAATCGGGAGCGGCCTGTGAGGAAGGGGTTGTGCAACTCCTGGCCGAGCCGCAGCGACGCCTCGATCGCGGGCATCGCCCGCTCGTGGTCGCCCTGCCACGCGTGGACCATGCCCAGCCAGCCGAGGGCATTGAGCTGCGCCGCTACCAGCACCGGTTCCTCGCGCCGCGCTTCCGGTGCCGGCTCTTCGACCAGCGCCAGCGTCGCCGCGCAGTGACGCTCCGCGTCGCCGGTCCGGCCCTGCGCCATCGCCACGTTGCGCAGCGTCTCAAGGTGGCGGGCGGCGGCGGCGAGCTGGCCCAGATCGGCGTAGGCGCGGGACAGTCGCTCGAGGAGACCGGCGCGTGCCTGGTTGTCCAGCAGTGCCGGAT
>JACQGX010000164.1 GCA_016199265.1 Chloroflexota bacterium | reverse complement strand
TTCGCCGAATGCCTGCTCGCTACCCATGTGCCCGCAGTATAGCGCCCGGTTGAGTTGAAAGTCAAGTCCATACCACACCGGGGGAAGGAAGTGCTCCGCTCGGCGTGCATCGGCGCTCATCGGCGGTTTCATTCCTCCCCGCGTTGATTCTCGCCGGTTTCTGGGCAGATTCCCTTATAGAGGGGTCTCGCGTTCCGCAGCCCCTCGCCCATACACCTGACGCAGAAGGAGCCAGCCGACATGTCCACTCCCGAAACCGGCACCGGCCAGACCGGCCAGACCGGCCAGACCGGCCCCCGCACGCCCGAAGGTGAGGCCATCGCCGCCCGCAACGCCATCGCCCACGGTCTCACCTCCAACCTCCCCGTCATCCCCGGCGTCGAGCGCCAGGGCGACTGGCACGTCCACCCTCAGGGCATCTTCGACGAGATCGCCCTGCCATCGTCGCCCGTGCCGCCGTACCGACCCACCCGCGCGCTCGTGTACACGCTAACAGGTGGTACACCCCCAAAACTGCAAAACAAAAGAGTGCGACCAAAATCTGTGGGGACTACCTGAGTCCGTGGGGCCTACCTGCATGGAACACGTTGGATGACCCCTTGCGCCTCCACAGATTTTGGTCGCACTCAAAACGAAATGCGCCCGCTGCACGGGTACAGGTGCTGCACACCCGATTCTGCAAAACAAAACCCGCGACGCACACGGCACCAGGAACCCCCCCAACCCCGATTCTGCGAAACGAAACACACCCTAATGCCCTCGCTGCGCCACAATTCAACCGAAGGAGACCTCACCCTCTGGCCCCCTCTCCGCCGAAGTGGAGAGGGGGAACGCTGGCCTCGAACGGCCCGCTTGCGCAAGTGTGCACGCGCCCGCGGCCGATAGGCCGTGGGAACGCCGCCAACGACGGCGGCTACATCAGCCTGGCGGGTACCCCAGACTCTCGAGTACTTGCAGAAACCACTTGTATCAGTTAGCGTACGTACAGAGGTGCGGTCATGACACGCAATGCCGCGGTGCGCCGGGGCAGCGCCCGCAACGCCACATTCAGCCTGCACGCGGAGGCCTTGGAGGCGATAGATGATCTGGTCGCCGCCGGACGGGCGCCGAGCAAGAACGCGCTCATCGAGGCACTTGTGCTCAAAGAGCGTCGCCGGTTGGCCCGTGAGCGTCGCCACCATGAGCGCCTCCACGCGTACGAGGAAGCGATGCGCGACCCGATGTTCGTACGCGATCTCAAAGACGTGGAGAGCGCATTCGCGACGGCGGATGCCGAAACCGCGAGGGCTATCGAGTGACCCGGCAGCCGCGCCGCTGGTCCGTGCTGATGGCGACCCTGGATCCAGTCACCGGGCATGAGCAGGCAGGCCGCCGGCTGGTGTTGGTGGTCAGCAATGAACATCACCGCAGTGGAAACCATCCGCCTGGCAGAACACCTCAACATTCTCTTCGTGCGCGTGCACACCGACGCCGGCTTGATCGGCCTCGGCGATACGTGGCGGTTGACCGAAACGGTCAACAGTTATGTCCATAGCGTGGCGGCGCCGCTGCTGCTCGGGCAAGATCCGTTCGCCATCGAGCGCCACTGGCGCACGCTCTACCGCACCAGCGCCGGCGGCGGGCTGCACAGCAGCGAGATTCGCGGCGTCTCGGCGATCGACGTCGCGTTGTGGGACCTCTTTGGCCAGGCCCAGGGATTGCCCATCTATCGCCTGCTCGGCGGCCCGACGCGTGAGGCGGTGCGCGTCTACAACACGTGCGCCGGGTACCGCTACGGCGGCGCCAAGCCGCGCGGGGCAGACGCCACCTACACCGACGGCAAAGTCGAAGGGCCGTACGAGGATCTCGACGCCTGGAAGACCGACGCCGGCGCGCTCGCGAAGTCGCTCCTCGACGAGGGGATCACGGCGATGAAGATCTGGCCCTTCGACCAATTCGGGCCCGAAACAGGCGGCCAGTGGATCACCGCCGCACAGATCGAGCGCGCGCTCACGCCGTGGCGCCAGATTCGCGACGCGGTGGGCAATACAGTGGGCAATACAATGGAAGTCGCGCTCGAGCTGCACAGCGTCTGGAACCTGCCCAGCGCCATCCGCATCGCCAAGGCGGTCGAGCCGTTCGACCCCATGTGGTTCGAAGACCCGGTCCGCATGGACAACCTCGACGCGCTCGCCGAGTTCCGTGCCTCGACCCACGTGCCGACGACGGCGAGCGAGACGCTCTCTACCCGCTATGCGTTCCGCGAGCTGCTCGAGAAGCGTGCTGCCTCGATCGTGATGTTCGACACCGGCTGGGTCGGCGGGCTCACCGAGGCGAAGAAGATCGCCGCGATGGCCGAGGCCTACCACATCCCGGTCGCGCCGCACGACTGCACCGGCCCCATCAACTACGTCGCCGGCGTCCACCTCGACTTCGCCATCACCAACTGTTATGTCCAGGAAACCGTCCGCGCCTACATCCACGGCTGGTATGCCGAGCTCGTGACCAGCCTGCCGCGGATCGAGCGCGGGTACGTCTACCCGCCCGAAGGGCCCGGCCTCGGCACCGCCCTCCGGCCGGAAGTCCTGGCCCGCCCGGATGCCATCGTGCAGCGCACCGAGCTGTGAGGTCCTGACGGGATGGCCGACCTGTGCTCTCTCTTCAGCGATCCTACGCTCTTCAGTCATCGTACGCTGCCCTCCTGTCATCCTGACCCTGAGGGCAGCGAAGGGGAAGGATCAGGTGGTCTGTCCACCAGCGGTACACGATGCCGCCGATCCTTCGCTGACGCTCAGGTTGACAATGAGAATGACGGCGAAGGCTGCCGGCGAAGGAGTACATCCAGGTAGCGATCAGCCATGTTAGACCGTCTGCTTTCGAGGCTCACCGGCCGTGCGGAGTCCCCTTCGCAGGCGGCCGCCGTTCCGCGCCCGGCGGCTGCCCCCGGTGTAGAGCCCATCACCCTGCGCGTGCTGATGATCGTCCACGATCCCGTCGTGCCCGAGCAGGGCGGGCACAGGCTCAGCCAGGTGATGGGCTGGTACGACCCGGAGACGCTCGCCGCCGACTACATCCGCGACGTGCGCGCCGCCAGCCACGGCCGGCTCGAGCACGAGATCGTCGAACGCATCGACAAGGACGCCTTCCCCGTGAAGAAGGACGGTTTCTGCTACGACGTACCGGCGTTCCTGCGTTGCTGGCGGGCGCAGCGGGGCTTTCACCAGCCCGACGCCGTCGACTACGAGGCGCTCCTGTGCGAGTTCGACGCCGTCGACCGGATCAACGCCGGGCAGGCCGACGAGGTGTGGCTCTTCGGGCCGCCGTACACCGGCTACTACGAGTCGATCATGGTCGGGCCCCGCGCCACGTGGTGCAACGCGCCGCCGCTCGAGCGGCCCCACGGCTCGCCGCGGTGCCACCGGCGCTTCGTTGTCATGGGCTTCAACTACGAGCGCGAGGTCGGCTGCATGCTGGAAGACTTGGGGCACCGCGCCGAATCGATGCTGGCGCAGGTCTACGCCGGCCACACCGGCGAGCGCAACCTCTGGGAGCGTTTCACGCGCTATGACAAGATCGCGCCGCGCAGGGCCTCGGCCGGCAACGTCCACTTTGCCCCGAACAGCGAGCGCGACTACGACTGGGGTAACCCTCGCCCGGTGCTTTCCGACTGCGACGACTGGCTCACTTTCCCCCACCTCACCGGCGAGCGCCGCTTAGTCGACTGCCGCGATTGGGGCGGCGGCGACATGCGCCGCCACCACCTCTGGTGGTTCGAGCGCCTCCCGCACGCCGCCGGCGAGACCGACGGCATCGCCAACAACTGGTGGACGTACATCGGCGACGTGAATCGGGTGCCGTGAGCGATGGTCATCGTCACGCTCAAACATCCTCAGGTGTATCGCGGCGTCTCCGGACGTAGAGCGATGCGGGATGGCTGCGCAGCATGACCCACAGCACGACCGATCTCGCCACACGCCTCTTGCCGGCGGCCGAGGCGTATCTGCGACGGCGGCCGGAGGTGATCGAGCCGCCGTTCACGATCGTGCCTCTCGCCCAGGGGGAGTACAACCTCAATTACCTGGTCACTTCGACGGCCTCGGCGAGCTTGGGGAGGCGGGTGGTACTCCGCGTGAACACCGGCAGCCAGGAAATTGCTGCCGGAGTGCCGCAGATTGTTTACGAGGCGCGGGCCTTGCGCCTGTTGCAGCCGTCGGGCATCGCCCCGGCGCTGTTCCACGTCGACGCCTCACCGGGCGAGCTACCGTACGGTCTGCTCGTGGAGGAGTATCTGCCCGGCCGGCCGCTCGACTACGGCTCAGACGCCGACCTGCGCGCGGCCGGCGTGGCGCTTGCCCGCTTGCACACGTTCCGGCCGGCGGCTGATCCCAGGCTCGAAAGCCTTGTGGCCATTGACTCGCCGCTCTCGCGCTACCTCGAGTTCGGTCGCCAGATGTTCGCGTCGTATCGGAAGAAGGCGCCGGCGGCGCCGGCCGACGTCGTGCGGCTGCTCGATGCGGTAGAGCGCTCGCTCACTCGGCTAGCACCGCTCGAAGCGCAGATGTTCCCACCGGCCCGGCGCGCCATAGTCCATACCGACGTACAGGCGCACAACTTCATCGTCCCTGGCGACGCCGGCAGCCCGGCCGATGCCGGCGGCACAGAGGGCCCGGGCGCCGCAGGCGCGGCGCCGGATGTGCGGCTGGTCGATTGGGAGAAGCCGGTGCTCGACGACCCGAGCTACGATCTCTGCCATTTTCTGGCGCCGACGTCGACGCTCTGGAAGTGCGGCGTGCAGTTCGACGCGCGTCAGCGGCAGGTGTTCTTGGATGCGTACCGGGCGGCGGCAGCAGAGCGGTTGCCGGAGGCGGTGGACGATCTTGACCGGCGCGTTGCGCTGCGGCAGCCGTTCGTCCACTGGCGCGCGATCACCTGGTGCGCCATGGCGTGGGTCGAGTACCAGCGGCCTGACCGGCCGCTGAAGAATGCCGACACGTTTGCGCGCATCGAAGAGTACCTCCGGCCCGGTTTTCTAGAGGCGCTGTTCGCGCCGGTGCTCACACGTCCGGCGAGCAGTGACTAGTCTCCGCCAGGGTGAACACCCGCCTCACGCGCAAGGTAGGAGACGATGAGAGTGTTCAGGCTCATGCCTTCCCGTGCCGCCTGCTCAGCAAGCTCGCGGTGCAGCCGCTCTGGCAACCGAACGCGGAGCTGGTCGCTGTAGCCGGCCTCGTCGGCCATGGGCTCGGGGAGTGGTCGGCCGTGCTCTAGTGCGACGAGAAACCAGGCTTCCATGGCTTCGCGCAGGAGCTCCACCGTCTCCTCGATCGTCTCGCCCGCAGCGATGCAGTTGGGCAGCTCGCGCACAGAGGCCACGTAGCCGCCCTCATCAGGGTTGGCCTGCACGACAATCCGATACGGTTGGCGCATCAACTCCTGGATGCGCCCTTCCACTTCCGGCGCTACGGGCGCATCGGGAGCGTGCGGGAACTCAGGAGCATGCGGAACGGGTGGCGCCTCCCGTGTTCTCACGACTGGCTCACTCTTCGGCATCGTCTTCTCCTTCGGTCAACGCAAGCGCCTGTCGCACGTAGGGCGCCTTGACGGTGCCACCGTGGTGTGGAACGGGGAATATCGCCCCACCGCGGCCGAAGACGTAGTGGCTGCCACGCACCCGCTGCACAACCCAGCCATACGATTCCAGCATCCGTCGCAATTCCTCGAAGCGGACGTTATTCGGCCGTTGCGTAATCCGCCGCCGCAATACGCTCCGCTCCACACCGAGATGGTATCGGATGAGGTCGGCTTGGTTCTCGCAACTTGACGGCGGCGCGTTTTTCCGCCATCCTGATGGGAACACCATACGCATTTCAGGTATTGAGGAGGAGTGACGGCATGACCGCAACCAGCACCCCCGGAACCACGGGAACTACGGAAGCCACGGCGACGACGGCGCCCCAGGAGCAGACGGCCGCGGCGGCGCCGGCTGTGCAACTCCAGTTCGACACGCGCGAAATCGACGAGTGCCCGCCGGATTTGTACCGGCACGAGGCGATTGCGCGGGGGATCGACAGCTTTGACAACTTTGGCGAGGAAGCGGTCGAGTTCTTTCAGGAGTACGGTTACGTGGTGGTGCACCACGCCTTCTCGCCTGGCGAAGTGCAGCAGGCGCTCGACGGCCTGTTGTACCTGATCGCGGGAAACCGTCCGGACTTCCGTGGCATTCAGTTCGAGGCCAAGGCGCGCAAGATCCTGGACACGATCCCGCCGGAGCAGCGGCAGGACGTCGTCCGCAAGCTGATCGGCTACGTCGAGTTCGACGAGCGCCTGAAGGCGATGTCGCGCCATCCCCGGCTGATCGACGCCGTGTCACGCCTGATTGGTGAGCCGCCGGCGCTGTGGGCCGATCAGGCGCTGCTCAAACCGCCGCTGATTGGCCGCGAGAAGCCGTGGCACCAGGACCACGCCTACTTCAATCTGCCGATTGGCACGCGGATCGTCGGCGCGTGGATCGCGCTGGACGAGGCCACGCCGGAGAACGGCTGCATGCACATCATTCCGGGCAGCCACCGCGACGGCCCGGTAGTGCACTTCAAGCGTCGCGACTGGCAGATCTGCGACGAGCACGTCGCCGTCGGCAAGATCGCGGCGGTGCCGTTGGAGCCAGGTGGGGTGCTGCTGTTCGACGGACTGCTCCACCACGGCACGCCGCCGACGCAATCGGAGCGGCGGCGGCGTGCGCTGCAGTTCCACTACTACCCGGCGAGCGTGGCCCGGATCACCGGCGAAGAGCGGCTCAAAGTGTTCGGCAGCGAGGGCAAGGACGTGACCTGTTAGAGAGCCGGCCGACCGACGACCCTCCTGAGCCTGTCGAAGGACGGTCGTCGGTCGGCCTTCGCGGCACCATCGTAAGGAGCGCCGCGGCAAAATAAGAAGCCGCTCAACCGCGAACTCCTTCCAGATGTACCCCGCGCCGAGTGTCAGGCTCATCAGGGCGCGCATGATGCCCCGCACGTCGAACCCCCGATGCTGGGAGAAGTTGACGTTCTCGGCCGCCAGCGTCGCCTGGATCATCACCGGCGAGACGTCTTTGAGCGGGATCACGATGCGCCGCTCTGCCCTCCGAACACCTCGCGCACGGCCTCCAGATACGCCGTGCCGTGTACCGTATCCGGCAGTAAATAGCTGCCCTCCGTCCATTCGTTCCAGGCGTTGAGCGTCACCAGCTTCTGGCCGGCCGGCTCTCCCCCGTCGGGCCGCCGGCGCAGCGCGTACGCCTTGGCGCGCTCGAGCGCCGCGCGAAAAACGTCGGGTGTATTCCCCTCCAGCACCGCCATCCAGGGGTAGCCGAACGGCTCGAACGGATCGGCGGGATGGGTGCGCGGGCTCGAATCCCAGCCCATGGTCACGTTGGGGACGTAGGTCACCGGAAGGCGCTCGCACCTCTCGCGCCAGTCGGCGTACTGCTCGCGGGTCCTGGAGTAGCTGGCCCGCGGGAACCCACGCGGCGATCCATCCAGGTGGTGGATCCAGGTGTACGAGCCGACGCTCGAGACGCCCAGCGCCAGCGCGGCCCGCACGGTTTCCGGCACGGCGGCCATCAGGCTATCGCGGCCCTCGCCGCCGGCACCGCCATCGCGCATGACTCCCCAGACGATGCCGTTGAGGTGCAGATCCGGAAAGCCGGCGGCGCGCACCTTGGCGCGGAAGCGGTCGAGCGCCTCACGCGCAGCCTCGATGCCGCCGATGCCTTTGATGAAGGTGCCGACCTCGTAGATCGAGAAGTACGGCTGTCCGTCGAGCGTCAGGTAGTTGGGGCGGGTAAAGTACCGCTCCACGACGTAGTCGGTCAGCCGCTCGAACCCGGCCCGCGACATCGCGCCGGGCATGAGTAGCTCCGGCGGTCTGCCGGTCCTGGCGGGCTGGATGTTCAGCCAGTCGTGATTCGCCCACATCAGGGCGAACTTCAAGCGATTGGTGTTCGGCGCTTTGAGGAACCCCTGCTCCAGCGCGTCGTGCAGGTAGGGGCCGTCTTCGTACCAATACCAGTCGTACAGGAAACAGGTAACGCCGTGGCCGGCAGCCAGATCGATCTCCCGTGCCGTCCAGCGAGGATCGGCCTCGTCGAAATAGCCCCATGCCGGCACAATGGGCTGGCGATGTCCGGGGAACCGAGGCTGGGCCGTCTTGACCAGCTCCCACTCCGTCCAGCCGGGACCGTACCAGCGATCGTTCCGCGGGTCGCGGTGGTAGTTTGGGAAGTAGTACGCCGCCACCTCCACGGTCGTCTGGGCGCGTTGCGCCGCCGGGTCTGGCGGCGCCGCCGGCTCGGGCTCCGGTGCGCTCGATGCGCCCGATGCGCCCGATGCGCCCGATGCGAGGTCGCCGGCAGTCTCGTCGGTTGCTTCGTCGCGCCGGGGCGCAAGGAGATCGCTTGCCAGCGCTGCCGGCGCAAGCGCCCATGCGCCTAACCGGCGTCGTGTCTGTCTTTGCTGCAGTGGCTGCAGGAGCCGGCCATGTGGGTCTCCCTCTGCACCTTCACGTTCCCTCGTCTCCCTCCTCGTCCTGCACTGCTCACACCGTCCACGTAATCCGCACGCGCCGCCCGTTTCTATCGCCACCCGGCTCCGCGCCTCCATCTATGAGATTGTTGGCTTGCCGGCAGCGATCGGCGACTGCCAACCGCCACCGGCGTCCGGGAATGACGATACGACGGCTACCTCAACAAGAGCCTCAACGGGCGGTATTCGCACACGCCTACCGCGCGACATCGATCGCGCGGGCAGGATATCCCACACCGGCGTGGACGTAGCGCAGCGTGAGGACGCCGGTGGCCGCGTCGTAGGTGTACGCCTCGCGTACGTCGGCCGCTTCGAAAGAATCGGCTGCCATCCGTGGTAGGGGAACGCCGTCGAGGCGCACCGCGCGCGGCGCGCCGCCGGGCAGGTAGAGCTGGAGCCGGCCGCCGATCGCGGCCGGGCCTCGGACGGCGATGCGCCAGCCGCCGGCGAGCGGCTCTTCCTCGAACGAGCTGGTCGTCCAGAAGACGCCGGGCGCACGGCGCAGCACGAACAGCCGGAACGTCTGCGCGGGCACCTCGACCCTCAGCACGTCGCGCACGTGGACGTACCGCGCCGCCTCGACGTCGTACGCCAGGTACGTCGCGCCCGGCGTGGCGTTCGGGAGCGCGTCCACCAGGCGCAGCGCCATTATCTGCGCGTCGTGCTCTCGGTTGAGCAGTCCGACGAACGAGAGCTCGCCCGTCGTCGTCGCCGTCGTCGTCGCCGCCCAGTTCGGCCTGAGACCAAAGTGCTCGTCGCCGGTGCGCGTCGTGCCGGCGAAGGGCCGGTAGTGCACCAGTAACGCGCGCAGCGCCGCCAGGCTCTCCGGTGATGCCAGCGTCAGGTCGTTGCCGATGCTGACGTGCGCGCCCAGCGCGAGCGCTGCGCCCAGCCACTGTCGGGTGAGCGACGGGCCGAAGCCACCAAACACGGCGCCGATATTGGGGCGTTGCCCGAGCAGCGAGCGCTGCACGGCGGCGTAGGTGAAGTGCTGCGCCAGGCCGGGGAACGGATACTCGCGGTCGAAGACGTTCCACTCGTCGCCGAAGCGGAACGTGTGCGCGTACGGATGCGCGGCCGCCGGGTTGACCCACCCGCTCTCGACGAACGCGTCGGGCTTGACCGACCACAGCGACTCCGCGACGAGCCGGTAGATATCCATCACCGGCGTGAGTCTCCACCGTTGCGGGAGGTAGCTCACCCGTTGCTCGAACGGGATGAGCTGCCCCTCGACGTCTCCCAGGCCGTCGATTTTCACGCCGTCGGCGTCGTATTCGCCGGCGAACCGTGCCAGCGTACGGGAGAGATACTCCTTTGCGCTCGGGTTGCCGTAGTCAAAGAGGTATCGTGCCGGCGCGGTGCCGCTGGGGCTCAGCCGGATGAACCAATCGGGATGCTCGCTGATGAGCCCCGGCAGCCCCAGCCACTCGCCCTTGTCGCTGCCATCGTGGGCGTAGACGGCCGAGTAGAACAGGAGCACGCGAATGCCGCGCGCGTGGGCGTAGTCCACCAGCGCTCGCATTCCGCTGGGAAAGCGCGCGGCATTCGCGCTCCCGAGGTCGCCACTCCCATTGGGGCCGACGTCCTCCCAGCCGGCGTCGACGACGATGTGCCACGGTCCCAGGTCGCCGAGGGAGTCGGCAATGACGTCGATCTGTTGCCGCAGCCGGCGCTCGTCTACCGCGCTGCCGTAGACCCACCAGCTCCCCCACTGGTACCG
>JACQGX010000192.1 GCA_016199265.1 Chloroflexota bacterium | reverse complement strand
GCGCAGGACGTACTGGCTGCGACTATGGCGGTGGAGGTGGCGGCGGCCCAACTGCAGCAGGCCCAGGCGAACCTGGCCGGCGCCACGCTCGTCGCTCCGTTCCCCGGTGTGGTATCCGCCAGGTGCGGATCGCGGTGGACGCGGCGCACAGCAGGAGCGACGTCGTGCTGGTGCCCAATCGCGCGCTGCGTACGCAAGGGCGCGACCGCGTGGTGGAGGTGCTGCAGCCCGACGGCGGGACCGAGCGCCGCGTGGTACAGCCTGGCATGGCGAACGACCAACAGACGGAGATCGTCGCCGGGCTGGTGGCGGGTGAGCGAGTGGTCTTGCCCAGCACCACCGCCGCCGCGCCTCGGGTCACCGGGGGCGGCTTCGCCGGCGTTCAGGTCAGGCGGTAGCCCGCTAGTGGCCGGCGTGAATTCGCCCGCCGCGCTGCACGGCTAAGGAACAGCGTGTGTGCGGGCGCCGATGGCCGAGCGCGCGCAGAGGTGGCGGAGGGGCGGCGCTCCTACTCGCCTTCTGCGTCTCGACCTGCGTCGGCCTCGTACCTCGACCCACAGGATTCCTCCACGAGGAAGACCTGGTGAATGGTGGAGCCGCTGCTGCCTCCACGGGTGGTGCCGCCGCCGGGAAGATGGATCCAGCCGTCCAGGAAGGCGGCCCCGGTGACGCCGTGCACCGGTACTGGTAGCGGCGCCAGGGCGTGCCAGGCGTCGGCCGCGGGGTCGTAGAGATCCACGTCCGGAAAGACGCCCTGCGGATGGGCGTTGTTGCCCTCGCCGCCGAAGACGAAGAAGCAGCCGTTGGCGGCGATGCCGTTGATGCCCGCCCGCGGCTGGGGCAGCGGGGCCGCGGCGGCCCACGTATTCGTCTGTGGATCAAAGATCTCCAGTGCGGCGGTCATCTCGCTGCCCACGCCCCCGCCAAAGCGGCCGCCGGCGACGTAGAGCTTGCCGCCGATGGCCGCGGCCGCGAGGTGGTTGCGCGCCGTCGGCAGGACAGGCAGCACCGTCCAGGCGTCGGCGGCGGGGTCGTAGATGGCGAAGTCGTTACCCCGCGGCGGCCGCCCGCCGGCGACGTAGATGCGTCCGTCGATCACGCCTACCGCCATGGCCGACCGCGCCGTCGGCATCGGCGCCCGCGGCGACCACTCGCCCATGGCGGGATCGAGGGCATACACCGTGTTGACGAAGGTGTCTTGCGCCGCAAACGCTGTGGGACTGATCTCGCCGCCGATGACGTACAGCGTGCCGCCGACGGCGGCGGCGACCGTGTGGTGAGTCGGTACCGGCAGCGGCGGGGCGTAGTCCCACGCGTCGCGCCCGGGGTCGTACACCTGGACGGTGTTGACGGTCCGCCGCGTGGAGGGGTAGCCGCCGATGGCGTAGATCCTCCCGTCCAACTCCGCGACCGCGATCTCCGAGTTGGGCTCCAGCAGCGGCGCGCTCTGCGCCCACCGCTCGGCTGAGTCTTCTTGGGCCACAGGCCTCCGGGCCGGCACCTCGCGCGCCGCCCAAGCCGGCACGACCCAGGCTGGCGCGGCCCAGGCCAGCGCAGCCAAGAGCAGCATCGATGGAGACACCCAGCGTTTCATTGCTCGTGCTCCTTCATCCAGATCAACCGGCAAATCGCATTGCCCCTGACACGATGACGAGCCACCCAGCGAGGGCAACCACTACGTTGAGCGCCAGCCAGCGTATCCCAGACCACTTGGACCAGACTTGCCGAAGCGCGGCACGCGCCAGGAAGAGCGCGTCGACCGCATTGGCCGCCGGGTGCGAGCAGACATAGAGGCCGAGAATCACGCCGATCATGCCGTCCACCGTATTCCTGCCGGTCAGTGTGTGCCGGTAGTAGAGCAGGCCGCCATAGGCAATCGCCACCAGCAGCAAGCCCCACAAGACCTTCGTGCCGCGCCCACGCTGGTGCTGGTGCATACTGGGCCTCGACAATCACGCGTGCAGACGCAGGAAGCGGTTCGTTCACCTGCAATACTAGCTAAGGGCCCACATCGCCAGTCCCTCCGCTCTTCGATGTCTGCTGGCCAACAGTTTATGAATGGCGTGCTAAGGCACTGTTAGGGCCGTGTTAACGGTTGGCAATGTGATCGGGCCGTAGGTGCTAGCCTCGCGTTCACGCCGGCGGCGAAGGCCAACGTCGATCAGGCGTGCTGCCGGGAACGTTGGTCAACATTTAACAGCGCCCTAATGGGAGGTTAGCCGCCGGACGGTAGGCTGGAGTCACGGTCGACGGCGTGCTGCCGCGGCCGACCGATCAAGGAGGAATTCCCTAGTGTTCGAGTCTTTCACCCGCCGGCACGCCGCTGCGATCCTCGTGCTGCCGCTGCTGGCGGCGTGCGGCGCACAGACGCAGCAGCAGGGAGCGCGTGTCGCGACCGACCTCGGCGTCACGTCCGCACAGTTGCCACAAGCCGCCGCCACCACCGTAACGCCCGGCGCGCAGACGGCCGCTGCGTTCACCGCACCGGCCCCCGCCTCGGCGCTGGTCTTCCAGATCGCGTCCGGGCAATCCAAGGCGACCTTCCGGGTGCGAGAGCAATTGGCCGGACGCGATCTGCCCAGCGACGCCGTTGGGACCACCGGCGCAGTGACGGGCCAGCTCGTCGTCCAACCGGACGGCACGATTGTCAAGGACGCTTCGAAGATCACGGTCGACATGACCTCGCTGGCGACCGACTCGGCGTTGCGCGACAACTTCATCAAGCGCAGTACGCTACAGACGCAGCAGTATCCAACGGCGGAGTTCGTGCCCACCAAGGTGGAAGGCCTGCCAGATCCGCTGCCTGCCTCGGGCCAGTACACCTTCAAGCTCACGGGCCTGATGACGATTCACCGTGTCCAAAAGGAGCTGACCTGGGACGTGACGGCCGCGCGCGAGGGTGCCAAACTGACCGGCACGGCCACGACCGCGTTCACGTTCGGCGACTTCGGGATGACGCCGCCAAGAGCGCCGGCCGTCCTGTCCGTGGTCGACGAAATCCGGCTCGAGGTGAGTCTGGTCGCGAGCCAGACAGCGTAGGCAAAGGAGCGGGTTAGCGTTCACCGCAGAGACACAGAGAGCGCCGAGACACGCCGAGAGGGACGTGAACGACCGGCTTGCGCTCTGCGCACTCTGCGTCTCTGCGGTGAGAGCGGCGGAACGGTTACGGGAGCGGTACTCTTAATGCGGGGACGCTGAGCCATGTCGAACACCATCCTGGTCGCCGACGACGAAGACAGCATCGTCCAACTGACCAAGCTCTACTTGAGCAAGGAGGGCTACCGGGTTATCACGGCACGCGATGGCCAGGAGGCCCTCGAATCGGCGCGGCGGCTCAAGCCGGATCTCATCGTGTTGGATCTGATGATGCCGCGCGTCGACGGCTGGGAGGTCTGCCGCCGGCTGCGCAAGGACAGCAACGTGCCCGTGATCATGCTCACCGCGCGTGACGACGACGTGGACAAGATCGTGGGGTTAGAACTGGGCGCGGACGACTACGTCACCAAGCCCTTCAACCCCCGCGAGCTCGTCGCGCGCGTCAAGGCCGTCCTGCGTCGCGCCCAGAATCCCGCCGATCCTGATGCGACGATCGACATCGCCGACCTGCACGTCGATCCGGCGCGGCGCGAAGTGCGCGTCGCCGGCAGGCCTGTGCAACTGCGCGGGCAGGAATTCGAACTGCTGCTGGTCCTGGCAAAGCAGGAAGGAAGGGTGATGACCCGTGAGGCGCTGCTTCGCGAGGCCTGGGGCTACGACTACTTGGGCGAGAGCCGCACGGTCGACGTGCACGTCGCCTGGCTGCGCGAACGGCTCCAGGGCGCCGGCATCGAGATTCAGGCCGTGCGCGGTTTCGGCTACAAGCTGGTCGGGACGCCACGGCCTGTGCACGACGGTACCGCCGGCGGTGAGGTGACCACGGCGGGCCGGCGCGAGCCGGCGAGGTGAGCACCGTGGGCAGACGGCGGGCCAGGTTCGCGGGGCCGGTGCGGCTGCGCACGCAGCTCCTCGCCTCGTTCGCCCTGGTCGCCGCCGTCGCCGTGGTCGCCGCCGGTGTGGCGGTGGTCTGGCTGATGTTGGGCTACCGCACCCAAGCCACCACGAACCGGCTGCGCGACGCGGGGGCGAGCGCGGGGGCCGCCGGCTTCGCGCTCGAGCGCCAAGGGGCGGCGCCGGATGCCATCGCGTCTGGCGTGGCGGCCCAGGTGCCGCTGCCGGCGGCGCGGGTGCTGGTGCTGGACGCTGCGGGCGTGATCGTTGCCGACCAGCCGGTGTCCGACGATGGCGAGTCGCAACCAGGAACCTTCGTCGGACAGCGGCTCGACGTGTCCGCCGCGGACGCAGCGCCCTTCGCCGGTCCCTCATTCTTTGGCGGGCCGGAGGTCCGGCACTCCCGGGCGTCGTCTGCGGACCGCGTGGTCGTGTGGCGCGGAAACGCGGCGGTTCCAGGAGCGGGCGGCTATCTTTTTGTCGCGGCGTCCCCGCCACCACTGCCCCCGCCCCCGCCCGACGGCTCGACGCGGGCCTACGGTTCAGCACCGCCAGGGTTCCCGCCGCTCACTCAGGCGGCGCACCGCATCGTCCTCGCCATCCCGCTCCAAAGTCTGCCGACCGCATGGCAGGAACTGGCCCCCGGTCTGGCGGCGGCGATCGCCCTGCTCGCCGCCGCCGTCGTGGCGTGGTGGCTCGCCGGCTCGATCGCGCGGCCCATCCGCGCCGTGACCGAGGCGACGGAGCGCGTTGCGTGCAGCGAGCCGCACCGTCCTATCCCAGAAGAGGGCGTGGAGGAGGTTAGCCAGCTCGCCCGGGGCTTCAACAACATGGTGCGTGAGGTCGAGCGGTCCCAGGAAGCCCTGCGCAACTTCGTGGCGAATGCGTCTCATGAGCTGCGTACGCCGCTGACCGCGATTCAAGGCTTCTCGCAGGCGGTAGCCGACGGCGTGTTGGAAGCGCCGGAGCCGACGCGCGACGCGGCCGCGCTGATCCATCGCGAGGCCGAGCGCATGCGTCGCCTCGTGGAGGATCTGCTGCTCCTTTCCAGGATGGAAAGCCGCGGCCGGGCCGACGTGCGCGGAACGGTTGACGTCGCCGAGCTGATCGACACGCTAGCGCAGCGAATCGAGTTGGCGACGCGCCATCGCGACGTACATCTCGTGCTTGAGCTGCCGAATCGGCTGCTAGCCCTAGGCGACGCGAGCCAACTCGAGCACCTGTTCTGGAACCTACTCGACAACGCGGCCAAGTACTCACCCGATGGCGCGACGATCACGGTGCGCGCCGCGCTCATCCCCGGCGGCGCCGCGCGCCCCGCGGGCGCAACGGGCGCAGCGGCAGGAGCGGGCGGAGTTCAGGGGCGCACCACGGCTGCCAGTGGCCCTCGCGTCGGCGTCAGGGTCCACAACACCGGCAGCTACATCCCTCCCGAGGACCTGCCGCTCGTTTTCGACCGCTTCTATCGTCTCGACAAGTCGCGCTCGCGTGACGTAGAGGGAAGCGGCTTGGGGTTGGCCATCGCCCGAGAGGTGGTGGAACACCACGGCGGCACCATCCGTGCGGAAAGCGACCCCGCGACGGGCACGACCTTCGTCGTGACCCTGCCTGCCGTTCCTACCGGGACGGCTGAGGCGGCACCGCCGGCTGCGAACAGGCTCGCTCCCTGAGGCAAGGCGCCTTACCCGGCCCGGGCGGAGCGGTAGCGGCCGTGGCTGCGCCCGGCCGGCAGACGTAGCTGCGTTTCGCGGCGATGCAAGCCCTCCGATCTGGGCCGCCACAAGGTGCCGGCGTGCGCGTCCTCTCGGCGGCTGGTGGTATCCTAAACCGCAACCGCAGCCGCTGCCCATGTTGGGCAGCACCCACGGTTTTGCGATTTCAGATTTACGATTTTTGCGAGTTACGACTGAGAACTTTGTCTAGTTGTTAGGAGCGCACTACTCGTAGTCGCAATTGCAATCGTAAATCTGGAATCGTAGACCGTAAATCGGAAGGGTGGCACCATGTACGAAGGGATGATTGCCGAGACGATCACGATTTCCGGCCACGGCGGCGACGCCATTGAGGCCTACTTCGCGCGCCCGCTCGGGAGCGTCGGGCTGCCGGGCGTGGTCGTGTTTCACCACATGCCCGGCTGGGACGAATGGAGCAAGGAGGTCACCCGCAAGCTCGCCTTTCACGGCTACGCTGCCCTGTGCCCGCACCTCTTCTCCCGCCACGGGCCCGGCCGCTGGGATGACCTGGCCGCGGCGGCCCGTGCCGCCGGTGGCGTTTCCGATGCGCAGGTGATGGGCGACGCGAAGGGGGCGATGGACTATCTACGGAACCAGCCGTACGCCAGCGGCCGGGTGGGCGTGATCGGTTTCTGTTCCGGCGGCCGGCAGGCGTACATGGCCGCCTGCACGCTCCCGGGCCTGGACGCCGCGGTCGATTGCTGGGGCGGTCGCGTCGTTGCCCGCCCCGAGGAGCTGAACGAGCGCCAGCCGCGGGCGGTCATCGACATGACCCCAGACATGGCCTGTTCGTTGCTGGGCATCTTTGGGAATGACGATGGCAACCCGGACGTTGAGCAGGTCAACCGGATCGAGGCTGAGCTGACGAAGCACGGCAAGACCTACGAGTTCCACCGCTACGACGGCGCCGGTCACGGCTTCTTTGCCGTCGACCGGCCGGGCTATCGACCCGAGCAGGCCGTCGACGGCTGGAAGAAGGTCTTGAGCTTCTTCGAGCGCTACCTCAGGACGGACTAACCACAGAGACGCAGAGAGGGGTTGTAGCCACAGAGAGCACAGAGTAGGTCATTCGCAAGGGTACCTACTTGCAGGTCGACAACCGCGGTGCTCAGATATGGCTGCACCTCAAGAGGAACTCGCACCACATGTGGCTCCTCCCTGTGTGCCCTATGGCTACTATGCGACACGCGGTTGAAGGGAGCGAATGATGTGTAGCTGGATCACCGAGAAGACCGGCATTGTGGCGCACGGCAAGGGCGTGAGCGAGTGGATCTCGCTGCGCACGGCGAACGTGTACTACGACCACCCGGCGAGCGCGCCGCTGGACCACGCGCTGATCATCGACTTCCTTAACGAGACCGAGGGGCCCGGTGCGCGCGTGGCGGTGGAGCTGAGTGCAGAGTCCGCCCGTGCGCTGGTGCGCGCCATCGAAGCGGCCCTGGCCGCCGGCGAGCAATGCCACGAAAGTACCTCGCGCACGCATACCAAAGAACGAAAAACGGAAACCGCCGATGAACGCCGATGAACGCCGATAGTTTAGGCGGCAGGCGGGCGGCAGCGGTGCTGAAGGGCCGCCGTTATGAAGCGTCATTCGCTGGGGTGGTGAAGGTGCAGTGAGCTAAACCAAAGCTACGGTGGAACCCGCAGGTATCTTCACTTTGCACCTTGCATTTTCACTTTGCACTTCGTTTGGGGGTGTGATGCCAATCGACCTGACCGAATACAAGGAAGTGATCGACGGCGCGCTCGCCAACGGCACGCCGTGCGTCGTGGCGACAGCCTCGGCACGCGGGGAGCCGAATATCAGCCTGCGCGGCTCGACGATGGTCTTCGACGCGCAGCACCTCGCCTACTGGGATCGCGCCCACGGCCGCCAGCAGGAGCACGTCGGCGAGAACCCGCACGTCGTTGTCTTCTACCGTGACCCGCCCAGGCGCATCTCTTGGCGCCTCTACGGCCAGGCCACCGTCCACGCCGGCGGCCCGATCCGCGAGCAGGTCATGGCCCGAGCCGTCGCGCCCGAGCTGAATCGCGATCCGGAGCGCAAGGGTGTCGCGGTCGTGATCCGGGTCGATCTCGTGATGACGCTCGGCGGCCAGGTTCTCCAGCGTCGCGAGCAGCAGCCGGAGACGCCCGAGCGCACATTCAACATCTTCGAGGCGGTGTACACCGCACGCTCGATCCGGCGCTTTCGGCCCGATGCGGTGCCCGACGAGATGGTCCACCGCATCCTGGAGGCCGCGATCCAGGCGCCGAACGGGACGAACGCGCAGTCGTGGCGGTTCGTCGTCGTGCGCGATCCGGCGCTGCGCCGGGAGCTCGGGGCGTTGTACCGGCAGGGCTTTCGGGAAGTCTATCCCGCCGACCGGCTGGCCAACGAGTCGGATCCGAACCGCCGCCGCGTGATGCGCTCTGCCTATCACCTGGCCGAGCACATGGGCAGCGAACCGCCCGTGCTTGTGCTGGCCTGCATCGAGCGGGGGCCGAACACCGCCGCTACGCGCGGCGCCGGCGCTTCGATCTACCCCGCGGTGCAGAACCTACTCCTCGCCGCGCGGGCGCTCGGACTCGGCGCCTGTCTCACCACGCTGCACCTGCGGCGCGAGGCGCAGGTCAAGGCGCTGCTCGGCATCCCCGAGCACGTCGACACCTACGCGCTCATCCCGCTCGGCTATCCGGCGTCGCCGCATGGCCCTCTTCGCCGCCGCCCGGTCGCCGAGGTCACCTATCGCGATCGGTGGGCGAGTGCCAGTCTCCAGAAGCAATAGGTAGTTTCTATGTACGTCGGAGACGCTGCGGTCGCTTCGCTGGCGCCGCCCGGTGCTGCATCGATCGCTCAGTCCGACGCCGGCGGCGCCCATGGCACCGTCCCGCCCCAATGGTTGAGGAACGTCGTCTCTGCGGTTGGCCGCCGCTGGGTCGGGCCGAAGCGCCCGCGCGGGTAGCCCAGCGGGATGCAGAGGTGGAGCTCGACCTCGGCCGGGATGCCGAGCAGCGCGTAGACTTGCTCCATCACCTGCGGGTGCAGTGTCGTCGGCACCGAGCCAATCCCGAGCGCGCGGGCGGCCAACATGAGATTCTGCACCGCCGGAACGACCGAGGCCGCCTGCCCTTTCGCCACGCTGAGCGCCAGCACGGCGCACGGCGCGTCCTTCATCTCGTCGGCCAACTGCGCCGCCGATCGGGAGATGCGCTCCTCGGGCGGGATGTCCTCGCGCCTGGTCCAGTTGCGCCCCTCGTCCCGGCGCTTGGCCCACCAGGCCTCGCGGTAGAGCGCGCCAAACTGCCGGATGACCCCCCGGTCGGTCAGGACCAGGAAGCGTGCCGGCTGGCGTTTGCCGCCGCTGGGCGCCGTCGAGCCCGCCTCCAGAATCAGCCAGATGTCCTCGATCGGGATCGGGTCGGGTCGAAAGCGGCGGATCGACCGTTGGGTGAACATCGCCTCGCCAATCGGCATGTTGAGTCGCGCGCGATCCACGTCCATATCGTCATCCTCCGGCCGTTAGCATACGGCGTGTGCGTCCCCATAGGCATACGATAGGACGAGCGGCAGTCACCACGCCAATCCATCCGAAGAGCGCGACACCGCCGGCGATCTTCGCCCCTCCCTCGGGCTGGCTCACTAAAGGAATGCCACGGTGGAACCCGCAGGGACCCTCACTTTGCACTTTGCACTTGGCTCAGCGCGTGGTCTCCTGCGGCACCGGGTTGGTGACGGGCGAGCCCTGGTCGACGGCGCCGCTTTGGCCGAGGCTGAGACTGATGGGCCGGCCGCCGGCGCGCACGTGTGCCAGCAGGCCGCCAGCGAGCAGCACCTGGCGCTCTCTGGGCGAGAGGTTCGCCTCCACCGGCACCTCCTGCCCCGTCTCCCGGATGCGGACCATCAGGGCGCGCTCCCCCTGCGCCAGGGCGGCGCGCACGCCGGGCACCTCCCAAGCGTCTCCTTCGCGCGCGGCCTCGTACGCCTCTTCCCCGACGATCGCGAGCGGCACGATCCCCTGGGCGATCAGGTTGCGCCGGTGGATGCGGGCAAACGACTTGGCGAACACGGCGCGGACGTCCAGTTGCTTGGGGGCGAGCGCGGCGTGCTCCCGGCTGGAGCCCTGGCCGTAGTTGTGGCCGGCCACGATGAACCCGCCGCCCCAGTCGCGCGCCCGGCCGGCGAACTCGGGATCGATGCGCCGGAAGACGTAGCGGGACATCGCCGGCACGTTGGAGCGGTAGCCCATCACCTCGACGCCGTCCGGCGAGAGGTCGCCGGTGGAGATGTCGTCGCCCACGTGGATGAGCACCCGCCCCACCAGCGAGTCCGGCAGGGGCTCCTGGGGCGGGGGCGGCTGGATGTTTGGCCCGCGGGGGATCTGGATCGTGGCCGCTTGGTCCGGCGGCGCGGGGGCCAGGATGTGCCGGTCGTCCACCGCTGGGTCGGCCAGGGCGGGTGTCGGCGCCGGCGGCTCGCCCAGGTCGCGCGGGTCGGCGATGACGCCGCGCAGAGCGGTGGCGGCCGCGGTGGCCGGGCTGCACAGGTACACCTGGTCGTTCACGGTGCCGGAGCGACCGGGGAAGTTGCGGTTGAAGGTGCGCACGGACACGACGCCGCTGGGCGGCGCCTGCCCCATGCCGACGCACGGGCCGCAGATGGGCTCCAGCATCCGCGCGCCCGCCCGCAGCAAGTCGCCGTAGACGCCGCTGCGGGCGATGGTGTCCAGGATCTGGCGGGAGCCGGGAGTGACCGTCAGCACCAGGTTGGGATGGATCGTCCGCTCGCGCAGCACGGCCGCGACGATGGCCAGGTCCTCGTAGCCGGAGTTGACCGAGCTGCCGACGCACACCTGCTCCACCTCGGTGCCGGCCACCTCGCGCACCGGCACCACGTTGCCGGGGCTGGACGGCTTGGCGATCAGGGGCTCGAGCGCGTCGAGGTCGATCTCCTCCACCTCCTCGTAGGTGGCGCCCGGGTCAGCGGCGAGGGGAATCCACTGGTCCTCGCGCCGCTGGGCGCGCAGCCACTCGCGCGTGCGCTCGTCCGAGGGGAAGACGCCGGTGGTGGCGCCGAGCTCGGCGATCATGTTGCAGATGGTGGCGCGGCCGGTGACGTCGATCGTGGCGACGCCCTCGCCGAAGAACTCGAAGACGCGTCCGAGGCCGCCGCGCACGCCGCGCCGGCGCAGCAGCTCCAGGATGACGTCCTTCGGTTGCACCCACGGCCGGAGTCGGCCGCGCAGGGCGACGCCGACCACGCGCGGCGTCTCGAGCTCGAACGGCAGTCCGGCGAGTGCGATGGCGACGTCGAGGCCGCCGGCGCCGATGGCGAGCATGCCGAGCGCGCCGGAAGTGGTGGTGTGGCTATCGGCGCCGATCAGGATCTGGCCGGGGCGGGCGAAGCGCTCGACGTGGAGGTAGTGGCAGATGCCGTTGCCCGGGCGCGAGTAGTAGATGCCGTGCTTGGCGCAGAACGCCTGGAGGAAGCGGTGGTCGTCCGGGTTCTTGAAGTCGAGCTGGATGACGTTGTGGTCGACGTACTGGACGGCGAGCGGCACCCTGACGGGGCCGTCGCGCAACTCGAGGTACTGCAGCCCAGCCATGGTACCGGTGGCGTCCTGCAGCAGGGCCTGGTCGACCCGGAGCGCGACCTCCTCACCCGGCACCAGCGCGCCGCCGGCCAGGTGCTCGCGCAGAATCTTGGTGGTCAGGGTGTCGGGCATGGGCTGCACCTCGGGGGACGGAACCGGCATGCGTGCTCTCGCGTCGCCGCACTCCAGCAACTCGCGTGCCACGCGGCGCGGCCGGCGCCGCCGCCGCGCCGCACCCCCGCGCGCTCCGCCCCGGGCGAGGAGCGATCGCGCCGCCTCGACCAGCAACAGAGGGTCACCGCACTCGCGGCTGGGCCCCACCGCGCCGATCACCACGTCGTGGCCGGCGGCCGCGGCGCGGCGCAGACCGGCCCGCTTACACAGCGTTTACGGACCGCTGCATGGCGCTTGACAAACTTGGACTACGCTTCGCTCCGCTGGCCCGACCTGGTGCCGCCGTCTGCTGTGTCGGATCAGCGTGCGGTGAACGCCTCGAAGACCGGCGGGAACGAGCCGATGAACCCGATGGCGACCAGGACCAGCGTGATCCTCCACATGGGGCCGAAGGCCACGTCACGGGCCTGCCACATCGAGTGCAGCGCTCCCCACGAGATGAGCCAGACAATCACGGGCACCGCCGTCTTGCCCACCAGCGGCCCGGCTGGGTTCCACCAGTTGAGCGCGGTCTTGAGCGCCGGCACCGCCTCTGACAGCGGGATGATCAGCCCGAAGACGGCACACCCGATTCCCGCTGCCAGGAGCGCCGCCGCCGCTGCGCCATTCGGGAGCGGTGTGACCCCCTCGGTCCGATCATCGAGGACGGGTTCGGTTCCGCTCACACGTGCCATGCGTTCCTCCTCGGCTGCTCGGCTGTTCGACCCCTCGGCTGCTCAGGTGGTGGGGGCCACTTTGTTGATGAACGCCCCGAACAAGCCGGCGGCTGCCGCCGCGAGGAATGCCAGGCCGAAGAGCGTTATCACCGCCGTACGGACCTGGGGCATCTGGGCCAGTCGGGTGCCATAGCGCATCACGACAAAGGCGACGGCCGTCGCCAGGATCGGCGCCAGCCAGGCGACGTGTTCCTTCCACTCCATCCCGAAGGTGTGCCAGAGGGCAGTATCGGGGCTGCTGAGCAGGAAAATGCGCGGGTACTGCTCGGCAAGCACATCACGCGACGTTCCCTGGGGAGCCGGTGCCCGGTACCAGGGGTAGACGACGTAGGTCCCGGTGATGACGGTCACCCAGGCGATGATCGCCATGACCCAGGTGCCGGCGATCAGCCGGCGGGTCCGTTCACGCATCCCCTGGATCGTCACCCACTCGGGGCGAAGGCTCCAAAGCCCGGCCAGCCCTCCGGCGAAAGCCAGGAGGAACAGGGCGCCCAGCCCCATCCCATGGATCACTGTCCACAGATCGCGACCAGTCAGTGACATGGAACACCTCCCGTCCGGGGCATCGATGCCTTCGATCTTCCGACAGCGGCACCGTTCGCGAATCCGCTCGGGTGCCCTGTTGGACAGTCTACCGCGTTGTGAGTGCTGAGTCAACCACCTTGATCTGCGGGCTTGCGCAGCGGCTGGGTGCTGAGCCAAGCAGGG
>JACQGX010000153.1 GCA_016199265.1 Chloroflexota bacterium | reverse complement strand
TACCGCCTTGCCGAACCTTGCCGCTTCGTAGAAGGCGAGGCAGGCGGCAAGGTTGGCGCGGGAGTCATCGAAGGTGGCGACGGGGCGGACGCCGCTGGCGAGACACTCGATCAGGTGGCTTACCATGCCGCCGCCGCGACGGGCCGGCGGGTTGAACAGCGTCCAGCCACTTTCCGCCGGGGTTTCGAACTTCTGACCGGCCACGGCGAGCTTGCCGGTGAGAGCGGCATCGAATGCGACCTGGCCATCGGTGCCGACGAGCTGCGTCAGGTTGGACGAGATACCGGGCTGTCCCGTCCAGGTCACCTCGACGGTGGCGACGGCGTCGACCTCCGGCATCTGCGCCACGGCGTGATAGTCGGTCGTCGCCGCCGGGATGCCGCGCTCGGAGGCGAACTCGCGCAGCTTTTCCTCGTCACGGTGGGCGACGGCCACGACCTTCGCGCGCGGGTTGTGCCGCAGCTCGTCGACCGCGCCGATGCCGGCATACCAATGGTCGAGCCCGACGACGCCGACTCCAAACACCTTGCTGTCGCTCATCTTGCCCTGATGCTCCTCGGTCGGTGATTAGCGCAATCGTAGCAACACGGGGGCCGTCGGCCGTCCGGTCCTATTCGTCCGGCTCAACCGTGACCTTGATGCCGATGGTGCGGATGACGGCGGCGACGGCTTCGGCGCGCTCTTTGGGGCCGATGTACGGGACGGCGGCGCCGGTCGTGTGGATCTCGTTGGCGAGCGCCTGGGCGCGCGGGAGGCTCATACCCGACACCGCCTTCATGAGAATCTGGATGACTTCTTCAAAGGTGTTGTAGTCGTTGTTGTGAACGACTACTTTATGCGGCGGGAGTCGGCGCAAGAGGACCCGGCGATCGAAATCCTGCTCGACGCCGCGCTCGGGGGCGACCACCGGCGCGCCGCCAGTTTCAGTCGCGGGGCCGTTGAGGGGTATCATTGGCACCTCGTGACGCACAAAGGTCTCCGTCAACACATCGTCAGCACATATGGTAACGCGGCGTGCCTGACAGCGGAGGCAGGTATGAGGCCGCGGCTGCCCTCACCCTAGCCCTTTCCCAAAGGGAGAGGGGACGAGGGGGCACCGCTCTCCTGGCTCACCCGCTCTCCTGGCTCACCCGCTCTCCTGGCTCACCCGCTCTCCTGGCTCACCCGCTCGCCCACTCGCCCACTCGCCCACTCGCCCCCTCGCCCCCTGCATCATGGTATGGTCAGCGGTTGATGGGTACGTCTCCCTGTGTCTTGATCATTCTCGACGGGTGGGGCATCGGTCCGCCGGGACCTGGCAACGCGATTGCGCTGGCCAAGACACCCAACCTCGACCGTTACTGGCAGGAGGGGCCGCACAGCACGCTCGCCGCTGCTGGGCTGGCGGTGGGATTACCCGAGGGCCAAATCGGCAACTCTGAGGTAGGGCACCTCAATCTGGGTGCGGGCTTCCGCGTGCTGCAGGAACTGCCCCGGATCGACGAGGCCATCCGGAACGGCAGCTTCTTCGAGAATCCGGCGCTGTGCGCCGCGGTCGACTACGCGCGCGACAACGACCGCACGCTGCACCTGCTGGGGCTATTCAGCTACGGCGGCGTACACAGCCACGCGGGACACCTGTACGCGCTGCTCGAGCTCGCCGAGCAGCGCGGCCTCGATCGGGTCTCGGTCCACCCCTTTCTTGACGGCCGTGACACGCCACCGCAGCAGGCGCTGAACGACCTGCCGGTGCTGGAGGCGAAGCTGGTCGAAACCGGTGTGGGGCGCATCGCGACGGTAACGGGGCGCTACTACGCGATGGATCGCGACAAGCGGTGGGACCGCACGCGGCGGGCGTACGAGGCGCTCGTGCTCGAGCGGGGCAAGCACGCGGCGTCGGCCGAGGCGGCGGTGCGGGCGTCGTATGCGGCCGGGATTGGCGACGAGTTCGTCGAACCGGCGATTGTGGCCGGGGGCCGGGGGCCGGGGGCCGGAGTCCGGGGGAGCAAAACGGGCGAGGTGGGCGAGCCGAGTCCGGTCATCTGCGACGGGGACGCGGTGCTGTGGTTCAACTTCCGGGCTGACCGCGCGCGGCAACTCTCGTACGCGCTCTTGCTGCCGGAGTTCGACGGCTTCCCGCGCGAGCGTCTGCCGCACAACCTGTTCTACGTCACGTTCACCGAGTACGAGGCGGATCTGCCGGTGAGCGGCGTCGCGTTTGCGCCGCAGAACGTGGAGTGGCCGATCGCCCGGGTAATCTCCGACGCCGGGCTCAAGCAGTGCCACCTGGCGGAAACCGAAAAGTACGCGCACGTGACGTACTTCTTCAACGGCGGGCGCGAGGCGCCTTTCGCCGGCGAGGCGCGCATACTCATCCCGTCGCCAAAGGTGGCAACGTATGATCACCGGCCCGAAATGAGCGCGGCCGAGGTCGCGGCGGC
The DNA here is from genome assembly GCA_016199265.1 of Chloroflexota bacterium. Classification (GTDB taxonomy): domain Bacteria; phylum Chloroflexota; class UBA11872; order UBA12225; family UBA12225; genus JACQGX01. The sequence continues at coordinate 14,905 of JACQGX010000153.1, read as the reverse complement.
GGCGGTCGAGCGAATCAGCCGCGGCGGCGACGCATTCGTGGTGCTGAATTTCGCCAACGGCGACATGGTGGGGCACACCGGCTTTCTCGAGGCGGCGATCCGCGCGGCAGAAACGGTCGACCGCGAGGTCGCGAAGGTCGTCGACGCGACGCTCGAGGCCGGCGGGTTCGCGGCGATCACGGCCGACCACGGCAACGCCGAGGAGATGATCGACCCGGCCACCGGCAAGCCGTGGACGGCACACACCAGCAACCCGGTGCCGTTCATGCTCGTCGGAGCGCCGGACGGGACGCCGCTCAAAGAACACGGCGTGTTGGCCGATGTCGCCCCCACGTTGCTGCGGCTGATGGGGCTGCCGGTACCCGAGGCGATGGACGGACACGGGTTGTTGGAACAGGAATGAAACCACAGATTCACACCTGTGTGCATCTGTGGTTTCAGGAGCTGAGGAGGAAGTAGGATGAGGATCACGGACATCAAGACGTTTCTGGTGGATGCGACGCCGCCCGGCGGTTGGGGCGGGGGTGGACGGAACTGGTTGTTTGTGAAGGTCGAGACCGACGAGGGAATCCATGGACTCGGCGAGGCGAGCGGATGGCCGCGGGTGATCCAGACGGCGATCGAGGATCTGAAGACGATCCTCGTCGGCCAGGACCCGACACGGATCGAGCTGCTGTGGCAAAAGATGCTGCTGGGCATGATGGGGCACGGCATGACCGGCGTGGTCGGCGCCGGGGCGATGACGGGGGTCGAGACGGCGCTGTGGGACATCCTGGGCAAGAAGCTGGGCGTGCCGGTCGTCGACCTGCTGGGCGGCATGTGCCGCGAGAGGGTGCGGGTGTACGCGCACGCGGGCGAGCCGGAGCGGGCGCTCAGGTACGTCGAGGAGGGGTACACCGCGCTCAAATGCGGTGGATTACACACCCCGGTCAAGACGGTGCGCCGTCTGCGCAACGCGTTACCCGACGACGTCGACCTGTGCATCGACGTTCACGGGCCGCCGTGGTTCACCGTGCCCGATGCGATCCGAGTGGGGCAGGAGCTCGAAGAGTACGATCTCCTTTTCTTCGAGGATCCGGTACCGCCGGAGAACATCGACGCGCTGGCGAAGGTGAGCGAGAGCCTGAGCATTCCGGTGGCGGCTGGCGAGCGATCGAGTACGATCTACGGCTGCCGCGAGCTGATCGAGCGCGAGATCGTCGACGTGCTGCAGCCCGATATGGGGCGCGTCGGCGGCATCTACCAGATGAAGAAGATTGCCGCGCAGGCCGAAGCGCACCACATCATGATGGCGCCGCACGATGGCTCGAATGGACCAATCTGCGAGGCGGCGGCGGTGCACGTCATGGCGTCGATCCCCAATTTCCTGATCCTGGAGCACCGCGCCAACGACGTGCCGTGGCGGTACGAAGTGGTCACCGAGCTGCCTGTAACAGACGGACACATCGAGGTGCCTCGCCGGCCGGGGCTGGGTATCGAGCTCGACGAAGACGTCGCGCGAGCGCACCCGGGGGGGACGAACGTCGCCGCGGTGACGCCACAGAATCTGGAGCGGATGTACGTCGAGCCGAGAGCGCGGCGCCGCAGACTGTTGGAGCGGTAGGGTTCTTGCAGCATCCAGGAACCATCACACTCTGTGATCTCTGTGATCTCTGTGGCTAGAACTCTATAACGGGGCGCGTTGCGCGGCACGCGGGAATTCACTACACTGCCCGGTGCTGTGAGCCGATGTTCAGCCCGGCAGCAGCACTCCGTCAACGTGTACCGGGCGTAGTGAGGGCGCCGGGGACACCGGCAATATGCCCTGAAAGGATGCCGATCATGGTCGTTCAGCAAGATCACGCGGTGCAGAGTGGCAGCGCAGGAGCGGGGCAATCGAGACTCGCGCCTGCGCTTGTAGGCAGCGTGCCAGTAGTGGCAGTAATGCAGGAAGGTGGGGGAGACCGGCGCCTGATGCCGCCGGGATCGGCCGGCCGAGTCACGCGGCGCCGCGTCGTGGGCGGACTTGGGGTGGCAAGTTTGGGAGGGCTGACGGCGGCCTTGCTCGCCGCCTGCGGCGGACCGGCGTCGTCTGGAGAAAGCGGCCAGAAAGATGTCCCGCAAGGCAGGATCGTGGAGCTGCGCGTGCACGGGCAGGCGACTTCCGACGGCGAGGGCTATGACAAGAACGTCGCCGCCTTCAACGAGCGGTATGCCGGGAAGTACCGTGCCATCCACGAGCAGATCACGGGGAATCTCTACACGACGCAGGAAACGGAGATGGCCTCGGGCACCGCGGCCGATCTGCACTATGCGCACACCTCAAACCTCAAACACCAGGAGTACGCGATCAAGGGTGTGGCGCTCCAGTTGGACAGCTTCATCAGTAAGGACAAGAACTTCAAGCTATCCGACTGGCCGCAGCGCGCCCAGGACGTGATGAAGATCGTCGACGGCAAGTTCTACGGTCTGCCCATCCGCGGCCAGGTATCGTGGCAATTCCTGTTCTGGAACCGGGACATGCTCAAGAGGGCGGGCATCCCCGAACCGACGCCCAACTGGACACTCGACGACCTCATCGCCAACGCCAAGAAGCTCCAACAGCCGGGTAGTTCCGAGTTTTATCCCATCGCGTACGGCGGGATCAACGGTTTCGAGCGCATCGCGGCCGAGGTGCGCCGCTTCGGCGGCGAGTTCTTCGAGGTCCCTGCCGGCGCCGGCAAGAAATGCCAGTTGGATACCGCGCCTTGCCAGCAGGCGATCAAATGGTTCTACGACAACACCAAATCGGAATTGTTCGCGCCTCGCACTTGGGCTGCCGCCCAGTTCGGCCAGGGCAAGACCGCCTTTCTCTTCGGCCACTTGGCCGGCCAGCGGGCCACGGTCGCCAACAACGCCAAGGGGGCCTTCGAATGGACCTTCGACATCGTGCCAAAGCGCCTGGCCGGGCGGCGGGGCGGGTTCCTCTCGATCGACATGCAGCAGATCAACTCGTCCACCAAGAGCCAGGATGGCTCCTGGGAGTTGCTCAAGTGGCTGACGAACAAACAGAGCGGGGTCAATATCGCGCTGCAGCCGGTCGGCTCGCTCACGCCTGGCTATCGCAAGGACGTCTACTGCTCAGACGAACTGCTGAACGATAGCCGCTTCCCGAAGAGCGCGATGAAGGCCAACTGCGACAACTTCGACCAGCCGGAGACCTACGTGTACCCGGCCAATCTGCGCCTCACCCAGCCCGGTGCGATCCAGGAGGTGCTCAACAAGTTCCTCATCGACATCGTCGATCTCAAGCAAGAGCCGACGCCGGCCATCCTGAAGGAGATGACGACCGAGGTTCAGAAGGTGCTCGACATGCCACGTCTCTAGTGGCAACGCACCGAGTCACGGTTCGGCGAACCGCCGATCGCCAATTCCGAGAAATTGAAAAAATCCAGACCATTTGGCGCATGAAGGAGTAACAACATGTATGGAGCGGCAATCCTTGGGCTGGGACGTGTCTCACGCGGGCACGCCCGGGCCCTGCAGCATGCCAAAGGGGCTCGGCTCGTCGCTGCCTGCGACGTCGATCCGTCGCGGGTCGATCGGTTCACCGGCGAGCACGACTGCGCGGGCGAGACCGACATGGACCGGTTGCTGGCACGGCCGGACGTGGACATCGTCCTGGTGGCGCTGCCGCACGGCCTCCACGAGGAGGCGGTGATCAAGGCCGCGCGTGCCGGCAAACACATCATCGTCGAAAAGCCGATGGCGATGGATACCGGCGCGTGCGACCGGATGATCGCCGCTGCCAGCGCGGCGGGCGTGCAGCTCTTCATCGCGCATACCGAGCGCTTCATCGCCGCCACGCGCACGGGCAAGCAGATCCTGGATAGCGGCGAGGTAGGCAGGCCGGTGATGGCGACCGACGTGTGGTACCAGCCGTTCCGGCGCGAGACGCGCCAACCGTGGATGCTCGACCGCTCGCGCGGCGGCGGCTTTCTCCAAATGGCCGGCTCGCACATGATCGACCGCCTCGTGTACTTGCTCGGCAGCCCGGTGAAGTCGGTGCGGGCCTCCGTGCGCACGGTCTACCATCCGGATATTCAGTGCGACGACGCGGTGCTGGCCTTTATGGAGCTGGAGAACGGTGTTCCGTGCACCTTTGCCACCGTGAGCTACAAGGACACGCCCAATGCGGGCGTCGAGGCGCACGGTGTCGAGATCCTGTGCACCGACGGGATGGTAAAGGTCGACCAGCGGCGGCGTGTCTTCGTGAGCCGGGGCGGGCACTACGAGGAAATCCCGGTGGAACGGAATGAGGCCAACCGGGTAGAGTGGGATGCCTTCACCGACAGCATCGATCGCGGTGACCCGCCGCCGGTGCCGCTCGAGCACGCGCGCCACGTCGTGGCGGTCATGGAGGCCTGCGAGCACTCTTCGGCCAGCGGCCAGACGGTGCAAATCGCCTGAATGCCGCCGTCTGTGCCGCAGACTATCGGGGGGTGCAGGCAAACGTTCCGGAGGCGTAGATATCTTGTAGGGGCGTATCGAGATACGCCCGGCCGCCGCCCCTGGGCGTAGGTCGATACGCCCCTACAGCCAGGGGCGGTCCCCGGAACGTTTGCCTGCAGCCACTATCGGGGGCAGTGCGGAGGAGACGTACCATAGAGCGAATGAGCCTCGTTCAGCCGAGTATGAACCGCACTCCTACAAGATGCCGGCGCCATCCCAGGTTCCGGTCGTCGGCGGCTGAAGTAACTGCGGCGGTTGGTGTCCTGGCCGTGGCGGTGTTCTCGTTGGCCGGCGGGCCCTTCCCCGCGGCTGCCCAGGAGCCGTGCCGGTTCGTGCTCGGCTTCGCCCAGTTGCGCGAGATCGTCGGGTCAGAGATCGTGGGTGACTGCCTGGTGAATGAGCGACACAACCCCGCCAACGGCAACACGGAGCAGCGTACGACCAACGGGCTGCTGGTCTGGCGCAGGGTCGACCACTGGACCGCCTTCACCGACGGTTACCGTACCTGGGTCAGCGGACCAGATGATGTGCAACAACGCCTCAATACCGAGCGCTTTTTCTGGGAGCACGATCCCATCACACCGGTCGAGTCGCCATTACCGCCACTGCCGCCGGCGCCCACCGCTACGACCACAATGCCACCGCCAACCAGCCCCGCAGCAACGCCGCCGCCCGCCGCGCCGGCACCTACGCCGGCCGGTGACACCGCGGTCCCGGCGATACCGCCAGAGGCGCAGCCGGCCGTCGACGCGGCGTTGCGTGACGCGGCGGCGCGGCTGGCCGTGCCGCGGGAGCAGCTCCGGGTGATGCGTGTCGAGGCGGTGGAATGGTCCGATAGCTCGCTGGGCTGCCCGCAACCCGGGATGTTCTACCTGCAAGTGATCACGCCGGGCTACCTGGTTGTCGTCGCGAGTCCAGGTGGGCAACTGGAGTACCACACCGACACCCGCGGGCGCGCCGTCTTCTGCCGCACGCTCTAATCCGGTACGGACATCATTTGCGGTACGGACATCATTGGCACGTCCAGTGGTGCGGCCCGTCCGTTGCATCTGGTTAGCGCTGCTTCTTCGCGCTGCCGGGCACACCCGCGGCGTACACGATCGCCGCCGGCTGGCCCAGCACCAGAACGTTCTTGGCGCGAACCTGGAATGCGCGTGCGAGATCGCCGGCTTGCTCTCGTGGCGTGAGCAGCGCGACGCCGCCCAGTCTGTCATGCAGCCGGCGAACGAAGCCGACGAGGCGTTGCGGCGGGATCTGCGCGTAGTGGACACCGAAGGGAAGATTACTCACCAGCGTGAGTCGCCCGGGCAGCCGGTCGAGATCGATCGCGTCGAACGACTCCCGGTAGAGCCGCGTTCCTGGTGCTTCGATTCGTTGATGTGCTGTCCTGTAGGCCGCCGAGTCAATCTCGGCGCCGATGCAGACCTGCACGCCAAAGTGCCGCTGCGCGGCTGCGAGAATGGTGCCCGTGCCCATGAACGGGTCGAAAACCGCATCTTGGGGGCGGACGCGAGCAACGGTGAGGAGGCCACACGCGAGGTGCTCGCGCAGCGCCCCGGGGCGCCCGTCGTCACGCCGGCTGAGGTTGCTGTAGAGCTGAACGCCAAGAATCGCCACCTGCCGATCGGCCTTGCACAGCAGCCGCACCCCACCCGACGTGCGCTGCGACCAATTCGGAAGAGCCTGGCGAAACGCCGCCGCTGCGGTTTCTGCGAGCGTCTTGCGGTGCACCGACGTATCGCCCCACACCTCGCTGCCAACGGAAAAGTGGTGCAGCCGAGTGGGCGACGGCTGGCCCGGCCGGCGCAGCCGCTCGAGCCAGCCGTGCACCTGGTCACGGAGCAGCTTCGGCTGAAGCTGCCGCGCAAGGGCCGCGGTAGCATCGCGCTCACGACGGCCCTCCGCCATGGCCAAGCAACCGAACACGTCGGCCGGCGTCACCAGCGGATCGTCGAGCACATCGGCCAAGAGAGCGGGGCGGACGGATACGACCAGCGACGAGTCGCGGTGGTAAAGGCCGGCGTACTCACGAATGCCGCGGGCGCGGATCTCCGCCAGCGAGGCGAATGCCCATCCGGGCTGCGTGGTGAGGAAGAGCGTGTGGTCGAGACCGGATTCCGCTGCGACGCTCATGACAGGTGGCTCTCCTCACCCGAGCTAACGTTGGCCACTATCGCGTGCCGGCCGTACCGGGGCTAGCGCGGCAGCTCGGGACGCGGCGGCGGGCCGGTGATGAGGCGGGAGCCGCGCTGGTAGGAGAAGTACGCCCAGGCCCAGCGGATGAGGACGACGAGCCGGTTCTCGAAGCCGATCAGATTGTAGATGTGGACGACCAGCCACATCAGCCAGGCGATGAAGCCGGAGAGATGGACGCGGCCGAAGTCGGCGACGGCGGCGGCACGGCCGATCGTCGCCAGGCTGCCGCGGTTGACGTAACGAAACGGCTTGCGTGGTAGGCCCTCGATGGTGCGCCAGACGTTCTCGGCGGCGTGCTTGCCTTGTTGGACGGCCACCGGGGCGACACCCGGCAGAGGCTTGCCGCTCTGGTGCGTAAAGAGCGCGAGGTCGCCGATGACGTAGACCTCGGGATGGCCGGGCAACGTGAGGTCGAGCTCGACGGCGACACGTCCATTCTTGTCCAGCGGCACGCCGAGCGAACGGGCGAGCGGTGACGCCGCGACGCCCGCGGCCCAGAGCGTAGTATGGGCCGGGATCAGTTCGTCGCCGAGATGGACGGCGTCGGGCGTAATGTTGGTCACCATGGCGTTGGTCCGCACCTCGACGCCGAGCGCGCGGAGCTGCTGCTCGGCGCTCTTGGACAAGTCTTCGGGATACGGGGGCAGGATGCGCGGCAGCGCCGCGACGAGCACGACGCGGGTCTCCGCCGGATCGATCAAGCGGAAGTCGTTCCTCAGCGTCTGTCGGGCGATCTCGGCAATCGCGCCGGCGAGCTCGACGCCGGTCGGGCCGCCGCCTACGACGACGAAGGTCAAGAGCGCACGGCGCCGCTCGGGGTCCTGCTCGCGCTCGGCGGCCTCATAGGCGCTCAAGATGCGGCGGCGAATCTCGAGCGCGTCTTCGACCGTCTTGAGGCCGGGCGCCAACGGCTCCCATTCGGGGTGGCCGAAGTACGAGTGGCTCGCGCCGGTGGCGAGCATCAGGTAGTCGTAGCCCAGGGCACCATCGGCCAGGACGACGCATGTGCGCTCGAGGTCGATCGCGGTCGCCTCGGCCATGATGACGCGGACATTCGGGTACTTGCGGAGGATCGACCGAATGGGAGCCGCGACTTCGCCGGGGGCGAGCGCGGCGGTAGCAACCTGGTAGAGCAGCGGCTGAAACAGGTGGTAGTTCTTCCGGTCGACCACCGTGATGCGCACCGGGTGTTTCGCCAACGTGCGCGCGGCGTAGAGCCCGCCGAATCCCGCGCCGACGATCACGACGTGGAGTAGCGAGCCGGGACGGGACACACGTTCCGCGGTCATGGTCTTTCTCACCGACATGGTAATAGTACGCCGCCCTGTCCAACGTGATACTGTTCATGGGGCAAGCTTGTGAAATCTGTCACGAAGTCCGACAGACAAGCGACGATCGAGTCGCCGAAGCGACTGCCGGCCTCGCCTTCACCGACGAAGGCAAGCGCTGTGCCAGCAGCGGAGGCGCCGGCCGGGTTGGCGGCGCCAGACGGACCATTCGCGTGGTGGGGGCGGCGGCTGTACCGCTGGCGGTGGCAGGTGGTAGTGTTCTGGGCAGTTGCGCTTCTGGTGATGGTGCCCTTGCTGCCCCGCCTGCCGGAACGGCTGCGCGCCGGCGGCTTTGCCGACGAGCGACTGCCGTCGGCGGCGGCGCAGCGGACGCTGCAGCGCGAACTGGGGTTTTCGCCCAACGCGGCGGCGGTGTTCTACGTCAGCGGCGACCGGCCGTACGCCGATCCGATGGTACGAAGCGCGGTGGCGGCCTCGCTCGAGCGACTGCGTGCGCTCCCCGAAGTGGAGGCGGTGATCGCGCCGGATATGAACAGACGGCAGATCGGCCGGTCGGGGAAGACGGCGTATGCGGTCATCTCGCTTGCGGGACAAGCGGAAGCGAGCCTGGCACTGCTGCCCGAGATCGAACGCCGCGCAGCGGTGGCGCCGCTGCCCGATGGAAGCTCGGTCGAGACGATTGTCGCCGGCGGTGCGTCATTCTTCCGTGATCTCCAAGAGTCGACCGAGCGCGACTTGCGGCGAGCCGAGTTGGTGACGCCACCGGTCGCGCTCGTGGCGCTGGTGCTCGTTTTCGGCTCGCTCGTCGCGGCGGCGGTGCCGGTCGTCGTCGGCGTCGCGACGACGGCGCTCGGCCTAGCCGGCATCCTGGCGCTGAGCTACTCTTCTGACCTGTCGGTGTTCGTGCTCAACCTGGCAAGTATGCTGGCGCTGGGACTGGGCACCGACTACGCACTCTTTCTGGTCAGTCGGTTTCGAGAAGAGCTCAACCGGCAAGCGACGGTGCCGGATGCCATCGAAGTGACACTGGCGACGGCAGGACGGGCGGTGTTCTTTTCGGCCGGTACGGTGCTCATTGGGCTCGCGGGTCTGGTGGCGTTCCGCTTCATGCTGCTGCGCTCGCTGGGAATGGCGGGCATGGTGGCGGTGGGCGCGGCGGTCGTGGCGTCGCTGACGCTGTTGCCCGCGGTGCTGGCGCTCTTGGGCAAGCGGGTGAACGGCCTGACGGTGATCGGGCGGGACCGGCTCCGCTGGGAAAGCGGACTGTGGGGGCGGTTGGCGGGGTTTGTCTTGCGGCATCCCTGGCAGGTGTTGGTGCCGGTATTGGTCGTGCTGGTGGCGCTGGGGGCGCCGTTTATTGGGGCGCGGTTGAGCACGCCGGACGCGCGCATCCTGCCGGCGGAGACCGAGTCGCGCCGGGCGGCTGCGCTGCTGGCCCAAGAGTTTGCTGCGAGCGCCGGCGCGCCGCTCCTGCTGGCGGTGACGGCGCCCGCCACAATCACGGCGCCGGAGCAGCTCGGTACGCTGAAGTCGCTGACGCAGGCAATCGCGTCCGATCCTCGGGTGGCGCGCGTCGACAGCATCGTCGATCTCGACCCACGACTCACACTCGAGCAGTACGCGCTGCTCTACGCCAATGCGGAACAGAGCCCCGACATGTGGGCCAGAGGCGCGGCGCAGTCGCTCGCCAAGGGCAACGTCACGCTGGTGAGTGTCGTGCCGAAGCTCGATCCGCTGGGACCAGAAACGAAGGCGCTGGTAAAGGCGCTGCGTGCGACGGTACCGGCGCCCGGCTGGCGCATCGAGGTGACCGGCGTGTCGGCCGGGGCGCTCGATCTGACCGAGCACCTGTACCGGGACTTCCCGGTCGTGGCGCTGGTCGTCGTTCTGGTGACGTACGTGCTGCTGCTCGTCACGTTTCGGTCGGTCGTGCTGCCGGCGAAGGCGGTGCTGATGAACGGGCTTTCGCTGCTGGCCAGCTTCGGTGCCCTGGCGGCGGTCTTTCAGGACGGGCTGCTGGCTCAACTGCCGGGACCGCTCGGGGTCGAGCCACTCGGCTACGTCGAGGCGACGCTGCCGATCTTGCTGTTCTGCACCTTGTTCGGGTTGTCGATGGACTACGAGGTCTTCCTGCTGAGCCGCGTGCGCGAGGCGTACCAGGTGACGGGCGATAATGCCAGGAGCGTCGCGATCGGCCTCGAAGCGAGCGGCCGCGTCATCACCGGTGCGGCGGCGATCGTCGTCGCCGTGGCCGGCTCCTTCGCGCTCGCGGCGGACGTGGTGCAGATCAAGGCGCTGGGGTTGGGAATCGCCATCGCGGTGATGGTTGACGCAACGATCGTCCGCGCGCTGCTCGTACCCGCCACGATGCGGCTGCTGGGGGAGTGGAACTGGTGGATGCCGGGGAGAGTGCAACGTGCAGAGTGCAAAGTGAAGAAGGCAACGTGAGAGGCGCCGCGCATGAAACGCAGGCTTGATCGACGGGGCGCACTCGTCTACGCTGGGGCGACGGCCGTGCTACTGGGATGCGGCGCGCGGAGGGCGAACGCGCTTCTCTTGAGTGAGGCACCGCTGGAGATGAAGCCGGTGGAGCCGGCGAGGACATCGCTGGCAGAACTGCCGCCGGTGCAGTTACCGGAGGACGAGGCGCCGCACGATGTGTTGGCGGAGTGGTGGTATTACACCGGACACCTGTATGGGGTCAGGGGCCGGGGGCCAGGGACCGGGGACGGAAAGGGTGACTTCTCGCCTCTCGCCTCTCGCCTCTTGCCTCTGGGTAGGGCGGCTCGTGGGGAGGAAGAGTACGGCTTTGAGCTGGTGTTCTTCCGAGGCGTGCGAGGCGACCGGCCGCCGGGGTATGCGGCGCATTTCTCGGTCACGGATCTGGCTGGGCAGCGGTTTCGGTACGACCAGCGGCAGGACGTGGCGCTGAACGAGACGGCAAAGCCGGCGGCGGCCGCGGCGGCTTCGCCGGAGAGCGAGAGCCAGGGGCCGGGGGCGGGGGGAGAGAGGCCCCCGGGAATCGTCTCATATGGTCCGTCAGGCGGGGGCTTCGATCTGGCGCTCGGCGGGTGGCGGATGCGCGGGCGCGACGGGCACGATCACCTGATCGCGACGATGCCTGGCTATGCGCTGGAAGTGGAGCTGCAAGCGGTCCGGCCGCCGGCGCTGCACACCGGCGATCCGCCGCTGCAGCCCGGCCTGATCTCGTTCGGCCCGGCTGGATACTCTTACTACTACTCGCGTACGCGGATGGCACTCCAGGGGACGCTCGTCGTCGAGGGCGAGCCGGTGCCGGTCCGCGGCGAAGCGTGGATGGATCACCAGTGGGGCGACTTTCTGGTGCTCGGCGGCGGGTGGGACTGGTTTGCGGGTAACCTGGACGACGGGCGCGACGTAACGATCTCGCTCGTGCGCGACGCCTCCGGCAAGACGATACTGGCGTACGGCACGCTCGTAGATGCCACCGGCGAATCGCGCCAGTTGCCGCCCGACCGTTTCGAGGTGTCGCCGAAGGGGACCTGGACGAGTCCGCACACCGGTATCACGTACCCGTCCGGCTGGCGAGTACGCGTCCCCGACGCCGAGATGGACCTCCTCTGGGAACCGCTGCTCGTGGATCAGGAGCTCGACACACGGAAGAGCACCGGGGTGGCGTATTGGGAGGGAGCGGTGGCGCTGCGCGATCCACAATCGGGTACTGAGAGAGGGAGAGGGTACGTCGAGCTGACCGGGTACGGTCGATAGATTGGTGCCGCTGCCCTCACCCGTTCGGCTCCGCTCAGGGCAGGCGCTCGCCCCCTCGCCCTCGCGCCCCCTCGCGTGGCCCCATCCCCTATACTCCAGCTTCGGAAGGAGAGTGAGCGCATGCGCTACATCATGTTCACCAAGCATCTGCAGACGATGTCGATCCCAGAGGCGGGGAAGGTCATCAAGGAGCTGGGATTCGACGGCGTCGAGTTGACGGTTCGTCCCAACGGGCACATTCACCCACAAAACGTTCACGAGGCGCTGCCCCGGGCGGTCGAACAGTTGCGCGAGATCGGGCTCGAGACACCGGCGCTGGTGGTGGAGATCCATAATCGGCGTGAGGAGTATTCAGCCAACGTGTGCCAGGCAGCCGCCAACGTTGGCGCGACCGAGCTGCGCACTTCGAGCCACCGCTACCAGGGGTTCGGGACCATTCGCGAGCAGATCGCGGCGGCACACAAAGACGCCAAAGAGCTCGAATCGCTGGGCAAGGAGTTCGGCGTGCGGCTCGATATCCACTGCCATTCTGGCGATTTCCTGAGCCTCAACGGCGGTGTCCTCTCCATGGTGATCGACCAGACCGATCCCAAGCACGTCGGCGTCTCGCTCGACGTGGGGCACCTGGCCACCGAAGGCGGGAAGTCCGGCTGGCGGGCAAGCATCGACCTCCTGCAAGACCGCGTCGGGATTGTGGCGGTCAAGAGCTTTGGCTGGTTCCACGAGCCCGATCCGAAGACCGGAGTGGTGCGGTGGGTTCCCAAGCTGGTACCCCTTGACAAGGGCAACGTCCAGTGGCGCCGTACCTTCGAGCTACTGCGCCAGGTAGGCTGGGACGCCGATGGCAAAGCGCTCGTCTCAGTCCACAGCGAATACCAAGGCGGCGGAAGCTGGCGCAGCCTGGGCGTGCCCGAGCTCATCGACCAGACACGGCAAGACTTCGCCTACCTCAAACAGCAAGCCTCAGCCTAGAGAAGAATTGATGAAACCACAGATGCACACAGATGCACACAGATAACTGCTCGCAAAGAGACACGTCTTCTGTGTGCATCTGTGGTTTCAATTCTCTATCTCTTCCAGGTGAAGAGCGCCTCCAGCGAGGGCCAGAGGATGTCGAGCTCGGCTTGGTCGTGGGCGTCGAGGGGGGTGCCGGCGCCGCGGGTGCGGGCGCACTTGATGATGCCCCGGCGGACGAGGACCTCTTTGCCCGAGGCGACGCCGGCGAGGCGCTCGCGCTGCATCGCGGGCATGATGCGCATGTGCAGCTCGCGCGCCGCGTCTTCGTCGCCCGCCTCCCACAGATCGAAGATGCGCGAGACGACGTCAGTATGCTGCGCCGCCGGCATATTGCCGGCGCCACCACGCCGGAGCTCGTCGATTAGGTTCTGCGCGCCACCTCCACCAAACACGCCCCACAGCCTGGGTTCGCTGGCTTCCACCAGGCGCGAGATGTTGTGGTGGGCGGGCGCAACCTCCTCCTTGACGTAATGCACGTGCTCGACCTCGCGCACCAGCTTGAGGAGGGTGGCGACATTCATCGAAGCGACGCCGGCATTCTGGACAAAGACCGGTAACTGTGCCTCGTCCGAGATCGTCTCAAAGCAGCGCAACACGTCGTCCGGCGTGAACTTGGTGACGTAGGGCGGCATCGCGATCACGGCGTCGGCGCCGGCGTCGCGCGCCGCGCGGGCGAAGGTGCGGGCGCCCTGAATGCTCGTCGCCGCGACGCCGATCACGACCGGGATGCGGCCGTTCACCTGGCGCGTGACGACCGGCATCATGCGCCGGCGCTCGTCGTCGGTCAGCGTGAAGAATTCAGAGGCCATCACCGGGTGGACGATGCCGGCGGCGCCGACTTCGACGCAGAAATCAAGCTCAGAGCGCAGGCTGTCCAGGTCGAGCTCGGCGTCCTCGGTAAACGGCGTCACCGGAATGGTGAAAATGCCGCGCCACCTGGCCGGCTGATTGTTCGAAGTCATGAGGTGTTCCTTTCATTCAGCTCGCCACGCCGAGCTCGGCGAGCGAGATGGGGCGGCCGGTGGCGGCGGATTCGGTCGCGGCGAGGCTGACGGCGAGCGTCTTGACCGCCTCGGGGTACGGGGTACGAATGAGGGACCGGTCGCCGGTGCGTACGGCGTCGACGAACGACTTGTCGGCGAAGTAGTGGCCGGAGACGCCCGGCGGCGGCGTGGGGAGCGCGACATCCTCGACGTCGTTGTCCTTGTGGATGCGCAGGCTGCGCTGGTTGAACTCGATTACACCTTTATCCGTCCACAGCTCGAGCCCGCTGACGTGATTGACGGGCGCCAGCCAGCAGTTACTAATCGTGCCGAGCGTGCCGTTCTCGAACTCGAGCGTCGCGGTGCCGACGTCGGCGGCGGTAAAGGTGGGATTGGGCTGCGTGAGACGGTTGGCGAAGCGCCCGTAGACTGTCTTGACGTCGCCGGCGAGCAAGCGTGAGAGGTCGACGATGTGCGTCGTCTGTTCGACTATCTGGCCGCCGGAGCGCTCCTTGATCGTCAGCCAGTGGCCGGGCCGCATCGGCGGGCGGGTCTTGTAGTAACCGTACAGGAGGCCGATGGCGGCATCCGATAGCAGTTCCTGGACGCGCTCGACCGACGGCTGGTAGCGCCAGTGGTAGCCGACGAAGACGAGCGCATTGCGCTGGTCGATGGCACGCTGCACGCGCGAGGCGACATCGAGCGAGAGGGCGACCGGCTTCTCGACGTACATTGGCAGCCCGGCCTCGATCACGGCGAGCTCGATGTCGCCGTGGGCGAACGGCGGAACGCAGACGTAAACGGCGTCGATCCCGCTGGCGGCGAGCATCTCACGAGAGTCGTCGTACGTGCGGGCGCCGGGGTTGAACTTCGCCACCGCCTCGTCGGCGCGCTCGCGCGCCACGTCGCAAAACGCGGTGAGCTCGACGCCGGGGATCGTGTTCAGGTTGCGAAAGTGAGTATTGGCGATGCCGCCGGTGCCGATGGCACCGATGCGGATGCGGTCTATCGCGGTCACGTGTGGTTGCTCTCCTTCCACGTGATCTTAGCGAATGGGAGAGTTCCTAGTTCCTGTAACCGTTAACCGTTCAGCCGGTCTCACCGCAGAGACGCAGAGTACGCAGAGTACGCAGAGTGACGCAGAGTGAAAGCAGCTTGTTGACGTCTCTCTCGGCGCGTCTCGGCGCTCTCTGCGTCTCTGCG
>JACQGX010000156.1 GCA_016199265.1 Chloroflexota bacterium | reverse complement strand
CGCACGACGACGGCGGGCGCGAGTGGTGGCTCGTAGGGATCGGAGACGCCGGTGAAGTTGGCGATCTCGCCGCGCAGCGCCTTGGCGTAGAGCCCCTTGACGTCGCGCCGCACCAGCTCTTCGAGCGGGCACTCGACGTAGACCTCGACGAACCCCTTGCCCCTGCCGGCCGCTTCGATCTGCGCCCGCGCCTCGTCGCGCGTCTCCCGATACGGCGAAATCGCCGCCACAAGCACCACCCCACCCTGGCGGGTCACCAGGCTGCCGACGAAGGCGATGCGCCGGATGTTCGTATCGCGGTCCTCCTTGGAAAAGCCCAATCCCTTGGAGAGGTGCGTGCGGACGACGTCGCCGTCGAGCACCTCCGGCTGCTGCCCGCGGGCCGCCAACTCGGCCACCAACCGCTCGGCGAGCGTGGTCTTGCCCGCACCCGAGAGACCCGTCAGCCAGACGGTGAACCCTTGGTTATTCTTGACTTTGCTACTCAACATACCTGATAATCCTGCCCAATGCTATCCCATCTGTGGCGCGACCGCAGCGTGCATGACTCGCAGTGCTGTCGCTACGGTAGTAGCTCGTCTTATGCAGCGACCCGGTGTCGCCGATGTGCCCCTGGCGCAGCATCCGATGAATAGTACGACTAATACGTGTGGCCATCGAGCATTAGCAATGCCGGGTTTCCGCTGCGCGCCGCGCCCGTGTAGTAGACGCCATACACGCCTCGGCAGTACACTAGCTAGGGATAGTAGAGTTAGTTGCTCTACATTCTCGCAAACTCACCAGTGGCTTCGATCACGCTGCAGCAATTGCGGGTCTTCTTAGCGGTCGTCGAGCACGGCAGCTTTACACGTGGCGCGCAGGCGGTGTTCATGACGCAGTCGGCCGCCAGCCAGCACGTCCGGTCGCTCGAACACCTTCTGGGCGCGCCGCTCGTCGAGCGCGCTGCCGGCGAGCTCGTCCCAACGCGCGCCGGCGAGGGGCTCGTGCGCTACGCGCGCGAGATGCTCCGTCTGGCCGGCGAGGCCGAGCGGTTCGTCACTGCGGTGCGCAATGGACAGGCCGGCCAGCTTTCGCTCGGCGCCTGTGGCAGCGCGACGAGTCTCGTGCCCGCGCTCGTCTCGGCCTTCCGCACCGCGTCGACTACCGAGGTCGACATCACCTTGCAGATCATGCCCCGTGATGCGCTCGTCGACACCGTCGCCGGCGGCAGTCTCGACGTCGGCCTCATCAGCGGCCCGGTACACGATCCGCAGCTCGTCGGCGAGCGACTCTGCCCTGACCGTCTCGTGCTCATCGCTGCGCCGTCCTCACCGCTGTTGCCGGGCGCGATGCTGGCGCCGCTGGCGCTGTCACGCATCGCGGCCGAGCCGCTCGTCGCGCCGCCGGCAACCGCGCCCGGCTGGCAGGTGGTGGAGCGGTGGGCCGCCGAGCAAGGGATCTACCTGCGTCCGGCGCACCGTTTCGATGGACCCGAGGCGATCAAGCGAGCGGTCGAAGCCGGCCTGGGGATCGCCTTCTTGTCGGCGTGGGCGGTCGAGCGCGAGCTGGCGCTCGGCACGCTGCGCGCCGTCCCGGTCGATGCGCCGCCACTGCGGCGCCACTACGAGATCATCCGCCACGCCGGCCGCCAGGTAGACGGACTGGTGACGTCGTTCCTGCGGTTTGCTCCGAACTACCTGTCGCGGCGGCTACCTGCGCTCGTCGCCGAAGTCGCCGAAGCCGCTGCGCCAGACCGCGAGCCCCTGCCCGTCGGGAAGTAGCGCGAGCGGATCGCGTGCCCAGGGGCACGATCGACGGGCGCCGCCACACAATGCGCCGGGCGCACGACGCGCTCGACCGCGAGGTGGTGACGTACGCCGGCGGCATCGACCATGCTCATCTGCTCGACAGAAGCCTATTCGAGCCCGCTGCGCCCATCTGCTGAATGCTCGTCAGCGCCGGCATGGGAGCGCAGGCATGAGCGGGTGAGAATGCTTGGAAGCAGGGAGCCGGCGGTACAGTCAGCGGTACCGTCCGGCCTGCATCTCGTAGAGGGTAGCGTAGCGCCCACCAAGCGCGAGAAGCTCATCGTGGCTCCCGGCCTCTACGATGCAGCCGCCCTCCAGCACGAGGATGTGGTCGGCCATCCGCACCGTCGAGAAGCGGTGGCTGATCAGGAGCGCCGT
>JACQGX010000177.1 GCA_016199265.1 Chloroflexota bacterium | reverse complement strand
GCGTGCGGCGTCGAACGCGAACGCCGAGAGCGTCGAGTCGATCTCGTTGTTCACGTAGACGAAGCGGTTGCTGGGGTGGAACGAGAGGTGGCGGCAGCCGGCGCCCGAGCTGACCTGCGCGTACGGCACGTCGTTCGGCACAAGCCTTCCGGTCGTACGGTCCAACCGGTAGACCATTACCCTGTCGATGCCCAGGTCGCAGGACAGCACGAAGACGCCGCTCAAGTCGGGACCGATGAAGTGCGCGTGTGGCCCCTGCTGGCGCCGCGGGTTCGGCCCCTTCCCCTCGTGAAGCACGACGTCGGTCGCTTCGCCCAGCCGCCCGTCTGCCTCGATCGGAAGCACACTCACGTGTCCGCTGCCGTAGTTGGCGGCCAAGACGTAGCGCCCCTCCCGCTCCACACTTACATAGCAGGGCCCGCTGCCGCCGGACGATTGGCGGTTGAGCGGCGTCAGCTCGCCGAAAGAACGGTCGACGGCGAAGGCGCTGACGCCACCGCCGGGTCTTCCATCAAAGCTGCTTACCTCGTTCACGGCGTAGAGGTACGGCTGCTTGGGATGCAGCGCTAGGAACGTCGGGTTTTCCACGCCCGTAACGGTCTGGACGTGCTCCAGCGCACCCGACACGCTGTCCATGCGAAACACAGAGATGCCATCGGCCTTGCCGGGGCCCGTATACGCTCCAACGAAAACAAACGTCGCCATCGTGAGGCGCAGGATAGCACACTTCAGTGGCCAGTGGGCAGTGTAAAGTGAGCGATGTCTGGCAGTAGGAGGAGTTGAATGCGACGTTACCAATTCAGTGACTTGGGCTCAGACGGGCCGGAGCATGTTGCGAGCAAGTTGATCCAAGGGAGGCGAATCGCCGCGGGCGGCGTGAGCTTCCACGCGCCGCGCGGCCGCACGCATCCGGAGGGCGAGCACCGCCACGAGCACGAAGAGGTGTTCTGCATCCTGCAGGGGAAGGGCACGCTCTGGGTTGACGGTCGCGAAGAGCCGATCCACGCCGGCGAGGTGATCGTCGTCGACCCCGGCGAAGAGCACTACATCTACGCCGATACCGAGACTCCGACGATCAACTGCTGGTTCCGTGCGGATGACGCGGGTAACCCAAAGCAGTATCCGGCGGCGCCGTAGAGACCGCTTGCCGCAGTCCGCGCTGGGGCCAGGTGTACTTGGTGTACTTGAGGAAAGCAGTGCGTTCATCGCCCAAACGCTTGCCGCGAGTACGCCTCGACAGCACGGTAGTCGTTTCCGGCCGGCGCGCGGCCGCGCAAGGGTGTGCCGTACGAGGAATCCGTGACTTTCGATTACGCTCAGTGCGCGTTGACCAGCGCCGCGGCGAGGATGGCGAGGACGATGCCGGCGCCGGTGCGTCCGCCGATGGGCTCGCGCCAGAATAGCCGGCCGCCGAGCGTGGTGACCGCCAGCCCGCCGGCAGCGGCCAGCGGAAACGCGATCACGCCGGGCACAACGGCGAGCGCTCGCAGCAGGAGCCAGATCTGCGCGACGTTGACCACGCCAATCGCGCCGCCGAGTACGATGGAAGGCAGGAGTTGCTCCTGGGACGACGCTGCCGAGCTGCGGAAGCGGGCGCGCCAGGGCCACATGGCCAGCGAGAGCAGTGTCGCCGCAACATAGACCGCCAAAACGTAGACCGGCCGCTGGTCCGGCCGGTGCAGCTCGGCGAAAGCCTTGGCGGCGAGCAGGCCACTCCCCGAAACCAGGATGGTGATGGCGACGAGTACCGCGACCTGCAGGCGCGAGCGCGGCGGGTTGCCCGTCGTGGTCGCCGGCGCGCGCTCAGGAGTGCTGGGCAAAGTCGTAGCGCTCGCGGCAGCGGCTCCGCCATGAGACGGAGTACCACCCGTGCCGGTAGTAGCCCCGGCGCCCGGCGTTGCGTACGATCGTGAAGACGATTTGATGATTCGGGAGGCGCGCCGTCGCGTGGCGCCGCCGAGCAACGGCAGTGCGCAACCGGCAAGCACGAGACCCAGCGCCTGTAGTGGAGCCGGCCACTCGTCCCAAATGACGATCGACGCCAGCACCGGCACGGCAACCGAAAGTCGGAGAAAACTCGTGGTCACCGCGATACCGGTGATGCCGAGGAGGGCGTACATCAGCAAATATGTCGTCTGATACTGCAAGCCATTGATGGCACCGAACAGCGCGGCCAAGCCGGTGGCGGAATCGAGTGCCGGGCGTCCCAAACGTGGCGCCTGCGCCAGGAACAGCGCCACCCCGGCGACGAGCGCCGCCGTGGCGTAGTTGGTGAGGCCGACGGTGGCGTAGTCGAACCGGCGTGCGCGCGCTGCCTTTACCAGCAGACCGAACGCGGCATTGCCGGCGATGTGAAGTGTGAGATATGGCATGCCCGATGAGCGTCTAGAGCGATGCAGCCGATCGACGCGAGGCCGGCGAATCGGACGCAGAACGCGTGGTGAAGCCGTAACTGATCGGTAACGGGAAAGGTTACAAATCGTAAGGTATGTGAAAGGACAATGCACTTGATCCGTAACACGATTGCCTTAGTGAATGAAAGGATCTTGCACTGTATTTATGTTAGAACTAGGCGCTGGACCCGAACGCCGTTCTGGGGTTCCTTACGGCGAATGCCGCTGAAACAGACCAGGGAGAAGCGAGTGATGGTAGCGCAGTACGGAATTATCCGCGGCGCCAAGCCCCGCAGTTACACCCAGTACATGCTCGACCGATCCGTCGAGGATAACGCGGAGGCGCTCAGCACTCACGATATCGAAGCTGCGCAGCGCCTACTGGGCGCGGCCGGCGCGGCACTTCGGGGCGCGATCGACCCCGACCAGGAGATCGATGAGGCGATCGACGACGAGGTCGACGAGGGACTCGAAGAGGAGTCCGGTGAAGCCGCGGACGAGTTGGCCGTGGCGGCACTCGAAGCCGATGGTATCGACGACGTCGACGCAAGCCTGAGCGCCGTCGACCGCGCGGCCTCGACCGATCCGGTGTGGCAATATCTGCGCGACATTCGCCACTACCCGCGACTGACCGGGGCCGAGGAAGTCGAGCTCGCCCAACGTATCGAGCAGGGCGACGGCGAGGCGATGCAACGGTTCATCCTCGGCAACCTGCGTCTGGTGGTGAGCATCGCCAAGCGGTATGTCGGTCGCGGTGTGTCGCTCATCGACCTCGTCCAGGAGGGCAACATCGGGCTGATGCGCGCGGTCGAACGGTTCGATTGGCGGCTCGGCTTCAAATTCTCGACGTATGCGACGTGGTGGATTCGGCAGGCGATCACGCGCGCGATTGCCGAGAAAGGGCGCACGATCCGGCTGCCGGTGAACGTGAGCGATGCGCTCGGCAAGGTGAACAACGCGCAGCAGCGACTGATCCAAGAGCTCGGCCGTGAGCCCACTAATGAAGAGCTCGGCGAGGAGCTGGGCCTCCCGGCGAGCCGCGTTGCCGAGATGCGGCTGGCGGCGTCCCACCCCTCATCGCTCGACCGGCCGCTGTGGGACGACGACGATGCCAACGTCGCCGACAGCGTTGCCGATGACGGCGATCGGGGCCCGGAGCAATTGGCGCACGAACACATGTTGAGGGAAGACGCCGAGAGCGTGCTCATGAGCACGCTTACCGAGCGGGAGCGCCGCGTGCTCGAGATGCGTTACGGATTGGGGAACCATCACACCTACTCACTCGAAGCCATCAGCCAGCGCCTCGGCCTTACCCGCGAGCGCGTCCGCCAGACCGAAGCGCGTGCCTTGCACAAGCTGCGTGCGCCGCACATCAGCGAGCGGCTGCGACACTACCTGACGGCGTGAACGTGAAACGTTTCACGTTTCACCAGTTTTGGCTGAACCTTGACCGTTCTCCCGCCTGCGCTTGACCTCCCGGCGCGATGCTTTCCTCTGACTACAGCGTGTCGGAGGAGATCATGTCAGTGCTCGCGCCGGCGCCGCTGCCGGCGCTCACCCCTCGGTCGAGCGCTTGGCCACAGTGGGAATCAGCCGCGGTGGCGCCGCCGGCTTGGGCGGCGCCGCGGTCCGATGCGGCGAGGCTCGTCGGTGCCCTGTCGCGCCTGCCGCCGTTTGCCGCGCTCGATCGCAGCCAGCTTTGGACGCTCGTGCGGGCGGCCGAGCGCCGCGTGTTCGCGCGCAACCAGATTGTCTGGCGCCAGGGAGAGCAACAGTTGGACGCCGTCGGCGCGATCTACCTCATTCTCCATGGCCAGGTCCGGCTGACCGTGGCGTCTCGCACCGGTCGGGAGGTGGTGTTGTCAGTGCTGGACCCCGGCGACAGCTTCGGCGAGCTCACGAACGGCGACCGCGATCGCCATAGCCGTACGGTGATGGCGACGTGTCCCACCGTGGTGCTGGGTATGCGCGAAGACGCACTGATCGAGTTGTGCCGGCACTCGCCGGACGTGGCGCTTGCGTTGCTCAAGCTCCTGGCCAAGCGGTTCCGCGATGCGATGAAGTTGGTCGAGGACCGCGCGTTCTTCTTCGTGCGGGCACGATTGGCGCGGCAGCTCCTCTCGCTCGCCGCGGCGCATGGCCAGGCGGGACCGCGCGGCATTCGGATGGGCCGGCGCCTGACTCAGCGGGAACTGGCCTCTGCGATCGGCGCCTCTCGCGAGAGCGTGAACAAGCAGCTCGCGCGCTTTCGCCGGCGGGGCATCCTCACGTCCGACCGCAGTCACCTCGTCATTCTGCGGCCCGATGCGCTCGAGGCACTCGGCTCACCCTGAGCGGGTGGACGGACGGAGCTATCGCTTCTCCCGTTTTTGCCGGGGCACTGACCGAGTTTTGACTATTCGGCACGCATACTCTTGCCGATAGCGTGTCAACTGGTGAGCCGCACGAAGAGGAGTTGTCGAGATGAAGGCGCATGCCGAACACGCCGAGCCGGCGGGGTCCGTGGGGCAGGTGGGACAGGTCGGGCACGCGGGTGCGCGCGATGCGGAGCCGGCGCAACTGGTGGTCATCGCGGACGACGATGCGCGCGTGCGCGCGCTCTGCGCGCAGACGCTCGAGCCCCACTACCGCGTGCTCGCGGCTGAGAACGGGAAAGAGGCACTGCGCCTCCTCTTTCAGCACAAGCCCGACCTGCTGCTTCTGGACGTAACGATGCCGGTGCTGGATGGCTGGGAAGCCTGCCGGCGCGCGCGCGACCTGACCGACACACCGGTCATCATGCTCACCGCCAGAGGCGAGGCGGCCGAGGTGGCCCGCGGTCTGGACGGCGGCGCCGACGACTACGTCGTGAAGCCCTTCCGTCCCACCGAGCTGCTCGCCCGCATCAAGGCGGTGCTGCGCCGGGCGCAGCCGCCGCGGGACGAGACGCCGGTGCAGTGGAGCTTCGATTCGGGAAACCTCGTCGTCGATGCGCTCAAGCGCGCGGTCATCGTGCGGGGCCACGAGATCGCACTCAGCGCTAAGGAGTACCGGCTGCTGGAGCTACTTGTCCGCCACGCCGGCGAGGTGCTCTCCTCTGACCAGATTCTCGAGGAAGTGTGGGGGCCGCAGTTCGTCGGCGAGACGGGTTATGTCAAAACCTTCGTCGGGCTCCTGCGTAAGAAGATCGAGGAATACCCCAGCCGGCCGCGCTACATCATCGCCCGCCGCGGGTTGGGCTACTACTTCGAACGGCTGCCGTAAACGCGGCCCCTCGAGCGTGTTTATCCCCTTACCCTTGGGGGGTGCGCGCAAGACTTCCGGATGCGGGGAGGACGCGTAGGGGCGTATCGACATACGCCCGGCCGCCGCCCCTGGG
>JACQGX010000016.1 GCA_016199265.1 Chloroflexota bacterium | reverse complement strand
GTGGTGGCCGACCGCGCCTACGGCGTGCCCCGGATGCTCGACCTGCTGGCCAGCCTGGGCTGGCACTGGCTGCTGCGCGTGCAGGGCCAGACCCGCGTCCTCGTGCGCGACGGGGCCGTCCTGGCCCTGCGCGGGCTGGTGCCCCGGCCCGGGGCCACCTGGTTTGGGCGCTTCGATCCCCCGGCGACGCGGCCACCGGCGGGCGACGGCCAGGCGCTGGGGGCCACCGAGGCGACGGCGCCGACGCCGCTCGTGGGCGTGTTCAAGGCGGCGGGCTGGCGGGCCAGCCAGGTGGTCGGGGTGTGGGCCGTCGGGGCGGACGAGCCCTGGCTGCTGGTCACCAGTCTCGCGCCGACCGTCGAGCGCCTGCGGGAGTACGCCGACCGCTGGCAGATTGAACGCCTCTTCTTAAGTTGGAAGTCGCATGGCTGGGACCTGGAAGCCACCGGCGTGCGCGACCCGGTGCGCCTCGGCCGCCTGCTGACGGGGCTGGTGCTGGCCACCCACTGGCGCCTGGCCGCCGGCGTCGTCGACGCGGCCACGCAGTTGGACGACCTCGCCGCCCGCGCCCGGCGGCGCGCCCCCACGGTGTGGCAACTCGCGCTGCCCCTCGATCCCACCCCGGCCACGCACCCGCCCGCCGACGCCGCGGCGGACGGGACGGCGCCCGCTGACGCCGCGGCGGACGGGACCACCGGTGCCGTGCCCGCTCCGCGCGGCGCCTCCCGTCCGGCGGCCGCCAAGCTCAGCCTGCTCTTCCGGGGCTGGACGGTCTGCCGCCGGACGGCCGGCGCCTGGCAGACTCCACCCGTCGAGTGGGCGCTCCCCGATTGGGACGCCCCCACCTGGTCCCGCCAGGCCCAACAGGTCTACGATGGCACTACCCTTTGATCCCGGACAGTTTTTCATCTCCCCCTATGCCCTCCTGGTGAGGGGCTCCCGCGTCCGGTGCGTCGTCGTGGGCCTCATGCCTGACCGGACGCCATCTCGATGCGGGTCATCGCGGTGGGTAGGCATTCCTCTACCTCGGTCCTCGGGCGGCCGTACTGCCGGGCGGAGCGAAACGCCAGCTTGTCGGCCAAGCTGGCATCACTCGCCGGCGGCGGGTCGAGGTGCACGGAGAACGTCGGCAGCTTCTCGCCGTCCACCGAGAGGCGGGCGTAGCACTGGTGGTCGCCCAGCTCCACCAGGTCGTCGACCTCCAGACCACCGCCCAGTTCGTGCACGAGGTAGCGGGCGTCCTCGGCGCTGACCTGGAACGCCCACAGGCCGTCGATGTTGGAGAAGATCGTGGGGCGCAGCGCCCGCCCTTCTTCCTTCTTATCCAGCGCGTCGAGCCGGCCCAGGCCCTGCGTGGCAAGGACCGCGTTCGCCCCGAACTTGGCGAGCTCGGCCAGGTAGCTCTCGTAGTCGGCGCCCGGCATGGCGTGGATCTCGTCAGCCAGTGACGTGACCCGATGGCGCTCGGCGGGCGGCAGCGTGCCTTGCTCGGCGAGGGCCAGCCCGACGAAGATAGTCAGCGCCCCGCCCACCAGCGCGCACGTGTCTTCGCCTGCCGCGCTCTTGGCGGCGTCGACGATGACCACCGCACGGTCGCGCACCCACGCGCGCGGGTCGATCGTCGTGCGCGGCTGTCCGACGATGTTGCGCGCCAGCTCGTTCCCGGCGTAGCGCTGCACCTTGCTCTCACCCACGTCCGCCCTCACCCGCGAGACCGCCTCGCGAGCTAACGTCCGGGAGTTCTGCGCGCACCCGTCAGAAAGAAGGGTGCAGGCAACACTTCCGGATGCGGGGAGGACGTGGAGGGGCGTATCGGCATACGCCCGGCGGCCGCCCTTGGGCGTATAGCTATACGCCCCTACAGCCGGTGGCGGTCCCTGGGACTTCTGTGTGCACCCTTCGGTCTTCGCCCCTTACAGCCAATATCAGGGTTTTTCCCGATGCACCCTCCCTGTGCCATTTCTTACCGTGCTCACGGGTGGTGCCAGAGAAACACGATCTGATTGCTCGTCATTTGTGCTACCCGGTTCGCTACTGCAATGGAGGACGGAATGGTTGGACGTGGGCGTAAGCACGCGCTCTGGGTGGCGCTGCTCTGGATCACGCTGACGGTCGCGGGCGAAGCCGTCGTGCTCACCTTTGACGTGCTCCCGCCGGTCGCCGCCGAGGAGGGGCGCGTCGTCGATGCCGCGTTCCGCCTGTTGACCATTCTGGGGATGCCGGTCTTTACTTTCGTCGTGGCGGTGCTCGTCTACTCGGTGCTTGTCTTCCGCAGTCGCGGGACCCCGGAGCAGGACGGGCCGCCGCTGGTCGCCCGCCCGCTCATCGCCGGTGCGTGGCTGGTGGCGACCAGCGCGCTGTCGATCTACGTGATCATCAATCCCGGCCTGACCGGCCTGGCCGAGCTCCGGACTCACCGCGAGCCGGACGTGGTGGTGCAAGTGGAGGGGTCGCGTTGGCAGTGGAAGGTGACGTACCCGCGTCAGCAAGTGACGAGCAACAAAGAGCTTGTGTTGCCGGTCAATAAGCACGTGCGCTTCGACGTGACGGCGGTCGACGTCGTGCACTCGTTCTGGATCCCGTCTTTCCGCATGAAGATCGATGCGGTGCCGGGCAGGGTCACCACTGTCCACGTCACGCCGACGCAGACCGGCACTGAAGCGCAGGACTTCAACCTGCGCTTGGTCTGCGCCGAGTTGTGCGGACTGGGCCACTCGTTGATGTCGCTCTCGGTGCGCGTCGTCGAGCAAGCAGACTTCGACCGCTGGGTGTCGAGTGCCCGCACGGCAACGGCAGCAGATGGCGAGCGCCAACAGGCGCTCGCCGGTTCGCGTTCGTAAGGATGCTGTCTGCTGTCTATCGGTGGATGCTGTCTGAGACGGTTGAGAGGGAGTTGTCGCCTTGATGCCACTAGTGCAGGCGTTTGTCTTTGCCGCCATCGGCGGCGTCTTCGGCGTGGGCGTCACCGTCGCCGGCCGTGTGCTGACCGGCCGCGAGGCGTGGTCACTGGAACCGGTGGTCACCGTCGGCTACATCTTCGCGCTGCTCGGGTGGTTGCTCGGGATCGGCGTCTGGGATCAATGGGCGCGGGAGTGGCTCGGGCTCCCGGTAGAGCACAGGCAGCACCGCGGCTGGGCCCGCTACTTCGCCTTCACCACCGATCATAAAGTGGTCGGCGTGCAGTACCTGGTGACGTTTGTCGCGCTATTCCTGCTCGCCGGCCTCTTGGCGATGCTCATCCGCATCGAGTTGATGGCGCCGGGCATGACGTTCATGGGCCTGGGCACCTACAACCAGGTGATGAGCCTCCACGGCATCGTCATGGTGGCGGTCGCCGTGGCGACGATCATCGGCGGACTGGGCAACTACACCGTGCCGCTGCTCATCGGCGCCGAGGATGTCGCCTTTCCCCGCCTCAATGCGCTCAGTTACTGGCTTGTGCCGCCGGTAGCGATCCTGCTTATTGGGACGTTCTTTACCGGCGGGCTCGATACCGGCTGGACGGCGTACCCGCCCCTGAGCGACGTCAACGCCGCCGGCCAGGTGCTGTTCAACCTAGCAGTGATCACCTTCGGCCTGTCGTCGATTCTTGGCGGCCTCAACTTCCTGGTGACGATCGCTACGCTCCGTGCCCCTGGGATGGGTTGGGGACGGTTGCCGATCTTCGTCTGGTCGATCTTCGCCGCCTCGCTGATCAGCCTCACCGCGACGCAGTTCCTCGCCGCCGGCCTGATGATGATCCTGTTCGATCGCCTGCTGGGCATGGCGTTCTTCCGCGCTTCGGCGGGCGGCGATCCGCTGCTCTACCAGCACGTGTTCTGGTTCTACTCGCATCCGGCGGTGTACATCATGATCCTGCCGGGATTTGGGTTGGCGCTGGAGGTGCTAAGCCACTTCTCGCGTAAGCCGCTCTTCGGCTATCGCCTCGTCCCGGGAGGGTTCATCGCTATCGTCGTCTTGAGCTTTGTGGTGTGGGCGCATCACCTGTTCACGAGCGGCATGTCGGATGCGCTCCATGGCCCGTTCATGGTGACGACCGAGCTTATCTCGATCCCCACCGGGCTCGTCTTCCTCTCGGCGCTGGGCACGCTCTGGCTCGGCCGGCTGTGGCTGACGACGCCGATGCTGTTCGGCCTAGCGTTTGTCTTCAACTTTCTCATCGGCGGCCTCACCGGCATTTACCTAGCCGACGTGCCGACCGACATCCATTTACAAGACACCCACTTCGTCGTCGCGCACTTCCACTACACCATCGTCGGCGGCGAGATCTTCGCGCTGTTTGCCGGCATCTACTACTGGTTCCCCAAGATGACCGGACGCATGTTCAGCGAGCGGTGGGGCAAGGTGCACTTCTGGTGGATGTTCCTGGCGTACCACACGACGTTCATTCCGATGTTCTGGGCCGGCATTCACGGGATGAACCGCCGGGTCGGCGACTACCCGGCCGAACTGGGCGACGTGAATCTCTTCATCAGTGTCGCTGCGTTCGTGATGGGTGGCTCGTTCGTCGTCTTCACCGCGAACGTGGTCTGGTCGTGGGTGCGCGGCCCGCGCGCGGTGGCGAACCCGTGGCGCGCACACACGCTCGAGTGGCAAGTGGCCTCGCCGCCGCCCATCGAGAACTTCCCGGCGACGCCGGTGGTCGTCGGCTCGCCGTACGCCTACGGCGTGCCCGGCGCCGTTCACGCCGTCCTCACCACCGCGCCGGCACATACTCCGGCCGCCAGCGGCGGCGCTCAGGCCGAGCCGGCGGGACCGGCCTTGGCAGCCGACTCGGCGTAAGGAGTTTGCCGTTCCGAGTTCCTGGTTCCTAAAGCAAGTGCAAAGTGCAAAGTGCAAAGTGCAAAGTGAGAATGCCTGTGGGTCCCACCTTGGCTTTGGTTTAGTTCCTCGTTGACGGAATGCCAGGAACCAGGAACAAGGAAGCAGGAACTAGAAACGATGAAAGAACTGCAATCACGCTTGCGGCTGGGGTGGTTTGTCTTTGTCGCCTTGGTCGTCTTGACCGTTGCCGAGTACTACGTGGTCACGACGTCGCCGCCAGGCGCGATCACGATCGCCATGCTGCTGGTCTTCCAGTTCGCCGACGCGGGGCTGATCATCTGGTACTTCATGCACGTGAGCCAGCTCTGGCGCGCGCACGATGCGCCCCAGCAGCGCACGACCTGATGCCCGGATGGACGCACAAGACAGATGAGACGGTACAACACATGAGCGATTTCGTCTTGCCCTTGCCCAAGCACGAGACGGCCGTAGCCGTGCACGGCGCGGCAGTTCACGAGCACGCCCCCGCGAGCAGCCTCTCGCGCAACCGGGTCGGCCTGTGGTGGTTCATCCTCTCGGAATGCTTTTTGTTCCTGGCGTTCATCTCCGCACGGTACTATCTGCTCGGGCTCGAGCGACCGGCTGAGCTCAATCAGGCGCTGGGCCTGGGCCTCAGCCTGTTGCTGCTGGTAAGCAGCCTGACGGCGTACCGCGCCGAGCTAGGGGCGCAGCACGGCGATCGTCGGCGGCTGCTGCGCAACACGGCGACGACGATCCTTTTGGGGCTCGTCTTCCTGATGGGGGTCGGCTACGAATGGTCGGAGGCACTGGTACACTTTCCGCCGTCCGAGGCATTCGGCACCGTCTTCTTCAGCCTCACCGGTCTGCACGCCTTCCACGTCCTGAGCGGCGTCGTCCTCCTTGCGCTGGTCTACTGGAACGCGCGCCGCGGCCGCTACGACAGTGGAAGCATTTGGGGCGTCGAGGCGTCGGTGAAGTACTGGCACTTCGTCGACGTCGCGTGGGTGTTCATCTATCCCACGCTGTACCTCGTCCGGTGAGCGCGCCGGCTGTCGCCCCTCGCCCACCGGCCGTCGCCCCTCACCCGCTGATCCTGAGCCTGTCGAAGGATCGGTCGTCGGTCGTCGGGCAGTCTACCCAGCCACCTCCACACCTAGAAAGCACCAACCGCATGGCGCGCAACCGACCGCTCACCGTCCTGATCAAGCCTGCTTCCAGTAGGTGCAATTTGAACTGCACGTACTGCTTCTATCTGGAGAAGCAGAGTCTCTATCCCTGGCGGACCAATCCGGCGATGACGCTGGACACGTTCCGCACGTTCATGGACCAGTACGCCCGCGTTTCGTCGCCGTATCTGACGTTCGCCTGGCAGGGCGGCGAGCCGACGATGATGGGGCTGCGGTGGTTCCAGGAGGTGGTGCAGGCGCAGATCAGGGCGGCGCGTGCCCACGCCGTCCTCGAGCGCGGGCGCACGTGGGAGCTGGCCAATGCGCTGCAGACCAACGGCACGTTGCTCGACGAAGAGTGGGCGCGCTTCTTCCGCGAGTACAACTTCCTGATCGGGCTGAGCCTCGACGGCCCTCCCGAGTGGCACGACCACTACCGCGTCGACCGCAAAGGCGAGGGCCAGCACGCGCGGGTGATGCGGGCGCTCGAGCTGCTGCGGCGGTTCGGCGCCGAGTTCAACGTGCTGTGCGTCGTCTCGGCGGCCAACGTGCACCGACCGCGGGAGCTGCTCCGCTACTACACGAAGCTCGGCATCGAGCATCTCCAGTTCATCCCGTGCGTCGAGCCTCAAGGGGGACACCACAGCGGCGCCGTCGGGTCGAGCGACGCGATCGAGTTCGCCGACTACTCGATCACGGCCGAGCAGTACGGCGACTTCCTCAACGGCCTGTTCGACGCCTGGATGGACGTCGGGTTCCGCAAGGTCCGCATCCGCTATTTCGATAGCCTGCTCCAGATGATCGTCGCCGGACAGCCGGCGGTCTGTCACATGGCGCCGGCGTGCGGCTACATCGTGCTCGAACACAACGGCGACTGCTACCCATGCGACTTCTTCGTCGAGACCGAGTGGAAGCTGGGCAACGTGCACGAGACGACGATCGAGGCGATGCTGGCTTCGGACCGCTTCCAGCAGTTCACCGCGATGAAGCCACACTTGCACCCCGATTGCCAGGTGTGTCCCTGGAGGGTGCTCTGCCATGGCGAGTGCCCGCGCTACCGGATCATCGGCACGGGCGCAGCCGAAGCGCAGCTCTCCTATTTCTGCGCCTCGTACAAGCGCTTTTTCGGCCACACCCACAAGCGCCTCGCTCGCACCGCCGAGACGGTCCGGCGCGACCTGGACATGCCATCGCTGGCCTACCCGCTCCCCGCCGGTGGCCGACACTCCTCCTCATAGACGCCAGCGGCGCTCCAGCAATGGGAAACCGCGGTTCGAGGCGTGCTCTAAGCCAATGCCACAGTGGGGTCCGCAGGGAACCTCTCTGCGCGCTGCACCTGGCACTTGGCCTAGTTCTGGATGACGTAGACACCGCCCCGATAGCCAGATTTCGCTACGTAGACGCGGTTGGTATTCGGGTTCACGCCAATCCCACCGTATTCGGCGTTCGCCACGGACAACGTCGCCAGCAGAGCGTGGCTATCGCCGTCGATTACACTAAGTTTCGCGCCCGCAGCACCTCCCCACGCGAACACCCGGTTCGTCACCGCATTGACCCCTATACCTTCCGAACCGATGCCGTCGATCAAAGCGACGACACCGAGCGTCGCGCCATCGATGACATACGTTCCGTAGCTCATTCCCCAGATGCTCGTGACGTATACGCGGTTCGTCGTCGGGTTCACTGCCACCCGCCGTGCTCCACCGACGGAGACGATGGCATTTCCGGAACCAGGAACGTCGTCAAAGACGACGAGTTGGTTGTCGCGCTTGACGAAGACCCGGTGTGTGTCGGGATTCACCGCGATCCACGCCGGACTGCCGCCAATCCATCTTGAAGTGACCGTATGCGATGCGCCGTCGACGATCTTCACCTCACCGCTGCCGTAGTTGGCCACGTAGATGCGGTTCGTGCTCGGGTCGACCGCCACGCCAATGGGGAATGCGCCATAGCTGCCGAGCGACACACTGTCAATGACGCTGTTGGTTGCGCCGTCGATGACCAGCAGGCGCGTCCCGTTGCCGTCGGTCGCGTAGATCCTGTTCGTCGTTGGGTTCACTGCCACGTCGCGGATGTTGGTGCCGGACTCAGGTACCTCGATGCTGGTGATGACCGTATTCGTCGCGCCATCGACCACGGTGACGTGGCGGAGCTTGCCTCGCGCCACGTAGATGCGGTTCGTAGTTGGGTTGACCGCGGCGCTGTAAGCGTACACGCCATCGTCCGTGTACCTATACGTTTCATGGTCGATCGCCGCGACGAGCGATGGCCCGGGGTCATTGTCGGCGATGGTGACGGTGGCGCTGCTGAGCGTGCCGGTGGTGGCATTGACGGGGCTGCTCAAGGTCACGGTGAACGCCTCGCTCGTCTCCAGGAGCGTGTCGTTGGTGACGGCCACTGCGATGGACTTGCTTGTCTCGCCCGGAGCGAAGGTGAGGCTGCCGCTGGTGGCCGTGTAGTCGCCGCGGGCGACGGAGGCTGTGCCATCACTTGTGGCATAGCCCACCGACACAGTCGCGGCGGACGGAGCGCCGAGCGTAACGGTCACCGCTGCCTGTCCGGCGCCCTCCGACACATTGAAGCCGGCGGCGCTGAACGATACGGTGGTCAGTCCCGCCACAGCGGGCGACATCGCGGCCGCACCGGTGCCGAAGGCGTTGCTCGCACGAACGGCGAACGTGTAGCTGGCGCCGTTCGTCAGGCCGGTGAAACGCACCGAGCGGGCGGCGCCGCCCAAGGTTGCCGTCTTCGTGCTGTCCTCCACCGCCGTGACGGTGTACGCAGTCACCGCGCCGCCACCATCGTCGGCCGGGGGCTGCCACGTCACCGTCACCTCGCCATCGCCGGCGTCGGCGCTGACGTTCTGTGGCGGACCCGGCGGGAAGTAGGCGGCCGCCGAGCCCCCCACGCCCAGCGTTCCCGCGGTGCCCGTCGTCGCCGCCTGGGCGACCGACTTCCACAAGAGGTCTACAGTGGCCTTGGCGCCCTGCACCGCGTTGGTCGCGCCCTCGGGCAGCCGTACGACGAGCTGCACCGTGCGGCTCTGCCCCGCCGGCCACTGCGCCTGCACCGTGTCGCTCGCCACCGCGTGCGGCACACGCACGCCCGCCAGGAGCGCCGGCGCGGCCGTCCCCGTGGCCACGTCCACTGTCGTGGTCGCCGCCAGGGGCAATGCGGTGGTGAGGGGGCCGAAGCCACACGCCGTCTCCATGCCCGCGGCGGTGGCCGCCGCTACCCGCCCCAGGTTGGCGGCGTTGCTCCCGTAGACGCAGACGTGGTGCGTGCCCGTGCCGTCGACCGGGTAGTACACCAGCAGCTCGAGCACGTCGCTCAGCCGCTGGCGGCCACAGTCGGGCGTCGCGGCGTTGCCGCTGTTGCTGGGATGGCAGTGGGCCGCGACGTCGTTCGTGTTGGTGATGCCGCCGTCGGGGATGCGCAGGCGCAGCTCGCCCGCCGGCAGCGTGCCACTGTTCGTCAGCGTCAAGCTGTTGGCCAGCGTCGAGCCGGGGGCGAGGCCGCCGGTCGTGGGCCCGGTCTGCACGACCGCGCCACCGGTGGCGACGTTACGGCTGGTGGGACCGATGGCTTCGACCGCGAAGAGGGCCTCCCCACTGCGACTGTTGGTCAGGCGCAGCGTGCCGGCCTGGAACACGTTGTGCGGATTGGTCGTCTGGGCGACGAACGCGGCATAGGTGCCACTGCCGACGTAGCCAGCCAAGAGCCCCACGCTGACGAGCGCCAGCAGCCCCAGGCGCACCGCCCCCACGAGCTCGCCGCCCATCATACGCACGACCACCCTCGATCCTCCAACCGAAGTGCCACACGCCGCCGCGCCCCGCTGGGACGAACCGTGGCGGCGTACGCTGACGCGGCTCGCCGCCGTGGCTGTTCGCCGCTGCGCCTGGCCTGCGTGCAGCATACGCGGCCCGCGTTTGCAGCGCGTTTGCAGGGAGGCGAGTAGGCGCATTGGGTGAGTCGATTGCGTTTCGTGGCCGACCCGAGTACACTACCGCCGGCGGCCGTCCCGGAACGGCCCGGACTGAGTTGTGTTGCTAGCGGACGCGTGCCTCTCCCGAGCAGGCGCGTGTCCGGCCGCTCGGAGGAGGGCTGTAGGCGATGAGACTCCTTGCGTCGGCTGCATCAACGGCACCGGTCAACTACGCGGACCGTGCGGTCCGAACGCCGTCACGACGCCACCTGCTGGCCAGGGCGGCCGCGGCGATTGGCGCAGGTGGTGTGGCGCTGCTCGCCGCTTGTGGCCCGGCTGGTTCTTCCGGCCAGCGCGAGCAGACCGGGGGCGGCCTCAAGGTCGCCGGGACGGCCGAGATCAAGTGGATGAACCGCAACGATCAGGTCCTGCGCGACGCCGCGGCTGAGGCCCTGGACAAGACCTTCCGCGCCGAACACCCCAACATCAGCGTCTCCGTCGAACCGGTGCCGCCAAACCAGGTCTATCCGGGCGTCCAGGTCGCGGCGATGGCGGCCGGCACCGCGTGGGACGTGTTCGAGACGTGGGCCGACATTATCGAAGGGTTTGCCGAACGGGGCGGCGTGCTCGATCTCGAACCGTACACCAAGGTCGATCTCAAGCAGGACGACCTCAAGGATTTCTATCCCTGGCAGTGGAACGCCTTTCGGCTTTACAACATCCGCTGGGGCATGCCCAAGTATGTCAACGTGATGACGCTGTAGATAAACAAGGACTTGTTCCAGAGGGCGTGTCGGCGGCCATGAGAAACTCCCCAGAGGCGGCCAC
>JACQGX010000150.1 GCA_016199265.1 Chloroflexota bacterium | reverse complement strand
GATAGATAGCGCGTCGTCTGTCATCCTGAGACAGGGATGACCAGGTAGTTACTCGAGGGCGCGGACGTCGGGGCGGGTGAGGGCGAGGGTGAGGGCGGCGAGGGCAACGACGAGGGCGCCGGCGAGGATCGCGGCCGGGGCGCCGGTGAGGTCGGCGATGGGGCCGATAAAGCCGGCGCCGAGGGGCGACAGACCAAGGAAACAGAGCGTGTAGAGGCTCATGATGCGGCCGCGCGGCGCGTTGGGGGCGATGGTCTGGAGCAGCGTGCTCGCCGTGGCGCCGAAGGCGAAGTTCATCGCGCCGACGCCGACGAGCAGCGCGACCGAGAGCGGGTACCACGTCGACAGCGCGAACGCGGCGACGAGCTGCATCCAATAGCCGGTGTTGGAGGTGATGACGCTCATCCAGAAGAGGGTGAAGTCACGATGGCGCAGGGCGCCGAAGCGGCACGCAGCCGGTGGACGCTCGGCGGGCCGTGGCGCGACGCTGTCCGGCCAGATGAGATCCACTAGTGGGTCGCGCCGGCGATGGTGTCGAAGGTCCTGGAACTGGATCTGGTGAGATAGCCTGATTTACCATGCTGTCTTGAGAACCTGAGGGGCATGGCAGCCATGACTCCCCGCGAACGGCTCGTGGCCGCCCACCGACATGAAATGCCGGACCGGCTGCCATGGGCACCCAAGTTCAAGACCTGGCTCCGCGCCCACCAGCGCGCCGGCGATCTGCCCGAGGAGCTCCGCGGCCTCGACTACTACGCCGTCGCTCGTAAGCTGCGCATCGACATTTTCGACAAAGCGGGACCCGTGGTCGAGACGGTGCGCCCCAACGTGCAGGTGCGCGAAGAGCAGCAGGCCGGAGGCCGGCGCGTGCGCTGGGAGACACCGGTCGGCGTGCTCACGCTGGCCTACACCGAAGCCGACGACTACGCCCACACCCACTACCTGACCAAGTACCCCTTCACGTCCATGCGGGACTACCCCGTGGTCAAGTTCATCATCGAGGACACCGTCTACCGGCCGTGCTACGAGAAGTACCTCCAGGTGGACGCCCAGATCGGCGACGATGGTCTGACGATGGGCGTGGGCGTGCCCGATACGCCGCTCCATCGCCTGATGGTGGGCTGGATGGGCTACGAGGCGGCCACCTACACTCTGCTGGACTACCCCCAGGAGATGGGCACGCTCGTCGGGCTGATGCAAGAGAAAGCGGAGGATTCCTACCACCTCGCCGCCGCTTCGCCGGCCGCGATCATCCACACGGGGGAGAACACCAACGCGGATTTCGAGACCCCGGAGTTGTTCCGCCGCTACGCCCTACCGTCGCTGCGCCGGCTCTCCGACGTGCTGCATGCCAAGGGCAAACTGCACAACGTGCACATGTGAGGCAAGCTCCAAGCCCTGCTGCCGTGGGTAGCAGAAGCGCAGCCCGACGGGATCGAGTCGCTGACCCCGCCGCCATATGGCGACACGCCGCTCTGGGAGGCCCGCGCCGCTTGGGCCAACGGGGCTAACCGGGCCATTGGTGCCAAGGGAGCCAGGCAGGGAACGAGGGCTGAGCAGGCCGGTCGGGCAGGCTGGGCGGGTGGCATCTGCATTGACGGCGGCATCTCGCCCCACCTGCTGTGGGAGGACCTGGCGCCGGGCGAACTGAAGGCCTACGTGCTCGAGCTCTTACGGCGCATGGCTCCGGGCGACAACTTCATCCTGTCGGTCAGCGACGATACGCCCACCAACGCCCGCCTTGAGCGCATTCAGCAGATCACCGAGTTGGTGGAGCAGTATGGGACGCTCCCGCTCATGGCCGGGAGGGCCTGACGCGGGGCCTGAGCCGGCGCCCGATGGCGGCGGCGTGATCGAGCACGCCGGCGGCAGGTAGTTCGGCCAAATGGCACAGTAAGCCGAGGGAACGAGCAGGCAGAGACCAGTCTTGCCGTCGAGGTGTTGGCCGGCGCTCTAGATGGTCCACGGTGGCACGCTTTGTGTGACGATGAACTCAGACAACGGGGTCAATGACACGACGAGGCAAGCCCTACTGATCGCTGCACTGAGGACCAGAGACGCCATCCTGGAGCAGTCCGGTAGCGGGGTTTGGACATTTGCACAGGGATCAGTCAGAAGCGCCGTCGCCGCTCGTTCCCGGAAAGGAACCAGCATGGCCGAGAGCAAGAAGACTGAGAACGTGGGGCGCGCTGACGAACTAGAAACGCTGATCGCGCAGACCGAGGCGCGGGTCGTGGCGCGAGCCGACGAGTTGCGCAATCTGCTTCGCCGCCTCGGCGGCCTGTATGAGCTGCAAGGCGGTCGGTGGGTCGACGGGGCCTTGCGCAGCGTGGCGCGCTATCTCATCGAGCACAAGTATGCCGCCGTGTGGCTGGCCATTTACCGTGATCTGGGTGCCGCCCACGGGCTATACCAACCCGGTCAGTTCCGGATCGACGAGGCGTGGGAGTTCGCCTACGGCCCGGCGTGGCGCAGGCGCTATCCCCATCTGGCCAGGGTTCGCCTCAATCAAGCCGATCAGCCCAACCAGCAGGATCCGCCCGACGCGGCAGCAGCCTGACAATAGCCGTGACTGCGGCGCCGGCCCGCGATCTCCTTTATCAGATGGGGCATGGGGTGTGTGCGTATGCCCCGAGGCGAACGCGGCGGCCGGCGATCGACGAAGCCCACCTAGCAACGCTCTTTGCGGATCACGTCGAGCATGGCCAGGATGTTCGCGACGGGAGTTCCCGGCATGAGGTAGTTCGAGCAGCCGACGATGATGCCGCCGCTCCGCTTAGCCTCCTCGAGGCAGGAGCGCGTCTCCGCGACCACTTGCTCGACCGTGCCCTGGTGCACCGTCGACGAGGCGATGTTGCCGATCAGCGTCAGCCGCGGGAAGCGGCGGCGCAGCTCGCCGAGGTCCATGCCCGCCCGCCGGTCGATCTCGAAGAAGCCGTCCACGGCCTCCGTACCAAACAGGTCGTCGGCCACCGGCCACAAGTTGCCGTCGCTGGCAAACAGGTGATAGCCCCCGTGAGCATGGCAGGCCTCGGTAATGCGGCGCAGGCGGGGCACCACCAGCGCGCGAAAGGCGCGCGGCGAGTAGAAGGGGCCCTGGTTGGAGGCAAAGTCGTCGCCGCCCCAGAAGTAGCGAAACCCATGGCCGGCGAGAAAGGCGACGGTGCGCACGGCACGCTCGGCCTGCGCGTCTAGCCAGCGCACCACCAGGTCCGGCCGCGCCACGATCGCCTCCAGCCACATCGGCTCGCGCGGGATGCCGAGGCCGACGCCACCCACGCGCACCACCCAATCTGCGCCGAGGCGCTGCTGTGCCCGCAACGTCGTCGCATACGATTCCGGCCGCGGCCGGTAGCGCTCGGCCGCCTCTTCGGCTACGGCGACCTGGCGCGCCAGATCGTCGGGCGCCAGTTCCGGCCGCGGCGAGCGCTCGACCTCCTGGTACAGCTCGGTGTCGGGGTCAAAGCGCATGACGTACCACTCGTCGCCCTGGCGATAGCGGAAGGTGTGTTCGTCCAGCCGCTGGTCTGGCTTGCGGGCCATCCGCCAGTACTCAGGGCGGACGATGTCGTTGCCAACGGCCAAGGCTAAGTCGATGGCGTCCTCGAACGAGCGGTCGACGAACTCCTGGTGCGCCGCCTCACCGTGCCAGAGGGCCGTGCCCTCGCGCCACCGCTGAATACCCCCGCCGACATAGACTTCTCGCCCGAGCACGACAGAGGCCGCCCGTGATGACATCCCAATGTGGTGCACCGGCACTTTGTCGGTCGACCGGTGCGCGAAGGCCGCCTCAATCCGCTCTTTCGGCCGCATCCATGTCCTCCTCGTGTGCGTCTCTCGTTCTTCTCTGCTCTGCTCACCCGCACCCCGCCACTGCCTACCCCGCCCACACGCCCCGCCGGGCCGGCGCGTTCACATCGATCCACCTACGTGACGCCCCATCTTACCGCACGAGTGTCGAGGCAGCTTGCCCGACAGTGCCTCGATCGACGCCTCGACGATCCCGCCGTCGTCCGGGAGGAGGTCGGCGCCTGGGAAGCGCGGCGCAACGCCCGGGGCGCACCCGTCTCCTGGCGCTTCACGACCGCTGACGCCCGGATCAAGCGCCAGCATCTCTACCCATCAATCGACGCTTGACAGACCACTAGCAGCCCAATGGGCGGACGTCATCGAGACGCTAAGACCCGGCCGCGGGCGCAGAGGTGGCCGGCTGGACGGCGCCGAGCACCCCGGCGTGGGTCCAGAGCGTCTCGGCAACAGGGCGCCGTTCGAGGCCGGTGTCGCCGGCGTCGCCGCTATCGCCGGCATCGCCGAAGGCGAGTGGCCGGCCGGCTTCACGCCAGGCTTCGGTGCCGCCTTGTAGGTTTTCTACCTGTGCGTATCCCACCTGCTTGAGGAACTGGGCGGCACGGTGGGCTCGGTATCCGGAGCGGCAGACGGTCACGATGGGACGGTCGCGCGGCAGGTCGTCGAGACGCGAGGCGATCAGCGACTGGGGGATGTTGACCGCACCCGGCACGTGGCCACCGGTGTACTCGTCCGGCTCGCGCACGTCGAGCACCAGCGCGTTCGCGGCGCGCGCAGGGAGCGCTTCGGGGGTGATCTCTGCGACGTGCGGGCTCGTCGTCAGCATCGCCCACGGTTTGTCGATCACGCCGCGATTGGTGTTGTAGATGGCATCCATGTTGAGGGGCCGGGCGGGGACGCCGTTCAACACGGTATCGAGAAACGCTTTGCGGTCGAGGCGGGCGAGCGGGTTGAAGAGGCGCTCGAAGCCGATAGTGGTACTCGGCCGGCCGCACATGCCCTTGCCGCACGGCCCCTCGAAGTGCCCCGGAAACACCGCCACCCAGTCCGGCAGCCGCAACAAGCGGGTCAAGCTCTCGTACTGGTCGGCGGCGTACCGGCCGGCAACGTTTTCGCCGCCAAAATCGGGACGCCCGACGTCGCCCACGAGCAACGAATCGCCGGTGAGCACCATCGAGGGCTCTGGGCTGCGCGGCGGATTGACGATCAAAATGGAGATGACCTCCGGCCGGTGGCCGGGGGTGTGCACCACCCGCAGCCGGAGCTGGCCGAGTTGCAGCTCTTCGCCGTCCTCAAGCGGCCGAAACGGGTACACGACCGGGGCAACCTCGTGCAGGCACAGCTCCCCACCGCGCGCTGCCACCAGTTTCCGCGCACCCGAGACGTGGTCGGCGTGGATATGCGTGTCGATCACGTACTTGAGGGTGAAGTCGCGCTCGTCGAGGAGCTCCTCATACGGCCGGATGTCGATCGCGGGATCGACGATCGCGGCCTCGTGCGTCTCCCGTGAGGCAATGATGTACGAAGCGCAGCCGTTGTGCTCGTCGAGGATCTGTTTGAAGTACATCGCCACTCCTCCGCATCGTTCGTGTCGCTATGCCGAAGGGCATAGCGCGTGCCGGCCGACCGCCGGACGCATGCACGGTCAGGTGTGTGCCGGCTCTATGCAGTGTACCGCTCGACGCCGGGCACGTTGATTGTCCGGCGACCGGCAACAGCCAGATACGCTTGCGGCACCGGACGGCCGAATAGTAGCATCAGCCGCCAGCGATACGACCTAAACCAAGTGCAAAGTGCAAAGTGCAAAGTGCA
Source organism: Chloroflexota bacterium (assembly GCA_016199265.1). Taxonomy (GTDB): domain Bacteria; phylum Chloroflexota; class UBA11872; order UBA12225; family UBA12225; genus JACQGX01. The sequence continues at coordinate 2,870 of JACQGX010000150.1, read as the reverse complement.
AAGTGAGGACGCCTGCGGGTTTCACCTTGGCTGTGGTATAGAGCACCAGTAGGCAGCGTTCAGGGCACTATGATGGACATGCAACGCAACACGTCACGCCGAGCAACGCAGGTCACTATCACGTTATCCGTATCGGGGGAAGGCCTGTGTCGATAGTCCCATGTCCGATCGTCCGCTTCCCATCCTCCCCACGACCGTCGTCGGAAGCCACGGCATCCCGGGTTGGCTGCACGTTGCCCGGCAGGCGGTGACGCGCGGCGAGTTCGGTCCCACCGACCTGGAGGAGCTCTACGCCGACGCGACACGACTGGCCATCCTTGACCAGGAGCGCGCCGGCATCGACGTGCTCAGCGACGGCGAGATGCGACGGTTGCACTTCGTCCAGGGTTTCTACGGCCGGCTGCACGGACTCGAGCCGCTGCCGGTGGCGCGCAAGCTGGGCTCACCGGGCTACGACATGGTGCCCCAGTTCCGCGCCGTCGAACGTCTCACGCTGCGGCCGCCGGAGCAGCAGACGGAAGCGCGCCTGACGCGGGCCGAAGGGTTAGGGATTGTCGAGGAGTTCGTCTTCGCCCGCACGCTGACCGACAAGCTGCTCAAAGTAACGTGTCCCGGTCCGCTCATGTTCGCGCTGCAGATCCAACCGGACGGCGGGCCGTACCAAGACCGCTTCGAGATTGCCGCCGACCTGGCGAGGCTGATCAACGCCGAGTTGCATCGCTGCGTTGACGCCGGTGCCCGCACCGTCCAGTTGGACGACCCGTCGTTCTCGTTTCACCGCTCCGGCTCGGACGCGATCTTCTCTCCGGCGGCGATGACGGGCGGCGAGACACCGCGCGAGGCCGAGCCGCCTCCGGCCACCGAGCTGGCGCAGCTCTATAACGCCGCCGTGGCCGGCTTGCGCGAGCGCGGCGTCAAGCTGTTGCTCCACCTCTGCTTCGGCAACTTCCACGGACGGCCGCGCACCGCACGCAGCTATGCCACGCTCTTCCCCGACGTGCTCGTAGCGCAGTGTGACCAGTTCGTGCTCGAATTCGCCGGGCGCGAGCTCGCCGAGATCGACTTGTGGCAGCGGCTGTCGATCGACCGTGAGCTTGGCGCCGGAGTGATCGACGTGAAGTCGTTTTATCCCGAAACGCCCGAGCAGGTCGCGGGGCGTATCCGCCGCCTGCTGCAACTCGTGCCCGCCGGAAAGCTCTGGCTCAACCCCGACTGCGGCTTCAACCATTCCGCCCGCTGGGTCTGCGCCGCCAAGCTGCACGCGCTGGTGGAAGGCACGCGGCTGGTGCGGCGCGAGCTTGACGCCGGCCACGAGTAGCGATGGACCTGCCCGTATGCACGGAAAGTGCTACGATGCAGCGCACAATGCCATCCCTGCAGGGCGCCCGCGCCGATGGCGAACCGGCGCAGCCGGGCTGCGGGGACATGGCAGGGCAGCAGTATGAGGAGGTGAGCGAGGGAAACGAATAGTCCGGACTCTTCACACGGCCCGGCTCATCCTTCGACAAGCTCAGGATGAGCGGCCACGCCAGTGGCGAGGAATACTCCGGGATAGCCCGACAAGCAACAACCGAAAGTAGGCACATGAACCGCCGGTAAGGCGCGTCAATGGGAAGTGGCGTGTACCTGTGAAATAGGAGGACACACGCATGACAGCGATCGACACACGTGACACAGTTCCTGTTGGATCGTCCGGACACTTGGGTGTCTCGGCAGCGAGAGGGGAAAGGAGAACGCCCATTCTGCCGGCACGGCCGACGCGACGCCTGACAATGTCTCTCGCCGCGGGCGCGGCGGCCGGTATCGCCATCGCGTGCGGCGAGGCCACGCGGAGCGAGGTGCCGCCTAAGGCAGGCTCCCGACCAGCGACGTTGCGCCTGCACGTCCGCGCCGGATCGGAGGCGGACACCCTGGATCAACGGCTGCCGGAGTTCACGAGCAAGTTCCCCTCGGTCAAGGTGACGCTCGAGCCGTTCCCAGGAGGTGAGTACCAGACCAAGATCGTGGCGCTGATGGCGGCCAACTCGCTGGGAGACGCGCTCTGGGGTGGGAACGCGCAGAGCCAGTCGTCGAAATGGGCGTATCTCGGCGGCCTGAGCGCGCTCGACGAGTTCGTGCGGCGCGAAAAGTTCGACCTCAATCAGTATTACAGAAGCTCGGTCGACGGCGGGAGACTCGACGGCAAGCTGTACGGGCTGCCGTTCAAGCTCCACCCCAGCTACTGTGTGATCTACTACAACGCCAACGCGGTCGCGGAGGCCGGGCAGCAAGCGCCGACTTCTGGCAGCACCTGGGAGCAGGTGCTCGACCTGGCGAGGCGGGTCAAGAAGGTCGACGGCGCGGCGGTATCGCGCTGGGGACTCATCATCCCGGCCACCGGCCAGGCGGCGCAGTTCTGGATCACGTGGGCGCGCTCGTGGGGCGCCGACCTCTATTCGGTCGATGGCAAGAAGGCGCAGCTTGACGACCCCAAGTTCATCGCCGCGGTGCAATACAAGCACGAGCGCATCCTGGCGAACCCGCTGCACAAGGCGTGGCTGGAGGCGGTCGAGCAAGTGATGCCATTCCGGGAGCCGTGGAACTTCCGCGGCCAAGACATCGAAAACCAGGTGCTCAAGCCGCAGCTCGACAAGCTGTGGAAAGGCGAAGAGGCACCCACGACGGCGTTTTTCAAGCAGGTGAACGCGATGGTGCAGCAGATCTTGGATCAGCCGAGGGGCGCATAGTACCACGTAGCCGCACCGTTAGTACCACGCAGCCGCATTGGGGTGTAACCCGAACTTCCGGATGCGCAGAGTGATGCGCCCGTCGACACGCTCAGGGTGAGCGGCGGACCCCTCCGGACCAACTGGTGGCACCCGCCGCAGTGT